>JAYWHJ010000359.1:0-15515 GCA_043777795.1 Polaromonas sp. | reverse complement strand
CTGTTTGTCAATGGCTTTGAGGTGGCCCGCCAGGCCGGTGCCATGAGCGCCAGCGACATCGTGCGCTGGACGCGGCAGAACATACCAGGCTGACAACGCTGGCAGTTAACCGTATGGCGCTGCGTGTGAAGCGGGGTGGGCATAACATAGCGCAGCAGAATATTGAGCGGCGTTTTCAGCGCAGCCTGCACAACTTGTTTGAACTCTACCTGGCGCTTGCCGACAAATGGGCGGTGCTAGATAATTCAACTGGTATGCTGGCGCCCGTTGCAACGGGTAGCGCCAAACGCAGTAGCGTAACGGACAAAGAAAAATGGCTCCATCTAAAACAACTCGCAGCATAGGTAGCGCTGCTGGCTTGCCTCGCCAAAGCGAGCAAGACAAGGTAGCCTTGGCGCTGCGCAAGGCGGCTAGCCACGCTAAAAAACAGCTTGCTGCCGAGGGCTACAAACTGCCTACCCAAAACTGGACGGGTGGCCCGGTACGCAACCCGGCCATTTAACGCTATGCAACCCGAAACCATCCTCCACTTCTGGTTTGAAGAGCTGACCGAAAAGCAGCACTTTGCTAAAGACGCTGCGCTGGACGCGCTGATGGTGCAGCGCTTTGGCGCGCTGCTGGAGCGGGCGGCGCGCTGCGAGCTGTTTGGCTGGCGGGCTACGGCTGCGGGGCGACTGGCGGAGATCATTGTGTTAGACCAGTTCTCTCGCAACGTGTGGCGTGACACCCCGAGGGCGTTTGCGCAAGACGCGCTGGCGCTGTGCCTGGCGCAAGAGTTGGTGCTGCGTGGGGACGACGCGCAGTTGTCTTTGGCACAGCGCAGCTTTGTCTACATGCCGTATATGCACAGCGAGTCGCTGGCGGTGCACCAAGAGGCGCTGCGCCTGTTTGCGCTGCCGGGGCTGGAGGACAACCTGCGCTTTGAGCGGCAGCACTTGGCTATTTTGGAGCGCTTTGGCCGCTACCCGCACCGCAACGCTATCGTGGGCCGCGCGTCTACGCCGCAAGAGCTGGCGTTTTTGCAGGAGCCGGGGTCGGGGTTTTAAGACTTACAGTCACGAATAAAGTGAGGCATGGGGTTGAGGCATGGCGTAGGGCATGCTGGTTGCCTGTGCAATACTATTATTTTTATAGCTTCTCCCGCAATATTTTATTGCGCTAGAGGCCTAAAATGCTTGTAATATCTGCCTGCAAGTACCAGTTAAAGTCCTTACCTTTTCATGGAGCACGCCGCCATGCACATCACCAGTATCGAATCTCTGCGCGCCCTCTACGGCCCGGCGGGCGAGCGCTCGGTCATGAAAGAGCTGCCTGCGCTGGACGCGCATGCTGTGCGTTTTGTCAGCCTGTCGCCGTTTGTCGTTTTATCCAGCTGCGGTAAGGGCGGGGCGATGGATGCGTCGCCGCGCGGCGGTGCGCCGGGGTTTGTGAAAGTGGTGGACGCGCACACGCTGCTACTTGCAGACGCACCGGGCAATAACCGGCTAGATACGCTGCAAAACATCATTGAGACCGGGCAACTGGGCCTGCTGTTTTTGCTGCCCGGCATGGACGAGACGCTGCGGGTCAACGGCAGCGCGGTGCTGTCTACATCGGACTCTGACTGCAAGCTGTGCGAAGACGAGCGGCGCGTGCCCAAGCTGGTGATCAAGGTGACGGTGCAGGCATCGTACCTGCACTGCGCCAAGGCGCTAATGCGCTCTGCCCTGTGGGACGCCAGCCGCCATGCCCAGCGCGCCGTGATGCCCAGCATGGGCGAGATGCTGCGCGACCAAATAGCGGACCGCGCAAAGCCAGACACGGTGTTTGAGACGCAGGAACAGATGCTGGAGCGCTACCGGCAGACTTTGTAGCGGCATAGTTACTACGCTTTTTATAGCTGCCCCCGCAATGATTTATTGCGCTAGCGCCCTATTGGCTGCATGAATATGGTTTAGTGTATATTTTTAAGTATGAAACTTCCTAGCCCCCTCCCCCAGGACGCTGACCGCGCGCTGCTGATTGGCCGCGTATGGCTGGCTGACCTTGGCCCCGTGCTGTGCCTGGTGACGCCCACTGCGGTGTACGACCTGTCGGCCGTGGCCGCCACCAGCGCCGACCTGCTGGCCCTGCCCGCGCCTGCGCAGGCTGTGGCCGCCGCCCGCGCGCAGTTGCCGCGCATTGCCGACACCGCCGCTGTGCTGGCCAACAGCGTGGAGGCCACGCGCAACCTGAGTGCGCCCTACTTCCTCGCCCCCTGCGACCTGCAACCCATCAAAGCCGCTGGCGTCACCTTTGTGGCCAGCATGCTGGAGCGGGTGATTGAGGAGCAGGCGCGCGGTGACGCCAGCAAGGCGCAGGCGGTGCGCGAGAGCATTTCAAAGATTGTGGGCGACAACCTGCGCGCCGTGGTGCCTGGGTCAGAGCAGGCGATGAAGGTCAAAGAAGTGCTTTTGCAGCAAGGCCTGTGGAGCCAGTACCTGGAGGTGGGCATTGGCAAAGACGCCGAGGTGTTTACCAAATCCCAGCCGATGAGCGCGGTGGGCACGGGCGCGCAGATTGGCATTCACCCCGAGAGCCATTGGAACAACCCCGAGCCAGAGATTGTGTTGGCCGTGTCCCCCAGCGGCGTGGTGCACGGCGTGACGCTGGGTAACGACGTGAACCTGCGCGATTTTGAGGGCCGCAGCGCCCTGCTGCTGGGCAAAGCCAAAGACAACAATGCGTCCTGCGCCATTGGCCCGTTTATCCGCCTGTTTGACGCGCATTTCAGTATGGACGATGTGCGCCAATGCGAGCTGGGGCTGACCGTGACGGACGACAAAGGCTTTTTGATGCAAGGCAGCAGTGCCATCAGCCAGATCAGCCGTGACCCGCTAGACCTGGTGGCGCAAACCATCAACGCCAATCACCAATACCCGGATGGGTTTATGCTGTTTTTAGGCACCATGTTTGCCCCTACCCAAGACCGTTTTGCCAAAGACCAGGGCTTTACCCATGCGGTGGGCGACATGGTGAGTGTGCATACGCCCCGGCTGGGCTGCCTCACCAATCAAGTGAACACCAGCGACCAGATTGCGCCGTGGACGATTGGAGTGAGACATCTAATTCGTTTGCTGGCCCAACGCAAAACGCTCTCTAATTAATAGCTACTCCCGCATCATTTAATTGATCTGCAGGCCGTTTTATCTTGATAAAGGCGGTCGGTTTAGCGGCCCAGCGCTCGCTTGCCAGCAGGCCCCCTATTAGGGAGAACTATGAGATACAAAGCCGGGCATATCGGCTAAGGTGCTTGTT
Organism: Polaromonas sp.; assembly: GCA_043777795.1. Taxonomy (GTDB): domain Bacteria; phylum Pseudomonadota; class Gammaproteobacteria; order Burkholderiales; family Burkholderiaceae_C; genus JAAFIP01. Next base: position 12,239 of record JAYWHJ010000359.1, on the reverse strand, counting down.
GTACCTGTTTCAGACATCCATTAAGGAGCCTTCATGACCAAAATAGAACCTAGCGATCTGCCACTACAACGCGCCTACCATTGGGAAAAAGCCCGCGCTAACGAAATTTTATTCACCCAGCCCATGGGCGGCGGCGTGGTGCGTGACTGGACTTGGGCCCAGGCCATGGAAGAGACACGCCGCATGGCTACCTATCTGAAGGCGCAAAATTTTGGCGAAGGCGCACGCATCGCCATCATGAGCAAAAACACCTCTTGGTGGCTTATGTCCGACCTGGCCATCTGGATGGCCGGCTATGTGAGCGTGCCAATTTACCCGAACCTGGTGGCCGAGACGGTGCGCCAGATCATGGCCCACTCCGAGACCAAACTGTGCTTTGTGGGCAAGCTGGACGACTGGAAGTCCATGCAGCCGGGCATCCCTGAGGGCATGCCGTGTATCACCACCCCGCTGTGCGATGCCAAGCCGGGCCTCAAAGGCTTTACCGCGTGGGAAGACATTGTCAAAGCCACCCAGCCAATGAAAGAGAGCCCGACCTTCCCAGGCAATGGCATGGCCACCATCATCTACACCTCCGGCACCACCGGCATGCCCAAAGGTGCGGTGCATGGCTTTGAGGCTTTTAGCCACACCGCCAAGGCGCTGATGGACAACATCCAAACCAGCAGCCAAGACCGCATGCTGTCGTATTTGCCGCTGGCCCACGTGGCCGAGCGCTGCCTGGTGGAAGGGCAGTGCCTGTACCACGGCATGCATATCTTTTTTGCCGAAAGCCTGGACAGCTTTTTGCTCGACTTGCAGCGCGCGCGCCCCACTATTTTCTTCTCGGTGCCGCGCCTTTGGGTGAAGTTCCAGCAAGGCATTTTCAAGAAAATGCCACCCAAAAAACTCGACACCTTGATCTCCATCCCCATCCTGGGCGGTATTGTGCGCAAGAAAATTCTCAAGCAATTGGGCATGGACTCGATGCGCGTGGCAGGTACCGGCGCAGCGCCTTTGCCGTCCGAAGTGATGGCGTGGTACCGCAAGCTGGGCTTGGAGCTGCTGGAAGGCTACGGCATGACGGAGCAGTTTGCCTTCGCCACGGCGTCGGTCCCCGGCAAGTCGCGCATCGGCTATGTGGGCAACGCCACCAGCTGCTGCGAGGTGAGGTTGTCTGACGCAGGCGAAGTACAAACCCGGGGCCCTGCCCATATGCAGTGCTACTTCAAAGAGCCCGAGAAGACGGCCGAGACCATGACCGCCGATGGCTGGCTGAAAACTGGCGACTTGGGTGAGTTTGACGAGCAAAACCGCCTGAAAATTGTGGGCCGCGCCAAAGAACAGTTTAAAACCAGCAAAGGCAAATACGTCTCGCCCGCGCCGATTGAGACCAAGCTGGGTGCCTTCACCAAAATTGAAGCCTGCTTGGTATCGGGCGTGGCCTTTCCGCAGCCTTTTGCCTTGGCCATGCTGCCCGCAGGCCAGTGGGACACGCTGAAAGAAGCTGATGCCCGCAAGGAGTTCACCACCGAGCTGGAAGCCCACCTGAAGAAGGTAAATGAAACCCTGGACCCGCACGAGCGCCTGGACTTTGTGGTGGTGGTGCACGAGCAGTGGACAGTAGAGGGTGGCTTTGTCACCCCCACACTCAAGATCAAACGCAACGTGGTTGAGAAGCACTATGGCGACCATTTTGAGAACTGGGCCAAGGCCCGCAGCAAAGTGGTGTGGCATCAAGGCTGAAACCCGCGCAACTAAAAGCCAAGGCACGCACCATGACCAGCACCCGCTTAAGCCCGCTGGACGCAGCCTGGCTATTTACCGAAACCCGCGCTACCCCCAACCACGTGGGGGGCCTGCTGCCTTTCAAACTGCCGCCTGGAGCCCCCAAAGACTTCATGCTGCAGTTGATGGCAGACTTTCGCGGCCACCGCGAGTTTGTCGCGCCATGGAACCGGCGCCTGAAATACGCCTTCAACAAAAACCCGGTGCCCGCCTGGATTGAAGACGACGACATGGACATGGAATACCATGTGCGCCACGCCGCCCTGCCCTGGCCGGGTGGCGAGCGGGAGCTGGGTGAGCTGGTTGCGCGCCTGCAAAGCCAGCCGCTCGATCTGAGCCGCCCGCCCTGGGAGTGCACCTTGATCGAAGGGCTGGAAGGCGAGCGCTTTGGCATGTTCATCAAAATGCACCACTCGCTGATCGACGGTGTGAGCGGCATGAAGCTGTTGCAGCGGGCGATGGCTACTGACCGCGAAAAAAGCCTCAAGTCGCCGCCGTTTTGGGCCATCGGCCTGGCTACCCGGGCCGCGCAAGAGCCGGGCGCAGAGCGCGACACCTCGTCGCCCACCTTTGCCAACGCCGCCAGCGCAGCAGTAGATGCGCTGAGCGGGCAGGCCAAGTCGATTCCCCAGCTGATCATGGCCTTTGGAAAAATGGTCAAGCGCGTGGGCGATTCATCCGAGGGCATGATGGTGCCGTTTGACGCACCAGCCTCCATTTTGAATGGCCGGGTGCGCGAGAAGCGCCGCTTTGCCACCCAGCAGTTCAGCTTGGAGCGCATGCGTAACCTGGCTACTGCGGCCGATTGCACGCTCAACGACATCGTGCTGGCCATTTGCGGCGGCGCGCTGCGGCGCTTTTTGCTGGACAGCGACAGTCTGCCCGACAAGCCACTGACTGCGGGCATCCCAGTGTCGGTGCGCCCGAAGGACGACGAGAACACTGGCAACGCCATCACCTTCATCATCTCTACTTTAGCCACCGACATTGAAGACCCGGCCGAGCGTTTGGCCGCCATCCGCGCCTCGGTGCAGCATGCCAAAGAGCATGTGCAAAGTTTGCCCAAAAAAGCCATGACGCAGTACACCGTGCTGCTCATGGCCCCTACTTTGCTCACCTTGCTGACCGGCATTGGTGGGCGCACGCGGCCGATGTTCAATGTCACCATCTCCAACGTGCCAGGGCCCGACAAGCCCATGTACTTTCGCGGTGCCGAGCTGCTGGCCACCTACCCGGCGTCCATCGTCACCCACGGCCAGGCACTGAACATTACCTGCCAGAGCTATGCCGGCTTCATGAACTTTGGCTTCACCGGTTGCCACGCCTCAGTACCGCATATGCAGCGGGTGGCGGTGTACACCGGCGAGGCGCTGGACGAGCTGGAAGCAGCGTTTATGCGGCCTGTGACAGCGGTAGCGAAGAAGACTGCGTCGAGGTGGCCGTTGGCGAAGAAAACTGCACCTCCAAAAACGACTGCCAAAGCGACTGTCAAAGCGGCTGCCAAAAAAGTAACCGCTCCACCGGCGGCGGTCAAGAAGGCGGTGGCCGCCAAGAAAGCTGTGGCAAAGACAGCGGCACCGAAAAAGGTGGCTGCCGCCAAGCGCGCGGCCTAGTGGGCACGAGCACAGGTCAACGCGTCATCACCCGCCGCGACCAGTAGCTCAGCGCGTCCACCATCGCCACCAACAACAGCATGGCGATCAAGATGCTGCTGGTCTCCTGCATTTGGAACAGCCCCATGTGGAAGGCCAGCATTTGCCCCAAACCGCCCGCACCCACTACCCCCAGCACGGCGGCGGCGCGGATATTGTTTTCCCAGCGGTACAAGGTGTAGCTCAGTAGCTGGGGCAGCACCTGCGGAAAGGTGGCATACCAAAACACCCGGCCCTCGGCCACGCCGTGTGTGCGCAGCGCCGCTGCGGGGCCTGCGGGCGCGTTCTCCAAGCTCTCTGCAAACAAGCGGCCCAGCACGCCCGTGGTGTGCAAGGCCAGCGCCAAGGTACCCGCAAACGGCCCCAGTCCGGCGCTGATCAGCAGCAACGAGGCCCACACCAGCTCGGGGATGCTGCGCAGCGCGTTGAGCACCAGACGGGTGACGCCGCGCAAGCGCGCAGGGTCACTGGCATAGGCTTTACTGGCCGGTACGGCAAGGGCCAAGCCCAACACCATGGCAATCAAGGTACCCAGCGCGCTCATGGCCAAGGTTTCGCAGGTGGCCCAAAATAATTTACCCAAAAACTTCGGCGCAGTTTCGGGCACCAAAAGCTCGCCGATGAACCGGCCCATTTTGCGTGCAGCATCCACGCTGAAGAACTGCGCCCATTTGAGCTCCAGGCTCCAGAAGCTCGCTATGGTCAGGCAGACCAAGCCAAAGACAAACCAGCAGGCTTTGCAGCGTGCGTCAAACAATGGCGGCGGCAGGCGCAAGGGGGGATTAGTTGCCCCCACGCTCGTCACTGCGTGTACTTCGCTGCCCCCCGTGGGGGCTAGCGCGCCTTGGGGCGGCCCGGCGGCGCGCTGCTGCTCAGGTGTGCTCATTTCACGTTCACCCTAACTGCACGCGCAGCCACGCGCTGGCTTTGTCGGCCAACCAGACCAGCGCCATGAAGACGATCAGCATGGTGGCCACTTCGGAGCCGTTGAACATTTTCATCGAGGCATCCATCTGCTGGCCCAGGCCGCCCGCGCCTACAAAACCCAGTACCGCAGAGGATCGGATAGCGCACTCCCAGCGGTACACGGTGTAGCTGGTCAACTCGGCGGCGTTTTGCGGCAGCAGCGCGTAGAAGAAGGCTTGCATGCGGCCGCTGCCATTGCGCAGCAGGCTTTGCGTGGCATGGCCCTCGCCGCTTTCCAAAATCTCGGCATACACTTTGCCCAGCATGCCGCCATAGGTGAGCGCGATGGCTATCACGCCCGCTGTGGGCCCCAACCCCACGACCCGTACAAACACCAGTGCCCAGATCAGCTCGGGCACGCTGCGCAGCACAATCATCACCCAGCGGGTAGCCGTGCGCAGCACACTGGGCAGGGTATCCATGCGCCCCGACAAGGCGGACACGGAGAGCACCCGCACCGACAGCAGTGCCAGCGGTACCGCCAGCAACAAAGCCAGCGCAATGCCAGCAGTCGCAATAGCCACGGTGCGCCAGGTTTCCCGGGCCACCAGCCATAAAAATTCGCCCTCGATTTTTGGTGGGAAAAAATCGCCTAAAAACCTCAGCGTTGGCTTTAAGCTGGACGCCTCAAACAACACCCAGGGCTTGAACTCTGTGAGTACCAGCATGGGCCACAGCAGCACCAGGCTGGCCAGCATCCAAAACACCCTGCCAGACCATGCGGGGTCGCGCAGCGCGGGTGCCGGTCTTGAGGGGGTACTTGCAGTTGCCAAATTTGCCATGCTGCTTATCGGCAGTGCATCGCCGCTGGCACAGCCGGTGCAGAGACAATATCCTGCGCTTCGGGAGCCGGGCCTGTCAGCTCATGCAAATGCTGTGCATACAGCTCTTGCAGCAATTGCGGGGTGACCTGGGCGGCTGGCAAATCAAAGGCTACCTGCCCAGCGCGCATGCCAATGATGCGCGGGAAATGCCCAAGCGCCATCTCCACATGGTGCAAAGTAGCCACCAGGGTTGCGCCCTTTTCGCGGGCTGCTTGGGTCAAGGTGTCAATGGCCTGCACCGCGCGGGTGGGGTCGAGCGCGCTGAGCGGCTCATCCACCAACAGGAGAGTCGCCCCCCCGCTTGTTGCTTCGCGCACGTAGCTGCCCCCCGAGGGAGCGGCATCTTGCTTGGGGCGGTCCGGCGCAGCGGCAGACATTGCCACCAATGCCCGTGCCAGGCCCACACGCTGGCGCTCTCCGCCGGAGAGGCGGTCGACCCGCTCAAAGAGTTTGTCGCTCAAGTCAAAGCGTGCCAGCGCAGCGTCAGCCAAAGGGATGTTGGAGGGATAAAACAAACTGCGCAGGCTCTCCAGCAGGGACTGCTGCGGCAAACGGCCCGCCAACACGCTGGTGATGACGCGCTGGCGCGGCGGCAGCGGCGGCACTTGCGGTGCTAAAAATAGTTGGCCCCGCAGCGCTTGCAAATCCGCAGCCGGTATCGCCCACGGCGCACGCCCACCGAGCTGCAAACTGCCAGCCTCCAGCCGAAGTGCGCATGCCAAAGCATGCAGCAAAGTAGTTTTGCCAGCGCCAGAGGGCCCGATAACGGCAACATGTTCACCGCTGGCCACTTGCAGCGTCACGCCACGCATCGCAGGCGGCGCTGATGCGGGCGCTGCGGGATGCCTGGCACTGGCGCTGCTTAGGGTAATGTCCATTGGTATTTTTATTGTTGAATCAGTCGCCGGCGCAATAAAATGAAGCGGGAGCAGCTACCAAATAGATAGCTTCTCCCGCCTGCCGCGCTGTTGCAGTCAAAAAGCGGCTTACTTGAGTAAACCGGCACTGCGCGCTGCGGTCTCAATGCCTTTGTAATTGTCCACTTTGGTAGGAATGTAGCGCGTGGCGCGGTTCAAATCCAAAATTTCTTTGCCTTCGGGCGTTTTAGGATCGATGTCCAGCAAAGCCTTAGTAACGCGCTCGCGCTGTGCGGCGGGCATGTCGGCATGCACAGACCAGTTGTAGTTAAAGTATCCGGGCGTGGTGTAGAACACCACAGCCTCTTTGTCGCTGACTTTGCCTTCTTTGACAAACTTGTTCCACACAGTGATGTCCAGCGCCGCTGCATCGACCTTGCCGCTGACTACCGAGGCAATGGTGGCATCGTGCGCGCCCGAGTAGGCCACGCGCTTGAAGTCTTTGTCGGGATCGATCGTGGCCTGCAGCAAATAGCTGCGCGGCATCAGGTGACCCGAGGTGGATGATTGCGAGCCAAAACTCACTTGCTTGCCTTTCAGGTCAGCCAGCGTTTTGATGCCGGAATCGGGCTTGGTAATAAAGACTGATTGGAACTTGGTGTCTTCTTCGCGCTGCGCGATCGGAATGATCTTGCCACCAGAACGCACATTGGCCTGTACGTAGGTAAAGCCGCCAAACCACACCATGTCGACTTGTTTGTTGACCAAGGCTTCCACGGCAGCAGGATAGTCGCTCACCGGAATAAACTCTACTTTTTGCCCCAGCTTGGATTCAAGGTATTTCACAATAGGGCCAAACTTGCGCACCTGCTCTGTGGCGGCTTCTTCAGGTATGGTGGTCACACGAAAAGCCTGTTGGGCCATGGCAGCCCCTACGGCTGTCAATACAACTACTGCGACTGCAGACTTCAAAACTAAACGACGCATATTTAACTCCACAAAAAAAATCCCTGCTAGGGGTGAAAAGGATTGTCTCAGGATTCCCAAAACCGTGCTGGCACTTGGCAATACAGGTTGATGCATCCAAAAGCCCACCAGGCACGTACTCAGCAAAGACACAGCCGCCAACCAGGCACTTGTAAGATTACACGGGAATTTGAGACCACTAGGTATAGTCCGATGTAGACTTGATTTCTTACGACATACTTTTTCATTTTTGAAATTTGCCCCTATGCCCGATCTGCGCTTTTATGACCTGTACGCCGCCAACCCCAGCAGCATCCGAGCCGAACTCAGCGACGGGCTGCTGAGCACACAGGCCCACACATCCCCCAAATACCTGTACGACAGCCTGGGCTCGCGCCTGTTTGATGCCATCACCGAGCTGCCCGAGTACTACCCCACCCGCACCGAGGCCGCCATATTCAACCAACAGCGCAAAACCATCGCCGCGCTGTTGCCGCGCTATGCCAGCATGGTGGACTTGGGCGCTGCCAGCTGCGTCAAAGCCACAGGCTGGTTTGATGCGTTGGCCCCTGCACATTACACCGCGATCGACATCTCCACCGACTACCTACGCGCCACGCTCAGCGCCTTGCAGCAGCAGCGCCCCGCCATTGCCATGGCTGGCGTGGGCATGGATTTTTCGAGCACGCTGGATTTACCTGCAGAGCTGCACGCAGAAGTTACCCAGCGCCCCGTCATCGCCTTTTACCCGGGCTCCAGCATTGGCAACTTTGCACCCGATGAGGCCAAAGAGTTTTTGCAGCGCGTGCAGCGCCTGTGCGCGCAGGGCCAGAGTGGTGGCGGCTTGCTCATCGGTGTAGATTTGGTCAAACCCATCGCCATTTTGGAGCCCGCCTACGATGACGCTCTGGGCGTGACGGCGGCGTTTAACCTGAACATGCTGCGCCATATCAACACCCTGCTGGGCAGCAATTTTGACGTGCGCGACTGGCAGCATGTGGCGTTTTTCAACACCATGCTCTCTCGCATCGAGATGCACTTGCAGGCCAAGCGTGCGCTGTCAGTGCAATGGACCGTAGATGGCGCGCCCTGCGAGTGCCATTTTGCATCGGGTGAGCGCATTCACACCGAAAATTCCTACAAGTGGACGGTGGAGAAGTTCTCCGGTTTGCTCAATTCAGCGGGGTTTTCATCTACCCAGGCTTGGACCGATGCGCAGGGCCAGTTTGCGGTGGTTTGGGCTGCGACTTGATATTGATCTAGCTTGGTTGCTTGGATCAAGACTGCTTTGGCACGGGATCAGGTCTGCCACACCGCAGACCAAGCCCGCTGACCGCCCACTCAATCCAACGCGCAAGTGCGAAACCCCGCGTAGATATCTGTGCGCTCAGCAAAAAAATAATTGCGGTACCGCGGGCTGCGCATCATAGGCTGGGTGGCTATGCAGGCTCCGCGCAGCACCGGGCGGGTATCAAACCAAGGCTGAGAGTAGTCTTGGTAAGGATGGGCAACGAAGCCGGGGTAGGGATTAAAAATGCTGCTGGTCCATTCCCATACTTCCCCCCAGACAAAATCGGCTCGCGTACAGGCCGCGCACTCCCACTCGGCCTCGCTGGGCAGTCGGCGGCCAACATAGGCGCAGTAGGCCAGCGCGTCCTGTTGGCTCAGGTGCACCGCGGGCTGCTCCAAGTCAATGACCTTCCATTGGCCAAACACCTGGTGTTCATACCCGCCCGCGGTCTCTCGCACAAAACGTGGCAATGGGCTGCCCGTTTGCAGCACATAGCGCAGGTACTGCCCCCAACGCACAGCTTGGGTGTCTATCTCAAACGCCGCCAAGGCTACTTCATGCGCCCCCAGCTCGTTATCAAAAGCAAAGGCTGCGCCATCGCTGCCCAAGCGCCACGATTGGTTTTGAATGCTAATTTGGCCTTCAGCCCTTTGTTTAATCGCGGAGGAAGCTATTATTTCAGTAGTAAAAATAGAGCGCTGCAAAGGCACGCTCAATACCTGCGCCATGTACACGGCGGCCTCTAGATGCATGGCCTCGTGGAACATGACCAGGCGGTAAAAGTACATGGCGTCGTCGCTGCTGCCCGCCGTCTCTAGCAGCGCAAGCGTCTGCTCCAGAGTAACTGCCAAGTATTCTTTGCAGGCCTGGGCTGGCAGTATGGGCAAATGCCAGCGCGCCGGGTGGGGCACGGCGCTGGAGTCGTACCAGCTGTCCGCCTGCGGTAGTAACGAAGCGGGCCGGGCGTGCGCGCCCTCGCAGCGCACCCCTGCATTGCGCTGCTGGTTGCGCTGGATCCAATACTCCTGGAACCAGCCTATATGGCCTAGTTCCCACAAAGGCGGGTTAAGCTCTGCGCTATACGGCACTTGGACAACCCCAGCGGCGACATACGCATCAAAGACCTGCAAGGTAAGGCTGCGCAGGCCACGCAGGGCTACAGCAACTTGGTCAGCACTGGCATTGCGCCAAATATCGGTACCCTCGCGCTCGTGGCGCATAATTTGATCCTTCATGATTCCACCGCATATCGTCATCGTCAGTCCCGCGCTATCCGATGCCAACAATGGCAACTGGCAAACCGCCAAGCGCTGGGCTACCCTTTTGGGTAAGCAGTATCGTACCCGCATCGTGCGCCAGTGGCCAGACGCACTGGCTCAGTCGGACGACATTATGCTGGCCTTACACGCGCGGCGCAGTGCAGAGTCGGTAGCGGCCTGGCACGCCCAGCGTGGCCCGCAGGCTTTGGTATTGGCCTTGACCGGAACCGATCTGTACCGCGACATCCATACGGATACGCAGGCACAGCAGTCTTTGGATTGCGCGTCACGCCTGATAGTTCTGCAACATTTGGGCCTGAATGAGCTAAATGCCCGGCACCGTGCCAAGGCGCATGTAGTGCTGCAGTCCACCACCCGCCGCAAAACAGTGGTCAAAACCACGCGCCACCTGCGCGCCTTGATGGTGGGACATCTGCGGGACGAGAAATCTCCCCAAACTCTGTTTGCCGCTGCGCGCCTGCTGCAAGCGCGTGGAGATATCGGCATCGAGTTGATTGGCGCCGGGCTGGATGAAAAGTTGGCGCAGGACGCTACTGATACAGTAGCTGCTTGCGCGACATTTCATTGGGCTGGAGCCCTCAATCATGCGAAAACCCGGGCTAAAATACAGCGCGCCCATGTGCTCGTGCACGCCAGCAAGATGGAGGGCGGCGCGCATGTGATCATGGAGGCCGTTTGCAGTGGCACACCCGTGGTGGCCTCCGACATCCCTGGCAATATGGGCATGCTGGGCAATGACTATGCGGGCTACTTTCCCGTAGGTGATGCAGGGGCTTTGGCCAAAATGCTGCGGCTTTGTAAGGACGAGCCTGGCTTTATCGACCACCTCAAGCAGCAATGCGGCCTGCGTGCCCCACTTTTTGCACCCGAAGCTGAACTAAAAGCTTTGCTGCAAGTCATTCAATATCTCTAGAAAAACAATTTTCCATGCAAAGCACCGAGCAGCCCGTCCTCAGAGACATCGTATTGATAGGCGGTGGCCACAGCCACGTAGGGGTGCTGAAAAGTTTTGGCATGCGGCCGATTCCTGGTGTGCGCCTCACACTGATTTGTACCGACATGCATACTCCCTACTCGGGCATGCTGCCGGGCTACGTGGCGGGGCACTATGACTACGACGACGTGCATATTGACCTGTCCCGTCTGTGCGTGTTTGCCGGGGCGCGTTTGTTCAAGGACGAAGTGATCGGCATTGACCGGGCCAGCCACAAGGTGCTGTGCCGCAATAGGCCACCGGTGCCCTATGACCAGCTTTCTATCAACATAGGCTCCACACCCCAGCTGAGCGGCGTGCCTGGTGCGGCCGACCATGCGGTAGCAGTCAAGCCCATTCAGCGCTTTAATGACCGTTGGGTGAGCCTGCTGGAGCGCGTACGCCACCAAGCAGGCAAGACCACCATCGCCGTGGTGGGTGCAGGCGCGGGTGGCGTAGAGCTGACACTTGCCATGCAGTTCAGGTTACGCAATGAGCTCAAAGCCATGCAACGCAACCCGGATGATTTGGTTTTCCATCTTTTCACCAATATCGCCACTATCCTGCCGACCCACAACGCGGGCGTGCGTAAGCGGTTTGAGGCCGTGTTGGCCGAGCGCGGCGTGGTGGTGCATGCCAATGCTGCTGTCACCCAGGTGCATGCAGGAGGCTTACGAACCGCAGCGGGCGAGACGCTGGATGCCGATGAAATTGTATGGGTCACCCGTGCAGGCGGAGCGCCGTGGCTCAAGCAAACTGGATTGGCACTGGACGAAGAAGGGTTCATCCAAGTCAACGATTACCTTCAAACTCTGACTGACCCGAACATTTTTGCCGCTGGCGACATTGCCAGCATGGTCAACTACCGACTGGAAAAAGCAGGCGTATTCGCAGTGCGCCAAGGCCCACCGCTGACCGAGAACTTGCGCCGCTCCGTAGAAGGTACGGCACTGGAGGCCTACCGCCCGCAAACCAGTTGGCTTGCCCTGATCAGCACCGGCGACCAGTACGCCGTGGCGTCGCGCGCTTGGCTGGGCTTTGCAGGTGCTTGGGTGTGGCAGTGGAAGGACTGGATCGACAAGCGCTTTATGCGCAAGTTTCAAGACTTTCCCAAGATGGCTGCGCATGCGCCCAACCCAGCTAGTGGCGGCGCACAAAGCAGCGTCAAGCTCACCAACGAGGAGTCCCTGCAGGCCATCAGCGCCATCGCCATGCGCTGCGGCGGCTGCGGCGCCAAGGTGGGCGCCAGCGTGCTGTCGCGGGCTTTGGGCAATCTTCACCCCTACGAGAGCGCCGACGTCATCATTGGATTGAGGGACCCCGATGATGCCGCCGTGGTGCGGGTGCCGCACGGTAAAGCCATGGTGCATTCGGTGGACTTCTTTCGCGCCTTTATTGACGATCCGTACATCTTTGGCAAGGTAGCTGCCAACCACGCGCTAGGCGACATCTGGGCCATGGGAGCTACAGCCCAGTCGGCCACCGCCATCGCCACTGTGCCGCCGGGACTGGAGGCGAAGGTAGAGGATGTGCTGACCCAGATGATGACCGGCGCGATGGAAATTTTGGGCGATGCGCAATGCGCCCTGGTGGGCGGCCACACGGGCGAAGGCAAAGAGCTGGCGCTGGGCTTTGCCATCAACGGCTTGATTGACGACGACCC
>JAYWHJ010000358.1:0-5477 GCA_043777795.1 Polaromonas sp. | reverse complement strand
CAACAGGCTTTTTAAATTTTGGTGGGACCTGCGGGGGTCGAACCCACGACAAACGGATTAAAAGTCCGCTGCTCTACCAGCTGAGCTAAGGTCCCACTATCACTTGCGTGAAGCCTCAAATTATAGCCTGAAAATGGCAGGGTTGTCACCTACCGATACAGAAGCGTGTTATTTTTTAGCAATCTCGTCCAGCACCCAGCCCGCCGCGCACATGCCAAAGGCCGCTGTCACGGCAACGACGGAGCCGTAGCCGTGACAGTTCAAGCTGCCATCGCCCTCTCCCTCCCCTGCTAGAGCGCAGGAGGGGTCTGGTGGTGCCACGCTCTCACGACTGAACACGCACTGAATACTGATACGTTTGTCGCGCGGGGCCGCGTGCTCGCGGCGCAGGCGGTAGCGCACCTGGGCCAGCAAGGGGTCGTGGGTAGTTTCGCTGAGATCGGCAATGTCCACCTTGTCGGCGCGACGTTTGCCACCAGCTGCGCCTACGGTGATGAATAAAGGTGCGTTGATGAGTTTGGGCTTAGCCAGACTTTGGGCCCGCGCCCACACGGCCAAGGCCACTTTGGTTTTGACTTGGTCACAGGCGTCGACCACTGCAGTCAAGCTGCCCTGCACTGCGGCCTGGTGCACCATGGCTTGCCAATTGTCGGTGGTGGCAAACTCCTCTACGCAGTGCACTGTGCATTGTGGGTTGATTTGCGCAATGCGCTGCCGCATCGCCTCCACCTTGGCCATGCCCACGGTGCGCGTCTCGGCATGGATTTGGCGGTTGATGTTGGACTCGGCCACTTGGTCAAAATCAACCAGAGTGATGCGCCCCACGCCGCTGCGGGCCAGCGCCTCTGCGGCCCACGAGCCTACACCGCCTATACCAATCACCATCACATGTGCTGCGCGGATAGCCGCAGCGCCTGGCACACCATACAGGCGCTCCAGACCACCAAAACGGCGTGCAATATCGGCATCCATAGGGACAGAATGACCAGGCAAGGTGCGCAAACTCAACCCATACGCTCTAAGCGCCAGATTTGGTACTTAAATGCCGCGACAGCGCCCGCCAATATGGCGGCGACCGCAATGAAACTGGTCATCGATAAGGTAGAAATGCCACTCAAGCCTTGGCCAATGGTGCACCCCATAGCGGTCACTCCGCCCACGCCCATCAGCACCGCGCCCACCAAATGGTTGGCCACATCTTCTACACCGCCAAAGCCTTCCCAACGGAAGTTGCGGCTGACCAAGGCAACCACTGCGGAGCCAGCAACGACGCCCATCACCGAGGCAATGCCCAGAGTGACCACTTTGGTTTTGTCACTGAAAAACATCAGCCAGTCCAGCGTGTAAGCTACGGGAGCGACAAAGCTCAAAGCCTCGGCGCGGCCCGAGTTGGTGGCGACAAAGGCGTCTTGCAGAGTATCAGGATGCTCGGCCACATAGCCCATCACAGCGCTTACCCACCACATGAGCACCACCACCAGGCCCAGGCCTAGCCCGGCTAAGAGGTTGTCTAAAGTCCAAAAATCACGCCTGCTCAAGGCCCAAGCCAGCAAGCCCCCGCCAACCAGCGCGGCGCACACCACTTGCGCCAGCTTGGCTTGCATGCCAAACATACCACTAGCCCAAGTAGAAATTACGCCAGGCGCTGCGGTAGTGATAGCTACAGCGTCCACCGTAGCTACCCGCAGCACGGCAGTAATGCCTTTGAGCGTGGCAAAGGCTGCCAATCCCATGACCAAAAATACGACGATCGATTTAAGACTGCCACCGCCGATACGCACCAGCGTTTTGCTGCCGCAGCCGGATGCCAGCACCATGCCAAAGCCAAACATGGCACCACCCACCAAGGCAGACAACCACATCACGCGGCCCGAAGCGTACAAGGTTTTAGTCGCATCGACTTTACCCAGCCACACCAGCAGGCCAAAGCCCAGCATGCCCACGCCAGCGGCTAGCGCCCATTGGCGCATGCGCGACCAGTCGCCCATGTTAACCACGTCGCTCACCGCACCCATGGTGCAAAAGTGCGTGCGCTGGGCGATAGCGCCAAATACAAAGGAAAGAAGGAAGGATGCCCAAAGCACTTGGGTGCTCAGGGCGGTGATGTCAGATGCTTGCATCCCCAGATTTTACCGGGACGCACACTGAGGTTTTGATAGCCCAGGGCTATTTGATTTGAATCACCATCTATTTCATCCGCGTCAAGCGCTCCGAGGCAGCAACTGCAGCCTCAGATTTAGGATACACCTTGATCAAATCCTCTAACGTCTTGCGAGCGGCTTTGGCATCTTTCAGTTCAACTTGGCAGTTGGCAATCGACAGCGCCGCCTCGCTGGACTTGGGATGGTCGGGTGCTTGGGCAATCATGTTGCGAAAGTTAATGATGGCGCCTTGGTAGTCTCGGTTGGCATACTGGGCATTGCCCAACCAAAATAATGCCGATGGAATGTAGCCGCTTTGCGGATAGCGGCGCACAAATTCAGTCAAAGCATTCTGCGCAGCGGGAAAATCCGGTTTGCGAAAAATAGCAAAAGCGGCGTCGTAATCACGCTTTTCAGTCGGTTCAGCAGTAAATTCGCGACCATCCACACTCACTTTGGCGGGTTCAAACTTGCGCATACGATCTTCGACACCCTGGGTAATGTCTTTTTGGCGGCGCTGCACCTCTGCTAAATCGCGCGCCAGCTGCTCGTCCTGCCCACGCATTTTGGCTTGCTCTGCGCGCAAGGCTTCAATCTGATTTTGCAAATCGATCAAGCTGCGCCGCAAGATGGCGGTGGCTTCCTTGAGCTCTTTAATCTCTTCAGTCTGCCTCAGCACGGCGCTATCAGCGCGCTGTGCGGCAGCATCTGCGGCCTGTTTATTGGCGTCTACCCGCTGGCGCAGCTCCAATATAGCTTTGCGAGCTTCTTCATCGTCAAACAGCCCGGCTTGGCTAGGAAGAGTGACAGAAATGGCCGCTACGCCAATAAATAATTGCGCAAGCAGCTTCCGAAAAGATAGCATATTTTGTTTCAAAAAAATGAAAACCGTTGTAAAACTGTGACGCAATGACCCGTGATGCAAGTCAGCGGTAGTTGATTTCTGCGCGACGATTCAGCGCCCAGCTCGATTCATCTGCTCCTTGCGCAGCAGGTTTTTCCTTGCCAAAGCTCACTGCCTCAATCTGCGCCTCCGTCACGCCCAATAGCGCCAGTGCACGGCGCACAGCTTCTGAGCGCTTTTGGCCCAGCGCCAGGTTGTACTCACGCCCGCCGCGCTCGTCGGTGTGGCCTTCTATAGCCAATTTGCGGGCTTTGTTGGTATTTAAAAACCGTGCATGCGCATCCAATGCGGCTTGAAACTCGGCCTTGATCGCATAACTGTCGTAGTCAAAATAAATGATCTTGGTGGCGTTTGCCGGGCCAGCTGCGCTGGCTTGACTGCTTTCAACCGTGCCAGGCAATACGGCACGCTCTCCTACCGCCCCACCAGCTGCGGCACCTGAAATTGGCCCCGACGATGAGCCAGCGGGTTTGCCTACGCCCACTGAGGTACCACTTTTATCCTCAACTGCAACTTCGTTAAGCTTGACGCCCGAGCTACAAGCTGCGATCAAAGACAGACTGCAAGCAGCTGCAAAAACCATAGCTAACCGCTTGATGTTGCCAGGCCATACTTGTCTAAAAATCATATGTGCCATAAGTGCACCTCCTGTTGAAGAAAACATAAAAAAATACCCACTACTTCAGAAATGGCCCCCAGTGGGGCTCCCGAATATCACCACCTTGGGAGCCCAGACGCGCCTTTATCTTGCCGTCTAACGTGGTGGTCATCAAAGCCTCTCCCCCACCTTGCCGGGTGGCGTACATGATCAATTTACTGTTCGGCGCAAAGCTGGGTCGCTCATCTGCCGTGGAATCTGTGATCGCCACCGCAGAGCCACCTCCCAGCTCCATCACATGCAGCTTGAAAGCACCGCCCACCCGGGAGATGTAGGCCAAGCTTCGTCCATCGGGGCTTAGCGCCGGGGAAATGTTGTAACTGCCCGTGAAACTCACACGCTCAGCGCGCCCTGCGCCCTCGCCGCCAACGGGCATGCGGTAGATCTGCGGCGAGCCGCCGCGGTCACTCACAAAATAGATGAATTTGCCGTCAGATGAAAACACAGGTTCGGTATCAATGCTGTTGGATTGGCTCAATTTTCGCGGCTCACCCCCTGCGCTGTCCATCCCATAAATTTGGGAGGCGCCGTCGCGGCTCAGGGTGACCGCCAAGGTTCTGCCGTCGGATGACCAGGCAGGCGCGCTGTTAGAACCTTTGAAATTAGCCAAAACGCGCTTGCGCCCACTGGCGACGTCCTGCACGTACACCACGGGTTTGCGCGACTCAAATGAAACATAGGCCAACTGAGAGCCATTGGGTGACCACGATGGCGAGATAATCGGCTCTGGACTGGGCAAGGCTGGTTGCGCACCGTCGCCGTCGGCGTCCGCCACCCACAGGGTATAGCGAGAGCCAGTCTTGGTCACGTAGCTGATACGGGTGGAGAAAACGCCTTTTTCGCCCGTGAGTTTTTCATAGACCATATCTGCAATACGGTGCGCGACCAAGCGCAGATCTCCTGCCACCACGGCGTAGCTTTGCGCGCCCAGATCTTGGCCCCGCACAGCGTCCCAAAGGCGAAAACGCACGTCAAAGCGTCCGTCAGCCAGCTTGGTAACACTGCCGGCCACCAGGTGGTCAGCCCCCTTTTGCCGCCACGGGCTCATATCAGGACGGGCGGCCTCATCCAGCGCGCTGCCAGCGGAATCTATTTGCTTGAATTGACCGCTGCGCAGCAAATCAGCCATGACGATATTCGCGATCTTCTGTGGCGAGGCGTCTTCGCCTTTGAACGGTGCGATGGCGATGGGCAACTGAGTGACACCAACGCCCGAGAGTTCAACGCGAAACTGAGCGTGGGCATGCCGCGGTACAAGCCAATTCAACACCAGCACAAAACACGCTGCAAACCACCACAGTCCGCGGCCCAAGCCAGCTCCATCCAAAAGTAAATTGCTATTTTGATTTCTCATTTTGTCGGTTCAAATAATACAGTTCAAAGTACTTTCCAAAAGCCGCCTGCGCTTGCATAGTGCAAACCGCAAAACCCATCGCCCCGTCCAAGAAACCTAGCCTAAAAAAGTAACTGCGCACAAAAGCCGAGGTCGCCGAGAGCGCCGCGTGCACCATCGTAGTGGACTTTCCTTGCGCATGCTTTTGCGCGGCCCAAGCCTGACTGTATTGTTGCAACTTTTTCCAATATTGATCCGGGCTGGCATAGCTAAAATGCAACAGGGGGTTTTTTAGCCGTCGCACTTTGGTCTTCGGATCCAGAAGTAGCAGCCTTTCGTGGATCAAATCATCGCTGAATCGACCATCAGTGCGTTGAAATAGCCGAAGTACGTAATCTGGCGTCCATCCACAATGCTTGATCCAGACCCCACAAAATTGGG
>JAYWHJ010000357.1:0-15554 GCA_043777795.1 Polaromonas sp. | reverse complement strand
TCTATAGGCCTATTTAATACCAATAGATCACGGTTTACAGCCCCAGATCAAGCCGCGTCGAGCTTTTAACCTCTTCCATCACCGCATAGGTGCGCGTTTCGCGCACCCCGGGCAGTTGCCACAGCGCGTGACCGGCAAACTCGCGGTACGCTGCCATGTCACGCACGCGGGTTTTGAGCAAGTAGTCAAACCCACCGGCCACCATATGGCATTCCAGTATCTCGGGCCGGGCCTGGGCCGCAGCTTTGAACTGCTCAAACACTTGGGGCGTCGTGCGCTCCAGCAGCACCTCTACAAATACCATCAGCCCCCGTCCCAGCTTGGCTGGATTCAGCCGCGCCTCGTAGCCCAAAATGTAGCCCTCACGCTGCAAACGCTGGGTGCGCGCAAGCACCGCAGTGGGGCTCAAGGCCACGGCTTCGGCGAGTTTGAGGTTGCTGATGCGCCCATCTAGTTGCAGGGCATTCAAGATCTTTAGGTCGATCTTGTCTAAGGTGTCAAAAACTTCAGAGATGGTCGTCATCTCAGGATTTTATGCGGCAAAAAATCTCAAGCTAGTGAGTTTTACCGAAAAGTCGGCTAAATGCTGAGCAGCCTTTGGTGCGGCAAGGTGCGGCACCAAAAGACCCAGCGGGAACAATCAGCCGCCTTTTTTCGGCCGCTTGCCTGCGTTCTTCTTGTTGCGGGTAGAGGCACCGCGCTCCAGACTGATCTTTTGGCCACGGCTTACGGGCATGGTGACGCCGTTTGGCAAGATAGGTTTAGGGCTGCGTTTGCGGTCTGCTTCGGTTCTGATTTTGTCGGCCATGGAGGGTTCCAGTAAAAAAAGGGATCAACCCTAGATTAGGCCACAAAGATGGGCTTGTTTTGCAAACTGGCGCATTTGCTGCCATTCTTCTTGGTTTGGCGTTTGTTCCGAGCCGCGGGTCGGTTTACCTCGCGACGGCGCTGGCAAGTGCAGGCAAAGGTTCAGAGAAAGTGAACGACAACCAAACTATTCACTAAAAATTAGAAAAATACCGCCAGCTATTCAGTCAAACCTCGTCGATGATGCGGCATCTAACTAGCCAAAGAGGTTTTTATGCGTCTGCCCACTGCCTACCGTTCTGAACCCGATGTCGTCGCTCACTGCCTGCAGACCTTGGAGGGAGCCTTGAACTGGCCGCAAGCGGCGCAGCAAGCCAAGCCGTGGGTGCAGGCCGTGCGCGACAACCCACCGCCGTTTTGGGCGATGGAAAGCCTGCTCAAAGAGTACCCCATCTCCAGCGCCGAGGGCTTGGCCCTGATGCGCCTGGCCGAGGCCTTGTTGCGTGTGCCCGATGTAGAGACCGCCATTGCCCTGACCACCGACCAGCTGGGCCGGGCAGATTTTGACGGCAGTGGCGATGCCGTGCTGGCGCGCCTGTCATCTGCCGCGATCGGTATGAGCAAACATTTTCTTCCAAGTGATGCCAACACCCAACCCGGCTTGATGGCCAAGCTAGGCGCGCGCACCGTGGTGGCTGCCACACTGCGTGCGGTGGCCCTGCTGGGCAAACAGTTTGTTCTCGGTCAAACCATCCAGGAGGCGCAAAGCGTGGCGCGCCAATCGCCTGCGCTGACCTTTAGCTACGACATGCTGGGCGAAGGCGCGCGCACCAAGGAGGATGCAAAAAAGTACTTGGCCAGCTATGTCAATGCTATTGAATCTATAGCTTCTACCGCGATTAAACAAAAGACTAAAGGCCAAATAGATACGCAAAATACCCCGCCCGCTGACCCGCAACACGCCGACGGCATCTCCATCAAGCTCAGCGCGCTGCATCCGCGCTATGAGTACACCCAGCACGCGCGCGTGATGGCCGAGCTGGTGCCGCGCGTGTGGGGCTTGTGTGAGCAGGCGGCCAAGGCAAACATCAATTTAACCATCGACGCGGAAGAGGTGGACCGGCTGGAACTCTCGCTCGATGTGTTCGAGGCATTGGTAGAAAAAATCGCCGCACACTACCCGCAGTGGCAAGGCTTCGGCCTGGCGATGCAAGCCTACCAAACCCGTGCGCTGGAATTGATCGCGCACATCGCGCAGTTGGCGCGCAAGCACGGTGTCAAGCTGATGTGCCGCTTGGTCAAAGGCGCCTACTGGGACGCCGAGATCAAGCGCACCCAGGAGATGGGTCTGCCTCATTACCCGGTATTCACCCACAAGCACCACACCGATGTGAGCTACTTGGCCTGCGCCCGCGCCCTGTTCGCGCATGGCGACCAAGTGTACGCGCAGTTTGCTACGCATAACGCAGCCACGATTGCAGCTATCTTGCAGATGGCGGCGCGAACGGGTGTGCAGTTTGAGCTACAGCGCCTGCATGGCATGGGTGAAGGCATTTACCGCGAGGTGCTGAAAAACCCGCTGGTGCGTTGCCGCGTTTACGCCCCGGTTGGCGCACACCGCGATCTGCTGGCCTACTTGGTGCGCCGTCTGCTGGAGAACGGGGCCAACTCCTCGTTCGTGCACCAGCTTACGGACGAATCCGTAGGCCTGGACGCGCTGTTGATTTCGCCGCTGCGTCTGGAAAATACCTCTTCACTGCCCTTGCCGGTTAACCTGTTTGGCACAGCAGCCTCAGGTGCACGGCGCAATAGCCAAGGCCTGGACTTGGCCGATGCGGCCATGCGCGCACCCTTGATGCAAGCGCTGGACACCACCACCGTACCGTTGGTGCCAGAGTTTGATGTGAACATGACCTCCAGCGCAATGAAAAAGGCGCAACATAGCTATCAAACATGGAGCAAATTGCCGGTCACGCAACGTGCAGCGGTACTCCACACCGCGGCAGATGCACTGGAGCAGCAGTTGCCCAAGTTCTGCGCGCTACTGGTGAAAGAGGCGTTCAAGACGTGGGGTGACGCGATTTCAGAGGTGCGCGAGGCCGTGGACTTCTTGCGCTACTACGCCATGCAGGCTGAGCGCGTCATGCAGCCCATGGCCATGCCGGGCAACCAACTCGGTGTCACGGGCGAGAGCAACACGCTGCATCTCAAAGCGCGTGGCGTGTGGGTGTGCATCAGCCCGTGGAACTTCCCCCTGGCCATCTTCATGGGCCAAGTGGCCGCAGCGCTGGCCACCGGCAACACCGTGCTGGCCAAGCCCGCAGAGCAAACCCCTGGCGTGGCGCTGGAGGCCATCACATTGCTGCATTCCGCAGGCGTGCCCGCAGACGCCTTGCAAATCTGCCACGGCCCGGGTGAGACGGTGGGCGCGGCATTGGTAGCCCTCGATGGCGTCGCAGGTGTCGTCTTCACCGGCTCCACCCAAGTAGCCAAAATCATCCACCGCGCCTTGGCCGCCAAAGACGGCCCCATCACCCCGCTGATTGCCGAGACCGGCGGTATCAACGCCATGGTGGTGGACAGCAGCGCCCTGCCTGAGCAGGTATGCGACGCCGTCATGCAGTCGGCCTTTCGCAGCGCCGGCCAGCGCTGCTCTGCCCTGCGCCTGCTGTGCGTGCACGAGGCCATTGCAGACCATGTGATGGAGATGATTGCCGGCGCTGCCAAAGAGCTGGTGTGCGGCGACAGCGCCTTGTTGGCGACCGACGTACCACGCGTGATTGACACCGAGGCCTACCAAGGCATCCAGCGGCACCTGCAACGCCTAAATTTAGAACAAAAACCGCTCTTAGGCGAACAAAATATTGCGGGAGAAGCTACTAATATCATAGTCCCGAAGATGTTTGAAGTGCGCAGCATCGCCGATGTAAAAACCGAAATATTCGGCCCCGTGCTGCAAGTGGTGCGCTACAGCGGTGATCCCGCGTTGGTGATCGAGCAGATCAACGCGCTGGGCTATGGCTTGACCATAGGCATTCAAACCCGCATCGACAGCCGCGCTACAGCGCTGGCCAGCGCGGCCCACATTGGCAACGTTTACATCAACCGCAACACCATCGGCGCCGTGGTGGGGGTGCAGCCATTTGGCGGTGACGGCTTGAGCGGCACAGGGCCCAAAGCCGGTGGCCCGCACTACCTGCTGCGGTTTTGTACGGAGCAGACGGTGACAATCAACACCACCGCCGCCGGCGGCAATGCGGCGTTGCTGGCCGCTTAGGTACCGCTTCCTCACGCAAGAGGCTGCGCAACCAAGCAAAATTCACAGCAGATAAACTCGGTCGCCAATGGACTCATTCACCAAGCACACGCGTCAAACAGTGCTACAGGGAGTAGCCCACGCACTGCAGTGACATCCAGTTATGACGATTCATAAAGCTGCACGTAGGGCTATGCAATTAATAGCAACGTAGTTGACCCCTGAGGCAAAAATATGCAATGTTGCTCTCTAGTTGGGAGAACCGCTTGCGCTTGGGTGGGTAAAACGCTTAAGGTGAAGCCTTGTCCAACTTGCCTGCCGCCTCACAGCCACTCTCTCGCCATGAAACCGACGTTTTACTCCTTGCATCACTCGACGCGTTTGCTGCTACTGACCATGTCTATGTTGGCTATGGTCGCGCTCACGGCTGGGGGTATGGCTGCATCACCAGGCGGGTCAGCCAGTGAACCCGGCGGCATGGGCATGAAGCCTTAAAACCATCCAACGCTACCGCCAGGTGCCATGGGCCAACCTGCCCAAGACTGGGCTCTCCATTGCTGCCCGCCACTATGCCGATGGACGCGGCCAGTCCGCCTGAGCAATAGCGCTGCTTTTTCGTTCTCCAAAACCAAAGGCCCCAGCATGGACTGTTTGGATTAATTACGGTCATGGAGCTCCCCCGAGACACCGTGAAATAAGGCACAGAATAGAAATCTGTCAAAATTGCACCTCATCAGTGCACTGTATTTTTTTGAAAGACACCTATGCGCCGTTTCTTTACTCGCTCTGTATCCGCGTTTGCCCTCGCAACGATGGTGGCGCTGGCTTGCTCACCTTCCTGGGCGCAGACCACAGCTATTAAATTTCTAAACGATTGGCGCTGGGAAGGCCCGGCAGCGCCCTTGTTGTTGGCCAACAAAGGCTACTTTCAAAAAGAAAACCTCCGTGTGACTCTCACGCCTGGCACCGGGTCGGGTGCCACGGTGGCCAAGGTAGCCAGCGGCGAGTTTGATATAGGCTTAGGCGACTTCAGCGCGCTGATAGAGCATGTAGCCAAAAACCCCACTGCGCCCGCGCCGGTAGCCGTGTATATGCTCTACGAGCGCACACCCTCGGCACTGTTTATCCGCAAGGCATCGGGGGCCAACAGGCCAGAAGATTTGGCAGGCAAAAAACTCGGCGCTCCACCTTTTGACGGAGGCCGCAAGCTCTGGCCCGCATACTCAGCCATGGCCAATACGGGCGAAGTGAAGTGGGAAAACGTAGACGCGGCCAAACGCGAAGAAATGTTCGCCAGAGGCCAGCTCGATGGCATCACCGGCTTTTACTTCACCACCATGCTCAACATCGAGCGTCAAGGCATGTCGGGCAGTGCCTACAACGTCTATCCGTTTCACGAGGCGGGTGTGCGGGTGTACGGCAACGCCATTTTGGTAAACCCCAAGTTTCTAAGCGAGCAACCCAAGGCAGTAGCAGGCTTTGTGCGAGCCTACGATGTCGCGCTTAAAGCCGCACTCAAAGACACCCGTGAAGCGGTGAAACTGGTCAAAGAAATGGACCCCGCCGCCGACGAGCAATTTGAATGGCGACGCGCGCGCCTGGCCTTCGACACCTTTGTCAACACCCCCACCGTGCAGGAAACCGGGCTGGGCTTCATCGACATGAAGCGCGTGCAAAGCAATATTGACCTCGTCACCAGCGCCTATAAACTCAGCTCCAAGCCCAAAGCCGAGTCGATTGCACGCACCGACTTTTTGCCATCCGCCAAAGACCGCTAGCGCGCTAAAACTCTGTGCTCAAAGCTGCTTTGTCACGGTAGCGGCATTTGCTATGGTTTTTAGTGGCAATGTGGGGTAAGCTGCACCCACACACCCCACACACCCCACACACCCCACACACCCCATACAACCCCACGGAGCACCTATGAGCGACGCAAACCCTTTTGGCAAATTCGTTCCTGGCTTTGATTTTTTGCAAAATCTGGCTAAAGGTGCAGCCGGCAATATCCCGCAGCTACCCAACCCGGCCAACTGGGTCGCGCCGACGCTGAACGTTGAGGAGCTGGACAAGCGCATTGGAGAGCTCAAAGCCGTGCAGTTTTGGCTCGACCAAAATGCCAAGGCCTTGGCCGCCACGATCACCGCGCTAGAAGTGCAAAAAATGACCTTGGCCACACTCAAAGGCATGAATTTCAATATGGGTGACGTGGCCAACGCCTTCAAACTCAAAGCCGCCGACACCATGGCCAGCGCCGTGACCAGTGCCAAAGACAAAGTGAGCGAAGCCGTGACGGGCCATAAACCGGCCGCTCGCAAAAAATCCAAAGGCGCATCGCCATTGACCACCGGCATCATTGATCCTATGCAGCTGTGGAGCTCACTGACCCAGCAGTTTGGCCAAATTGCCAGCAGCGCGATGAAAGACGCCGCCAAACAAAACGCCATTGACACTACCAAAAACGTGGCCAAAGCCATGACCCAAACCGCCTTCAACACGGCCAAGTCGACGGCAGGCCAAATGGCCAAAACGGCGGGTAACGCCGCCAGCCAAACCATGCAGCGCATGAGTGGTACACCTGCAGTTAGAAAATCACCCGCTACAAAAAAAGTAGCTACTCGCGCACCTAAAAAGAGCGCTAGAGGCTAAAACAGTGAAAAAACTCTTCCCTTTCGGGCATGCCACGCACCCCCAGTGGCGTATGGCCGCCGGGCTGGTGCTGGCGCAGCTGCGCGCCCAAATGGCCCTGCACGACTACGCCCGCCAGCCCACCTTGGCTATCGTCTACATTACCGACCATTACGCGGCAGATGCAGAGGCCATATTGGAGCACTTATGCGTTGAGCTGCCCACCGTGCCCGACTGGGCCGGTACCGTGGGCGTAGGCATTGCTTCCAATAACGTCGAGTATTTTGACGAGCCCGCCATGGCCGTCATGCTATGCGAGCTGCCGGGTGACCAGTACCGCGTGTTCAGTGGCGTTGCGCCGCTAGGCTCGCACCGGGGCTTTTTTGATGCGCACACCGCGCTGGTGCATGCCGACGGCAACACGCCCGACCTGCCCGAGCTGTTGCAAGAGCTGGCCGAGCGCACCGATGCGGGCTACCTGTTTGGCGGCCTGGCAGCCAGCCGTACCAGCACCGTGCAGTTTGCCATCAGCGGCAACGGCAATGTGAGCGGCCAAGGCAAAGCCAGCGGCGTGTTTCGTGGTGGTTTGAGCGGCGTGGCTTTCGGTGAAGGCGTGGCCATTCTCTCGCGCGTGACCCAAGGCTGTGAGCCAGTCACCACTCCCTTGGGCAAGCGCTCGCCGCCGCGTACGGTGACAGCCTGTGAGGGCAACGTGGTGACCGAGCTCAACGGCGAACCCGCGCTGGACATCCTGCTGCAAGACTTGGGCGTGCGGCTCGAGCAGCCCCAACAGGCGATGGAAAAGCTGCGCAATACTTTGGTCGGCATCACCGACGAGGGTGCCAGTGCAGTCACACCAGTGGGTAATTTTGGCTCTGACACGCGCGTGCGCCACATCATTGGCTTGGACCCAGTGCGCAAAGGCGTGGCGGTGGCCGATGTATTGCAGCAAGGCTCCACAATAGTGTTTTGCACCCGTAACGTAGAGGCCGCCCGGCGCGACTTGGTGCGCATTTGCGCCGAGATCCGAGAGGAGCTGGAACCTGCAGAGTTGTCCTTGGAGGCGGCCACCGATTTGCAAACCGACCGCGCAGATGCAGCGCCGACACCGGAGCGAAAAATTGCCGGCGCCATCTACATCAGCTGCGCTGGCCGTGGCGGCCCGCACTTTGGCGCGCCCAGCGCCGAGCTGCAACTGATTCGCCATGCGCTGGGCGACGTGCCCTTGGTAGGCTTTTTCGCAGGCGGCGAGATTGCACATCAGCATGTCTATGGCTATACGGGCGTACTGACTGTATTTACGGCGCAGTAAAGCACCCTCGGCGCTGCCACCCCGGTAGCGCGCCGTGATACCCGTAGTCGTTCGGTAAGCCGCTTAGCGAATATTTTCCCGACCACAGCCAAGTACTTTCACACTCCCGCACATGTTCAACAACCTGCGCAGGAAAGCCATGGCCACCCAACCGATTCGCTCTGTCATAACCCAGAAGCCCCGCGCGCCTACCGCGCACATATTGCAGACAGCGCACGCAGCGTCGCTGTCTGCCGTAGAGCAGCGACTGTTTACCATTGGCGCTTGCCTGTTTGCGCTGGCTTTTATTGGCGCGCTGTTTGGCAGCGACATTGCGCAGCTGCTGCATTGGCAGCCCAATGCCCACGGCCACACCCATGTGCATGCGCATGGACATCCGTTTGTCGATGCCCGTGTGCTGTGGGGCATACCGAACGCGCTGGACGTGCTGAGCAATCAGTCCTTTGTCGGCATGGGCTTGTGGGGGTTTTGGTCTTTGCACCGCGCGCCCTTAGTTGCCACGGCCACGCGCCAAGCGGCTACGGTGTTCTTTACCGGTTTGCTGCTTACCTGCCTGAGCTCCAGCTTCTACCACTGGGGCCCTGATGCGTGGGGTCTGGCAGTGGACCGCGCAGGCATGGCCGTGGCTTTTGCGGGCGTGCTGGGCTTGGCCTGTGCCGAGCGCGTGAGCCAGCGCGCTGCGCCGTGGGTGTGGGGCAGCGTGTTGGCTGCGGGTATGCTGGCCATCATGCTGAACTTCGCGGTAGGCGCGGCGGCGCCTTGGGCGGTGGTGCAGTTTGGCGGTATGGGTGTGGTGCTGTGGGCGGCTGCCCAGCGCGCGCAGAGTGGCGCCCTCGGTATCCGCTGGGCGGTGCTCATCGCGATTTACGTGCTGGCCAAGCTGCTGGAGCTGGGCGACGAGGCCGTGTTCCAAGCCACCCAAGAGCTTGTCTCTGGACACAGTCTCAAACACATTACCGCCAGCTTGGCCGCATTGCCCGTCATCAATGCACTGCGACATAATGCCAAGCAGGATGGCAACGCGGCTGCCAACCATGCCTGATCATTCATACACATATAAAGACAGGAGTCCCATGCAGTCCACCCCCGCCACCACGGTTGCGCCAAGCGTTAATGCCAGCGCGCACGACGATCACCCCAACCAGTTTGCCCTGCTGCGCCAGCGCCGCTTTGCCCCCTTCTTCTGGACCCAGTTTGCCGGGGCGGCGAATGACAACCTGTTCAAGTTTGCCTTCACGGTGATGGTCACCTACCAGCTCAGTATCAGTTGGATGCAACCTGCTATGGCGGGCTTGGTGATTGGCGCGCTGTTCATTTTGCCCTTCTTGCTGTTCAGCGCCACCAGCGGCCAGGTGACCGACAAGTACGACAAAACCAAGGTCATCCGGTTTGTGAAAAACCTGGAGATCGGCATCATGCTCTTGGCCGCTTTCGGCTTTGCTACAGCCAATGTGCCGGTGCTGCTGGCTTGCACCTTCTTGATGGGCTTGCACTCCACGCTGTTTGGCCCCGTCAAGTTTGCCTACATGCCCCAGGTGCTGAGCGAGCGCGAGCTGACCGGCGGCAACGGCATGGTGGAGATGGGCACCTTCGTCGCCATTTTGGCAGGCAATATTGTGGGTGGTTTGTTGGTGGCCATCCCGCAAGTGGGGCCTACCTATGTTGCTATTGCTTGCGTAGCAGCAGCCTTGGCCGGGCGGGTGATCGCGCAGTTCATTCCGTCGGTACCAGCTACCGATCCGAATTTGAAAATCAACTGGAACCCCTTCACGGAAACCATTGCCAACCTCAAGCTGGCGCATGGCAATATCGTGGTGTTCCGCTCGCTGCTGGGTATCAGCTGGATGTGGTTTTTTGGCGCGGTGTTTCTGAGCCAGTTTCCCAGCTTTGCCAAAGAAGTGTTGCATGGCAGCAGCCAAGTAGCCTCACTGCTGTTGGTCGTGTTTTCCATCGGCATCGCCATCGGCTCGCTCCTGTGCGAGACGCTGAGCCGCCGCCATGTAGAGATTGGCTTGGTGCCGCTGGGTGCGATTGGCATGAGCGTATTTTCTATCGACCTGTACTTTGCCTCGCGCGGCCTGCCAGCCAGCGCCGAGCTAAGCATCGGCCAATTCATCCGCATGAGCGCGCATTGGCGTGTGATGGCCGACCTGGCTTTGCTCAGCCTGTTTGCAGGCCTGTACAGCGTGCCTATGTACGCACTCATCCAGCTGCGCAGCCAGCCCACACACCGCGCGCGCATCATCGCAGCCAACAATATCTTGAACGCGCTGTTCATGATCGGCAGCTCGGTGATTGCAGGCGCGCTTCTGAAGGCCGAGTTCACGATCCCGCAAATTTTCTTGTTCACCGGCCTGGCCAACGCTGTGGTGGCGTTCTACATCTTCATGCTGGTGCCCGAGTATTTCTTGCGCTTCATCGCCTGGATCGCCTCGCGCTGTGTGTACCGTTTCAAGGTCACGGGGGATCAGCACATTCCTGTCGAAGGCGCAGCGATTTTGACTTGCAACCATGTGAGCTTTGTCGACGCCGTGCTGCTGATGGCTGCCAGCCCCCGG
This sequence comes from Polaromonas sp., assembly GCA_043777795.1. Taxonomy (GTDB): domain Bacteria; phylum Pseudomonadota; class Gammaproteobacteria; order Burkholderiales; family Burkholderiaceae_C; genus JAAFIP01. The sequence continues at coordinate 4,996 of JAYWHJ010000357.1, read as the reverse complement.
CCCATCCGCTTTGTGATGGACCACCGCATTTTCAAAGTCCCTGTGCTGGGCTGGATGTTCAAGTTAGCCAAGGCCATCCCTATCGCCTCAAAGGCCGAAGACCCGGCGGCCTACGAGCGCGCCTTTGCCGATGCACAAAAGGTGCTGCAAGAGGGCGACCTGCTCGCCATCTTCCCAGAGGGCGGCATCACCAAAGACGGTGAGCTGCAAGAGTTTAAAGGCGGCATCATGAAAATCCTGGAAACCGCCAAAGCCCAAGGTATCGAGCCCCCCGTGATACCCATGGCGCTGACCAACCTGTGGGGCAGCTACTTTAGCCGCGTAGAAAAAGGCGGTGCGATGGTGCGGCCCTTCAGGCGCGGTATTTTCAGCCGCGTGGGCTTGAATGTGGGCGCGCCGATGGCGGCCAGCGCAGTGCAACCCGCTATCCTAAAAGACCGTGTGCAGGCGCTTTTGAAGGCGTAAAGTAGCGTTAAGCAGTACCTCTCGCCCCACTCAGCGCCACTACCGACATAAAACTTGCGCACCGATTTGAACCATAGATACTTCAGTCACCTTAACAACTGAAAGTCAGATATGCAACAACCCATCGTTCAACGCGACACCAAAGCTTGGTTGGCCCAAGTATGGATTTCCTTCGGCATTGCCGCATTCTTGTGCGGCACGGGCTTGGCCTATTTGCCAGGGCAGGACTTGGATCGCGCGTTCATGGTTATGGGCTATATCTTCTGTTTGTCCACGGCTTTCTTTTTGGCCAAGTTCATCCGAGACAACCAGTACAAAACCGTAGACACACCGATGTGGCGCATGGTGGTGTACACCGCTTTCGGTATCGCCATGACGTTGACTGCCTGGGGCCTGTGGCGCATGAACTTGAACGAAACCTACAAGGCCTTCTTGTTGGTGAGCTGGTTGTACCTGATCACCACCACCTTCACCTTGGCTAAAACGCTGCGTGACAAACATGAGGCCGACTTGGCCGAGACGCGCCTCTCCGCCCGCATGGAAGCGCGCCGCGAGATGGCCGCTGAGCAACAGTAATTGCCTTTCAACTTCACACTGAAGGAGTGCTTCATGAAAACTATGTCGATGAAACCTACCACGTTAAGGCAGAAATGCGCAGCCTTGTTCGTAGCAAGCTGCGCAGTGATTGCACTGGCTACCAGCCCCAAGGCGCATGCACAAAGCGAAGCATCTGTCGTGTTGTCTATGCTGCCTGTAGCCTCTATCGTGGTGGCGGGCGGGGCCAGCGCAGCGGCAGCCGCAGTAGTGGCCGTGCCGGTGATCTTGTCTACTGCTGGTGCAGTGCTGGTGGTTAAAACCGTAGAGAGCACGGCACGCGGCACGGTGTACGTACTGGAGCGCGCCTCCAACGGCGCTACTGCCAGTGTAGAGCTAGTGGGCAGAGCAGCAGGTGGCGCATCCATCGTGGCTGGCACCGCAGTCACAGTGAGCGTAATTGGCACGGGCGTAGTGCTGTCGGCACTGGGCGAGGCGATTGCCTTTATCCCCAACGCGTTGGGTAAATCGCTTCTGCATAACGAACGCATTACTTTTTAATAACTTTATGGAACAGTCCAACGGCCGCGCGCAGCGCCCCGTTGCTCTGTCCCCAACTAGTCAAAGAGGTTTCCATGAAGTCAAACTACACTGCAGCCCTGACCGCTGCCACGGTAGCGCTCGCACTTTTTTCAGGCGCAGCCACAGCAGGCCGCTCTTGCGAGGGTGCAAAACCACCGCCTCCGCAAACCATAGAAAAGGGTATGAACCTGGCCGAGCGCACCATGCAGGCGCTGGACGCAGAGCATGCCAAGAACGGCACCAAGGTGGTGGTGTTGGCCCGCGCCGGGCAAGACTTGAGCAAATACGGCCTGCGCTATTCGCATTTGGGCTTCGCCTACAAAACGCCTGGTGGCCAATGGTTGGTAGCGCACAAGCTCAACACCTGCGGTACGGCAGAGGCATCGTTGTACCGCCAAGGCTTGGGTGAGTTTTTCTTAGACGACCTGTTCCGCTACGAAGCCGCTTTCAGCATACCCACCCGCGAGGTGCAAGACAAGCTGCACGCCACCTTGGTAGACAAAGATCGCACCACTGCACTGCACACCAAGCCCTACAGCATGGTCAGCTACGTGTGGGCACAAAAGTACCAGCAGAGCAACCAATGGGCTATCGAGACGCTGGCTGCAGCCATGGACACGAATATCCGCAATCGCCAGCAAGCGCAGGCGTGGCTGCAGTTCAAAGGCTACGAGCCCACCACGCTCAAGATAGGGGCACTCACCCGTCTGGGCGGTCGCGTTACAGCCGCCAACGTGGCTTTTGACGACCATCCCAACGAGAAGCGGTTTTCAGATCGGATTGAAACTGCAACTGTAGACTCCATCTTTGCCTGGCTACAGCGCGCAGGCTTGTGCGCTGCGCCCGTAGCCCTGCGTTTATAAGTCTTTTAAATCGCTAGCCCAATGAATTATTGCGGGAGCAGCTATGAAAAATGTAGTATCTAAAGGGAGAATAGCACATGAGTAAATCACTGCGTTTGTCGGAAAAATGGTTTCGCCGTGGCCTGTGGCTAGTGGCGCTGGTGTTTGCGGGTTTTTTGATTGGCCTGGGCTCCACCATCGTGGGCGATTTGCCGCGAGTAGAAAAGCAAATGCAGGTGGATGACTTTATAGACCGTGCGCAGGCCGATCCGCTGCGTGCCAGCATCAAAGCTGCGGATCGCACAGAGCGCAACGCCGATGAAGCACTGCAGCAAGCCCAGCTCAAACTCAAATCTGCCCGCGCAGACTCTGCCGCCGCCCGTGAAACCTTTGACAACTGGATCGCCACCCGAGGTGCCACCCAGCAAAGCGCACAAGACCCCGAGGTCGTCTCGCGCACCCGCTTGCTGGATAGCCTGAAAACCACTGAGCGCGCAGCGCAGGTAAAAGTGGAAGCCCAGGAGCAGGCAGCCTTGGATGCGCGCCAAGGTGCTGCCCGCGAACAGCAAAAGCTGCAAGAGCTGGAAATTGCTGCGCAAACCAAGCTCAATGCTGAGTCCCGCAAAGTAGAGCTGCGCGTGTTTTTGTACCGCCTGGCACTCACGCTGCCGCTGCTGGCCATAGCAGGGTGGTTGTTTGTGAAAAAGCGCAAGAGCACCTACTGGCCTTTCGTATGGGGCTTTATTTTCTTCGCGCTGTTCGCCTTCTTCGTTGAGCTGGTGCCCTACCTGCCCAGCTACGGCGGCTATGTGCGCTACATCGTGGGCATTGGCATGACGGTGCTCGTGGGCCGCTACGCCATCCTGGCGCTGAACCGTTATCTGGAAAAGCAAAAGCTGGCCGAGGCCATGCCCGATGTGCAGCGCCGCGAGGAGCTGAGCTACGACGTAGCCTTGGTGCGCCTGTCCAAAGGCGTATGCCCAGGCTGTGAGCGCGCGGTAGATTTGAAAGACAAAACCAATGACTTTTGCCCCCACTGCGGCATCGGCCTGCATGACCACTGCGTTAAATGCCAAACCCGCAAAAGCGCCTTCGCCAAGTTTTGCCACGCGTGTGGCACGGGGGTGAAGCTGTTGCCGGTGGGCTAATGTCGCTAAACTCCGCGCGCCCTGTCCGCATGAAACTGTTTTACATAAGCGCCAAAGCTCCCCGCATCCAAAGCCTCACGCACTTCGCGCATGAGGTTTAAAAAGTAGTGCAGGTTGTGGATGCTGGCCAGCATGGGGCCGAGCATTTCGCCGCAGCGGTCTAGGTGGTGAAAGTAGGCACGGCTAAAGCCGCCGGTAGTTTTGCCGTCCGTATCCGTGTAGCCCTTGCAGGCATAGCAGGTACACGTCGAGTCCACCGGGCCCATGTCGCTTTTGTGCCGTGCGTTGCGCACTTTCAGGTCGCCAAAGCGGGTGAACATGTGGCCGTTGCGGGCGTTGCGGGTGGGCATGACGCAGTCAAACATGTCGATGCCGCTTTGCACGCCGGCGATCAAGTCTTCGGGTGTGCCCACGCCCATCAGATAGTGCGGCTTGTTCGCGGGCAGCTTGGGGCCGATGTGTTGCAGCACGCGCATCATGTCGTCTTTGGGCTCGCCTACGCTGAGGCCGCCTACCGCAATGCCGGGGAAGTCGAGCGCTTCTAGCCCGGCTAGGGATTCATCGCGTAGGCGTTCGAACATGCCGCCTTGGACGATGCCGAACAGCGCATTGGGGTTGTTCAGCCGTGCGAATTCTTCTTTGCAACGCTGCGCCCAGCGCAGGCTCAGCTCCATCGACACGCGGGCTTCATCCTCCGTAGTGATCTGGCCTTTGACTTCATACGGCGTGCATTCGTCAAACTGCATGGCGATGTCGCTGTTCAAAATAGTTTGAATCTGCATCGACACTTCAGGCGTGAGAAATAGCTTGTCGCCGTTGACCGGCGATGCAAAGCGCACACCTTCTTCGCTGATCTTGCGCATCTCGCCCAATGACCATACCTGAAAACCACCGCTGTCGGTAAGGATCGGTTTGTGCCAGTTTTCAAACTGATGCAGGCCGCCAAACTGGCGCATCACGTCTTCGCCAGGGCGCATCCACAAATGGAAGGTGTTGCCCAAAATAATTTGTGCTCCCATCTCGTGCAGGTTGCGCGGCATCACGCCTTTGACGGTGCCATAGGTGCCCACGGGCATGAAGATGGGGGTTTCCACCACGCCGTGGTTGAGTGTGAGGCGGCCTCTTCGTGCGTGGCTACCCAAGTACGTGCCCTCGGGCGTGGATTTGGCGGGGTCGGTTTTTAAGAGGTCGAAGGTCAGCATGGAAGTTTTCAGTGGGAGGGTGTTTTGCGGAAGAACTTCACGCCGGACAATTTTTCAAAATGGGCATCTTGGGTCCACACTACTGCGTGGTGGTGTTGTGCGGTGGCGTAGATGAGGCTGTCGGCCATGGCCAATTCGGTGTGCGCTGCTGCGGCGAGGGTGATGGTTAAATCAGCTTCGACCAGTTCGCCTTGGCGCATCAAGCCTATGGCCTCGCGTGCGA
>JAYWHJ010000356.1:0-5486 GCA_043777795.1 Polaromonas sp. | reverse complement strand
GATGGCGCCTGCAATCTCTTGCATTCGCGCATTGCCCGCGTCTTGGGAAAGAATCCAACCGCGTGCCCAGATGCCGTAAGCCACGGCAGCCAGCCCGCACACAAGCGCCAAAATCAGCGCTGAATTGCTTGTCATTTCTAAATCTCCTGTAGTTTTTGACGAAGAAGGTGCTCAACGCATTTGGTTTGCTTTGCGCACCCGCTGCGTTGCTTCCTCATCCCCCCACTCTTGACTGGGGTACCAGAGACGATTGGCCAACGGACTGAATGTAGCCTGAAAAAGTGACATATTTGCGTAATAGCAAGGGCGGTGAAAGTAAAATCAGGGTTAATCCTAGGATTTGTTGATTCATTCAGTAACTATTCCCCACTAAACCAAGAGAATTCACTAAGTCGCTCGACCTTGTACAGCCCGGCAAAAACGCCCCCCATGAATTTAATGTGATCATCGAAATCCCGATGAACGCCGACCCGATCAAGTACGAGGTAGACAAGGAAAGCGGCGCGATCTTTGTAGACCGCTTCATGTCCACCTCCATGCACTACCCCACCAACTACGGCTACGTGCCCAAGACGCTCAGCGGTGATGGCGACCCAGTAGACGTGCTGGTCATCACGCCCGTGCCCCTCATCCCCGGCGTGGTGGTCACCTGCCGCCCGATTGGCATCTTGATGATGGAAGACGAGGCCGGCGTAGACGGCAAAGTGCTGGCCGTGCCGATCGACAAAAAATGCTCGCTCTACACCCACTGGCAAAAGCCCGCAGACATGAACCCCCTGCGCCTGAAAACCATCTCCCACTTTTTTGAGCACTACAAAGACTTGGAAGAGGGCAAGTGGGTGAAGATTATTGGTTGGGAAGGCACAGACGCCGCGCGCAAAGAGATCAGTGACGGCATTGCGGCGTACGTAGCGGCGTTGGCTAAGGGTTAAACAACAAGCGGTCTAAAACTACCGCTAGTTTTCAGGCTAAGTAGTCCATGGCACCACAAAGTACGGCCTATGTCGCTAGCCAATCAGTGGCTATTGGCATTCCTCTCGGGTGCGTGCTATGTCGCCGGCCTAAACGCAAGGCTCAATCCGGGTCAGTTTGACGGTATTGGAGTTGACAAACACCCGGTGCTGCGTTAAATTACTAACCAGTCAGTCAGTAATTTAAATGCCAAGAGTTGGTACACCATGTTGAAACCACAAAAAACATCTCCTTGTGACGCAGGAATTGTGCGGGCGGCAGCGCTTTGCGTAGCATTGGTGGTGCTTTCAACCATCGCCGCATGCTCCAAGCCTGCAGCACAGGCAGACCCTGTGCGGGCTGTCAAAGTCATGACGGTAGGGGCCAGTGGAGTCCAGGCGGCGCACGAATACGCAGGCGAAGTGCGGGCCAGGGTCGAGTCTCGTTTGGGCTTTCGGGTGGCGGGCAAGATCATCAAGCGCCAAGCCGAAGTGGGGCAGCGGGTGAAGGTGGGCCAACTGTTGGCCCAGATCGACCCGCAAGACTACAAGCTGGCGTTTGATGCGGGCAGCGCCTTGGTCGCTGCGGCCGCAACCAACCGCGATTTGGCGGCGGCAGACTACAAACGCTTTGCCGCGCTGAAAGACCAAAACTTTATCAGCGGCGCCGAGCTGGAGCGGCGTGAGGCCACGTTGAAAGCGGCGCAGGCCCAGCTCGAGCAAGCGCAGGCTCAGCTTAAGTCGCAGGGTAACCAAACCGGCTATGCCAATCTGGTGTCGGATGTGTCGGGCATTGTGACGGCGGTAGAAGCCGAGCCTGGCCAAGTCGTGGCTGCCGGCACCCCGGTGGTGCGCATTGCGCAAGACGGCGCACGCGATGTGGTGTTTAACGTGCCGGAAGACCGGCTCAGTGAAACGCTGGTAGGCACGATGGTGACTGTCAAGCAGTGGGCACAAGAAGGCCAAACACAAGGCCGTGTGCGAGAGGTAGCGGCCAGTGCCGACCCTGCGACCCGTACCTTCCCCATCAAAGTGGCAGTGGATGTCAAAGACGCACCCGCCTTAGGCTCGACCGTGTATGTGTACCCGGCCTCCAGTTTTGCGGGCGTGCAAGTCATCAAGCTGCCGACCAGCGCGCTGTTTGAGTCAGGCAAAGCCAGCCATGTGTGGGTGCTAGACCCTACGACCTTGACTGTAAAAAGCACTCCGGTGCAGGTAGCCACAGCGGACGGCAATGAGGCCGTGATTGCCGGTGGTTTGCAAGCTGGCATGCAGGTGGTGACGGCGGGCGTGCATGTGCTGGCAGCGGGGCAGAAAGTCACTATTTATAAGGATAATTCGGCTCCAGCGCAGAAAAATATTGCGGGGGCAGCTCCCAAAAATATAGCGTCAGTGCCTTCTGCATCTGCTGCTGCAAAGTGAGCGCAGCATGACCGAACCAACTTCTGTGCAGTCCGCTGTTCCAGTGGCTAGCGCTGCACCGTCCAGCAAATTTAACCTCTCCAAATGGGCCATTGACCATCCCGCGCTCACCCGCTACCTGATGGTGGTGCTGATGCTGCTGGGATTTGCCGCCTACTTTCAGTTGGGGCAAGACGAAGATCCGCCATTCACTTTTCGGGTGATGGCCATTCGCGTTTTCTACCCGGGTGCCACCGCGCAGCAGGTGAACGAGCAGGTGGTAGACAAGATAGAAAAAACCCTGCAGGAAGTACCGCTGTCCGACAAAATCCGCTCGTATGCCAAACCGGGTGAAGCTTTGATAATTTTCCAGGTCAAAGACACGGGCAACCCCAAAGACGTTCCTAGCATCTGGTACAGCGTGCGCAAAAAGGTGGGTGACATTCGCGGCACTTTGCCAGCCGGCGTGATTGGCCCGTTTTTTAACGACGAGTTTGGCGATGTGTTTGGCGTGATGTACGCCCTGCGCACCGACGGCTTCAGCTACGCCGAGAACAAAGTCTTTGCCGACGGTGTGCGCCAGCAGCTGCTGCGCGTGAAAGACGTGGCAAAGGTAGAGCTGTATGGCCAGCAAGATGAAAAACTGTACGTAGAGATCTCGCAAAAGCGCCTAAGCCAATTGGGTTTGGATTTGAACGCGGTGCTGGGCCAACTCGGCGCGCAAAACGCCGTGGAGTCAGCCGGAGTACTAGCTACGCCGCTGGACATGCTGCAGGTACGCGTGGGCGGGCAGTTCAATACCATCGAAGAGCTCAAGGCTATGCCCATTCGCGCTGCTAACGCGGCCAGCGCGGGCGCCGCGCAAATCCGCTTAGGGGATATTGCTGATATCAAGCGCGGCTATGTCGACCCGGCGCAAGTCAAGGTGCGCTATACCGAGCGCGATGCCAATGGCAAAGTGGGTGGTCAAGAGGTGATTGTGCTGGGTGTGTCGATGGCCAAGGGCGGCGACATCATCGCTTTGGGCAAGGCATTGAAAATTGCCACCGACAACATCGAGAAAAATCTACCTGTAGGCGCAGAGCTGGTGCAAATCCAGGACCAACCGCGCGCGGTGGCCACCTCGGTGAACGAGTTTGTTGCGGTGTTGATTGAAGCGGTAATTATCGTTTTAGCCGTGAGTTTCTTGGCGCTGGGATTGCACAGCCGCGGCAAGAAGGTGCCGCTGCACAAGCGCTATTACATCGATATGCGGCCCGGCTTGGTGGTGGGCATCACCATTCCGTTGGTGCTGGCCGTGACCTTCTTGGCCATGTGGTACTTTGGCCTGGGCCTGCACAAAATATCACTCGGCTCGCTCATCATTGCGCTCGGTCTGCTGGTGGACGATGCCATCATTGCCGTAGAAATGATGGTGCGCAAAATGGAAGAAGGCTACGACAAAGTGCGCGCTGCCACCTTTGCGTATGAGCTCACCGCCATGCCCATGCTGACGGGTACCTTGATCACCGCCGTGGGCTTTTTGCCCATTGGCATTGCCAAATCACTCACGGGTGAATACACCTTTGCTATTTTTGCTGTTACGGTGATTGCGCTGCTGATCAGCTGGGTGGTGTCGGTGTATTTTGTGCCGTACCTGGGCTTGTTGATTTTGAAGCACAAAGACAATCAGGCTATGCGAAACCATGCCGGTGAGCATGAGGCGGGCGGCGCTGACCATGCAGAGCATTTCGACACCCCGTTCTACAACACCTTTCGCCGCGCAGTGAACTGGTGCGTCACTTACCGCTGGACCACCATCGGTGTCACCCTGTTGATCTTTGTATCGGGCATTGTTGGCATGGGCAAAGTGCAACAGCAATTTTTTCCAGACTCATCGCGGCCCGAGATTTTGGTAGACGTGTGGTTTGCTGAAGGCACCAGTCTGGCCGCCAACGAGGCCGTGGTCAAGCGGCTGGAGCAGCGCCTGATGCAGGAGCCTGGCATGGTGAGTGTGAGCACGTGGCTAGGCTCGGGCGTGCCGCGCTTTTATCTGCCGATGGACCAGATCTTTCCGCAAAGCAACGTCAGCCAGTTGATCGTGCTGCCGCAAGACCTGAAGGCCCGCGAGGTGCTGCGGATGAAGCTGCCCACCCTGTTGGCCACCGAGTTCCCCGAGGTGCGTGGCCGCGCCAAGTTGCTGCCCAACGGCCCGCCGGTGCAATACCCGGTGCAGTTTCGCGTGGTTGGGCCAGAGGCGGGCACCCTGCGCACACTGGCCGACACAGTGAAAGCCGAGATGCGCAACTCGCCCAACACCCGCGGCGTGAACGACAACTGGAACGAATCAGTCAAGTCACTGCGCCTGGAGGTTGACCAGGCCAAAGCCCGCGCCCTGGGAGTGACCAGTCAGAGCATTGCGCAGGCGGCGCGCGCCATCCTTACGGGCTCTACCGTAGGCACCTTCCGTGAGGGCGACAAGCTGATCGACATCGTGCTGCGCCAACCCTTGAGCGAGCGCGATGCCATTACCGATTTAGGTAACGCCTATTTGCCCACCGCCAGCGGCCGCAGCATACCGCTGTCGCAAATCGCCAAGCCCGTCTTCCAATGGGAGCCGGGTGTGATGTGGCGTGAGAACCGCGACTACGCCATCACGGTCAACGCCGACATCATCGAAGGCCTGCAAGGTGCCACGGTCACTAACGAGCTGCTACCCGCCCTCAAAGCGCTGGAGGCCAAATGGCCAGCAGGCTACAGCATTCAAATTGCAGGTGCGGTAGAAGAGTCGAGCAAAGGGCAGGGCTCTATTGCTGCGGGCATTCCCATCATGCTGTTCATTACCTTTACTTTGCTCATGCTACAGTTGCACAGCTTTAGCCGCGCCATGCTGGTGTTCCTCACCGGGCCTTTGGGCATTGCCGGTGTGGCCGGGGCTTTGCTGCTAATGGGCCGTCCGTTTGGCTTTGTTGCGCTGCTCGGTGTCATCGCCCTTATGGGTATGATCCAGCGCAACTCGGTGATTTTGATCGACCAGATAGAGCAAGACATCAGCGCTGGAATACCTGCGTGGGACGCGATCGTAGGCTCCGCCGTGCGCCGTCTGCGCCCTATCGTGCTCACGGCCGCAGCCGCAGTACTGGCGATGATCCCGCT
>JAYWHJ010000355.1:0-5488 GCA_043777795.1 Polaromonas sp. | reverse complement strand
CGCCCACCAAGGCGACACTTTCGCCGCGCTGCACCTGCAGGTTCACGCCCTGCAAGGCCTGGACACGGCCAAAGCGCACACCTGCATCAGTAAGCGTCATGACAGGGCTCATAGCGCTCTGGCCTCCATATGCTCACGCCAGGTTTTGATGGCGGCTACCGCCGCGTTGAGCAGCAACACGATCAGCAGCAACACTACCCCCAGGCCCAGCGCCAGCGGCAGGTCACCCTTGCTGGTCTCCAGCGCAATAGCGGTGGTCATCACCCGGGTAAAACCATCGATATTGCCGCCCACGATCATCACCGCGCCCACCTCAGAGATCGCCCGGCCAAAGCTGGCGATCAGCACGGTGAGCAAAGCGTAGCGCTCGTCCCAGGCCAGTAGCAACCCGCGCAGCCCTACGCCCGCGCCCATCGACTGGAGCTGCTCGCCGTGCGCACTGTGGGCATCGTCAATGACCTGGCGCGTCAGCGCCGTCATCACCGGCAACACCAGCAGCGCCTGCGCCAGCACCATGGCTTTGAACGAAAACAGCCAGTCTAAAAAGCCCAAGGGTCCGCTACGCGACAGCAGCAAATACACCACTAGCCCTACCACCACAGCGGGCAGCGCCAACATAGTATTGAGCAAGGCCAGCACGGCCCCGCGCCCGGCAAAACGCGCCACGCCCAGCCAGGCCCCCAGCAGCAAGCCCAGACTGCAAGCCAGCAGGCAGGCCAAGGCGCTCACCGCCAGCGAGCGGCCCATGATGGACATCAACCCAGCGTCGAAAGAGGTAATTAAACGCAGCGCTGCCAGGGCGCTGTCAAGCAAAGTATTCACTGAGCCTATGGTAAGCGCTAGGCAGGCGGGTTTGAATCAGGACTATCCACGGGGTCTAGAGGCCACCGGTCTGGCAAATTGATGCTCATAAAGTAGCTAAAACACTATAAAAAAAGTAGCGGTTACCGCAATTTTTTATTGTCCTTAAGCCATATTTAGGTAAAAAAATGGGCCTCAGCATAAAAGCGGCCCCGGCAAAGCCTCGCCCAGCCATACCAGCGACGGCGACCCAGCTATTCGCAAGCGAAGTAAAATATGCTGGTGACAGCAAAATCTATTCTCAACGCCGACCTGCACTGCCACAGCGTAGTCTCCGACGGCACCCTCACCCCCGAAGCCCTAGCTGAACGCGCCAAGACAAATGGCGTGGAACTGTGGGCGCTGACGGACCATGACGAAATTGGTGGCCAGCATAGCGCCGCCGCGGCGGCCAAAGCGCAGGGCCTGCACTACCTCACCGGCACCGAAATCTCCGTCACCTTTGCGCAAGAAACGGTGCACATTGTGGGCTTGGGCTTTGATGCTGACAGCCCCAGCATGCGCGCCGGCCTACTGGCCACGCGCGGTGGGCGCGGCGAGCGGGCCAAAGAAATGTCGGCCCAGTTGGCCAAAGTGGGCATTCGCGGTGCCTACGAGGGTGCGCTCAAGTTTGTGGGCAACCCCGAGCTGATCTCGCGTACCCACTTTGCCCGCTTTTTGGTAGAAACCGGCGTATGCAAAGAAACCCATGAGGTGTTTCGCAAATATCTCACCGAAGGCAACCCCGGCTTTGTGCCTACCCGCTGGGCCAGCTTGCGGGACGCAGTGCACTGGATCACCGATGCAGGCGGCGTAGCAGTGATTGCCCACCCGGGCCGCTACAAATTTACCCCGACAGAAGAGTACGCGCTGTTCACCGAATTCAAGGCCCACGGCGGCCGCGCCACCGAGGTGATTACAGGTAGTCACACTGCAGCCGAGTTCGTCAAATACGCCGAAACCGCCAAAGAGTTTGGCTTAGCTGCCTCGCGCGGCAGCGATTTTCACAGCCCCACCGAGAGCCATACCGACCTGGGCAGCCTGCCCTTTTTGCCCGGTGGCCTCACCCCTGTGTGGGAGCTGCTGCAAGAGCGCATCCAGTACGCGCCCGCTTCTGCACCAGCCGTTACCAGCCCAGCCCTTTAATGCACAGCCGCGTCATCCTGGCGGGCATCGCCTTTGCCATTGCCGCATCGGCCTGCTTTGCTGTGCTGGACACGACGGTGCAGTACCTCAGCGCCTTTGTGCCGCTACTCATGGCACTCTGGATTCGATACGCCTTTCAGGCCGCAGCCACAGCGCTGTGGCTAGCCCCCACGCGTGGCATGGGCATGCTGCGCACCGTGCAGCCCGGGTTCCAGATGGCGCGCGGCTTACTGTTGCTGGTCAGTACTGCTTTTGCTTTTTCCAGCCTTAAAGTCATGTCGGTGGGTGAATTTACCGCGATTGTCATGATCACGCCGCTGGTGGTCACACTGGTCAGCGCCACCGTGTTCAAGCAAACGGTGTCTCCCCTGCGCTGGCTGCTGGTGATCGGCGGGTTTGTGGGCACCCTGATCATCATCCGCCCCAACCAGCATGGTTTTCAAGCCGCCATGCTGTTACCCCTGGGTTGCGTGGCCTCCAACACCGGGTTCCAGTTGCTATCGAGCAAAATGGCCAAGGCCGAAGACCCTCTGACCACCAACCTCTACACCGGCCTGGTCGGTACAGTGGTGATGAGCGTCACGCTGCCCTTCGTGTTCTCCCCCTTGGGCAGCTGGCACCTTTGGGCGCTGCTGTTCGTGATGGGAGCGGCCGCCACCACCGGGCACTGCCTGCTGCTGATGGCCTACCAAAAAACCTCCACCTCGGTGCTGATGCCCTATCTGTACACCCAAATCGTGTTTGCCTTGCTGGGCAGCTGGCTGGTGTTTGGCTACGTGCCCGACGGCTGGTCGCTCATGGGCATGGCACTGATCGGTGCCAGCGGAGCGGCCAGCGCCTGGCTGACGGTGCGTGAGCAGCGCCAAACCATTGCCATGGATGCACAAGTTCAAAGTGCCACTTAAAGCAATGGCAAACGCCCACTTGCATAATAGCTAAACCATGGCCCAACTGTTCCAAGTTCATCCCGATAACCCGCAACCGCGTTTGCTCAGGCAGGCCGTGGCCTTGCTGGGCAAAGGTGGCATTGTGGCAGTGCCCACCGACTCCAGCTACGCCCTGGCCTGCCACCTGGACGACAAAACCGCCGCCGATGCGCTGCGTCGCATTCGCGGTGTAGACGACAAGCACCACCTCACCCTGCTGTGCCGCGACCTCAAAGAGCTGGCTACCTACGCGCGAGTCGACAACGCGCAGTTTCGTATGCTCAAGGCGGGCACGCCCGGCCCATTTACCTTTATCTTGGAAGCCACCAAAGAAGTCCCGCGCCGCCTGAGCCACCCCAAGCGCCTGACCATTGGCCTGCGCGTGCCCGCCCACCACACCCTGCAAGAACTGCTGGCCCTGCACGGCGCGCCTCTATTGGCTACCACCTTGATTGCACCCGGTGAGACTGAGGCGCTTAACGATTACGAAGCCATCCGCGACCAGTTCGAGCACGCCTTGGCCGCCATCATAGACGCCGGGGCCTGCGCCAGTGAGCCGACTACGGTGGTGGATTTGACCGGAGACGCGCCGGTCATCGTACGTCTTGGGCGGGGTGATCCGGCTTTGCTGGGCTTGTAGATTGCCCGTCCCGCCCTCCTTGCGTTGCAGCGATAGAGAGTGAATACTATGATTTGAATAGCTGCTCCCGCAATATTTTATTGGGCTGCAGGCTAATTAGCATCTTAAAATCGAACCAAATCACCCCTGAAAATCGCATCTAAACGACGATACACCACCCCGACTCTGAGACAATCAGTCCATGGACATCTCCAACCTTATTCAAACCGTACTCATTTACGCCCTGCCCGTCATTTTTGCCATCACCGTTCACGAGGCTGCTCACGGTTACGCAGCGCGGCATTTTGGCGATAACACGGCTTACGCCTTGGGGCGAATCACGCTCAACCCGATCAAACACATAGATCCCATTGGCACCATCGCCATGCCCCTGCGGCTGTATTTTTCTACCGGCGGCGCGTTTCTGTTCGGCTACGCCAAACCTGTGCCTGTGCGCTTTGGCAACCTGCGCAACCCCAAACGCGACATGATCTGGGTGGCGTTGGCCGGTCCCGGCGTGAACCTTCTGCAAGCCTTACTTTGGGGCTTGCTGCTCTATTTGGTGGTGGGCATGCAAGTTGACGAGAAGTTTTTCATCGAGATGTGCAAAGCCGGAATGCTGGTCAACGTAGTGATGTGCGTGTTCAACCTGTTCCCGGTGCCACCGCTAGACGGTGGCCGCATTTTGGTGGGCCTGTTGCCCTACAAACAAGCCGAACTGGTCAGCCGCGTGGAGCCTTACGGTTTTTTCATCGTGATGGGTTTGGTGCTAGCAGGGGTGCTGGGCAACATCTGGATGCGCCCGCTGATGAACCTGACCTACGATTTGATTGATTTGGTGCTCACTCCTCTGAGCTTTTTGGTGAAATAAGCATGAAAGAACGCGTTTTATCTGGCATGCGCCCCACCGGCGCTTTGCACTTGGGCCACTACCACGGCGCATTGAAAAACTGGGTGCGTTTGCAGTCCGAGATGGAGTGCTTTTTCTTTGTGGCCGACTGGCATGCGTTGACCACCCACTACGCCAACCGCGAGATCGTCGAGCAAAACGTCTACGAAATGGTGATCGACTGGCTGGCCGCTGGGCTGGACCCGAACCAGTGCACCCTGTTCCTGCAAAGCCGCCTGCCCGAACACGCAGAGCTGTTTACCCTGCTGGCCATGGGCACGCCGCTCAGCTGGCTAGAGCGCGTGCCTACCTACAACGACCAGCAGTTGCAGCTTAAAGACAAAGACCTGTCCACCTACGGATTTTTGGGCTACCCCTTGCTGCAAGCGGCCGATATTTTGATCTACCGCGCCAACTACGTGCCCGTGGGCGAAGACCAGGCCAGCCATGTGGAGCTAACCCGCGAGACCGCCCGCCGCTTTAACGACCTGTATGGCCGCAACCACGATGACGCCCAGCGTCTGGCTGCAGTGCTGGCCACCTGGCCCAAGGAAGACGCGCGATATTTGAACAGCATGGCCAAAAAACGCCAAGAGTTGGGCGACGAGACCATTTTGCAGAAACTGCCCGGGTTTTTGGCCAAATTTCCCGACTTAACGACTGACCAGCGCGCCCTGCTTACCTCGTATGTCAGCGGCAAAGGCAAGGCTATTTTGGTCGAGCCGCAGGTGCTTTTGACCAATGCCAGCAAGTTGCCCGGCCTCGATGGCCGCAAGATGAGCAAAAGCTACGGCAACGGCATCGCCATTCGCGAAGCAGCCGCAAGCATTGAGAAAAAAATACGCGAAATGCCTACCGACCCGGCCCGCGTCAAACGCACCGATGCGGGTGACCCGGCCAAATGCCCGGTGTGGCAGTTTCACCTAGTCTATTCAGACGAGTCGCAAAAGCAATGGGTAACCCAAGGCTGCACCACGGCCGGTATTGGCTGCATTGAGTGCAAAAAAACAGTCAGCGACGCTATCACGGCCGAACAGCAACCCATGCTGGCTCGCGCCCAGCCGTACA
>JAYWHJ010000354.1:0-5500 GCA_043777795.1 Polaromonas sp. | reverse complement strand
GGTCGGTGTGAAAGGATTCGAACCTTCGACCCCTTGCACCCCATGCAAGTGCGCTACCAGGCTGCGCCACACACCGAAGCCTCAAATTATAGCTTGATCCGGTGCGCTCAATCAGCCGCCGACCGCCAATAGTTCGCGTATCTCATACAACTCGCGGCGCAGCTGCATGAGCGGTACATGGATAGTGTCGGGCTCGATGTCGGCCACGCTGTCCGAGAAATCGCTATCACCAGCGTCTTGCGGAAACTCTGAATCTCCGCCCTCGATCACGTCGATACCGTCCAACATGACCTCACCGGCTTTGCGGCGGTCACGCTCGGTTTGCACCAAATCGTGCAGCTTGTTGCGCGCACCACTGATGGTAAAGCCTTGGTCATACAGCAGGTCGCGAATGCGACGAATCATCAGCACCTCATGGTGCTGGTAGTAGCGCCGATTGCCGCGCCGCTTCATGGGTTTGAGCTGGGTAAACTCCTGCTCCCAATAGCGTAGCACATGCGGTTTGACGTCACAAAGCTCACTGACCTCACCGATAGTGAAGTAGCGCTTAACAGGGATGGCGGGGAGGGATTTCTCCATTGAAATCAACGTTCTACAAGCAAGACCTCGAAATTTACTCCGATTTGAGGCAAGTTGCAAACTACTTTGAGTTTACGCGCTAACTCTTTGAATTCGTTGTAATTTTGCGCTCAGGAAATTAGAGCGTACTTTACAACATCCGCTGGCAAAAACGCGATATCGGCACCACCAAACGGTACTAAAAAAGCATTCGTTCAGCCGACCAACAAGTCGCTTCAACCCATCCAAAAACTCCGAATTTTTACTGCGATGCGGTACCAGAGTTGCCTTGAATCTGCTCTTTGAGCTTGTGGCTGGCATGGAAAGTGACCACGCGGCGCGCCTCAATAGGGATAGCCTCACCCGTGCGTGGGTTGCGCCCAGGGCGCGGGGCTTTGGTGCGGATTTGAAAGTTACCGAAACTGGAGATTTTGACATCATCACCCTCGACGACACTGCCCGCGATCAGTTCAAAGAAGGCATCAATCATGTCCTTGGATTCGCGCTTGTTCAAGCCAATTTGGTCAAACAGTAAATCCGCCAGTTGCGCTTTGGTAAGCGCTGGGGTTTCTAAACTTTCTACCGTAAATTCCATGGATATGCTCCGTTTTTTATAGCTGCTCCCGCAATGCTCTATTGCGCTACAACCTTATTTTTGCTTAAAACCTGCGTGTAACCCGCATATTCCCAGCATATCATGCCCGTAGACGACCTCCTAGGTCTTGCTGCAGTTGTTTAAGCACTGCAGCGACTGAGGCCTCAATCTGCTCTTCAGTGAGGGTAGCCTGCTGGCTTGCCAGGGTCAGGCGCACCGCCAAGCTTTTTTCACCCGGCTCCATGCCGGGGCTGTGGTCTTTGGGACGGTAAACGTCAAACAGCAGGGCGCCTTGCAGTAGGCCCTGGGTCGGCGCGGCATGGATGGCGGCCATCAGTGCTGCGTGGCCCACACCCTCGCGCACGATGACGGCGATGTCGCGCTCTACGTCCTGAAATTTGCCAATGGCTTTGGCTACGGGCAGGTCGCGCCGCATCACAGCAGCAAGGTCTAGCTCGAACAGGATGGGTGCGTGCGGCAGCTCGTAGCTCTGCTTCCAGCCCGGGTGCAACTCGCCGATCACGCCAATCTCTTCGCCATCCAGCATCACCTTGGCACAGCGGCCTGGATGCATGGCGGGGTGCTCTGCGGCGACGAAACTGGCTTGCAGCGGGGATAGCAGGCTCTCGACATCGCCTTTCACATCAAAAAAGTCAGCCGCAGCATCCTTGGCGCTCCACTGGCGCTGCACCGCGCCGCCAAAGGCCAGGCCCGCAATGCGCAGCGGCTGGCGAATACCTGCTACTTGGCTGTCGCTGGTTTTCACCGTGGCATCACGCATGAACACGCGGCCCAGCTCAAAGATGCGTACGCGGTCGGCTTTGCGGTCCAGGTTGTGTTTTAAAACTTGTAGCAAGCTGCCCAGCAGGGACGAGCGCATCACGTTCATCTGGCTGGCAATAGGGTTGAGGAGTTTGATGGGGTTGGCATTGCCTGCCAGCTCGCTCTCCCAGCGCTCTTCGACAAAACTAAAGTTAATCGTCTCTTGGTAGCCCAGGCCCGCCAGGGCGCGGCGCACGGCAAAGCGCCCGCGCTGTGTCTCAGAGCGCGCTTGCGGCTCTACCGGGGCTATGGGGGCGTTGGTGGGCAGATTGTTAAAGCCTATCAAGCGCACCACTTCTTCGATCAGATCCTCCTCGATGGTGATGTCAAAGCGGTAAGCAGGCGGCGTCACGGAGATGATGTCGCCCTGCTCTGCGGCAGGCAGGCCCAAGCGTTTGAAGGCGTCCACACACTGCGCGGCGCTGACGGGCATGCCGATGACCTTGCTGGCACGCGCCACGCGCAGTTGTACGGGCGTGCGCACGGGCATATTGACCTGCTGGTCGTCCATCGGGCCGGCCTGTCCACCGCAAATGTCTAGCACCAATTGGGTGATGCGCTCGATATGCTCTACCGTTTGGCTCGGGTCTACGCCGCGCTCAAAGCGGTGGCCTGCATCGGTGGAAAAGTTAAAGCGGCGGGAACGGCCTGCCACGGCTTCGGGCCACCAGAATGCGGCTTCGATGTAGATGTTTTGCGTGTCGTCTGTGACCGACGTGCTGTCGCCGCCCATGATGCCGGCCAGCGATTCGACGGCTTGGCTATCCGCAATCACGCCTACCTTGTCGTCGAGGGTAACGGTATTGCCGTTGAGCAACTTCAGGCTCTCGCCCGGCTTGGCCCAACGTACATCCAGAGCGCCATGGATCTTGTCCAGATCAAAAATATGGGTGGGCTGGCCATACTCGAACATCACGTAGTTGGAAATGTCTACCAGCGCTGTCACGCTGCGCTGGCCGCAACGCACCAGTTTGTCGACCATCCATTGCGGTGTTTTGGCTTTGGTGTTCACACCCTTGACGATGCGGCCAGAGAAGCGGCCACACAAATCGGGAGCAGATATTTTGACGGCCAGTTTGTCTGCGTTCTTTGCTACCACGGCTGGAAAGCTGGTGGTTTTTAAAGCGGTTCCGGTAATGGCCGACACCTCACGCGCCACTCCAAACACGCTCAGACAATGGCCCAAGTTGGGCGTGAGCTTGAGGGTAAACAGGGTGTCGTCCAGCTTCAAATGCGCACGCAAGTTCGTGCCAATCGGCGCATCCACAGCCAGCTCCAGCAAACCGCTAGCATCCTCGTCAATACCCAGCTCCTTGGCCGAGCAGAGCATGCCGTGGCTCTCCACCCCGCGCAGCTTGCCCAGCTTGATCGCAAACGGCTTGCCATCTGCGCCTGGCGGCAGCAACGCACCCACGGTAGCCACTGGGATGCGAATTCCCACCCGCGCGTTGGGCGCACCGCAGACGATATTGAGCAAGGTGCCCGTGCCTGCATCCACCTGACACACCCGCAGACGATCTGCATCTGGGTGCTGGGCGCATTCTTTGATCTCGCCCACCACCACACCGGTAAACGGCGGCGCAGCAGGCTCACTACCCTCCACTTCCAACCCCGCCATCGTCAGCGCATCGGCCAACTGCTGGGTGGACAGGGGCGGGTTACAGAACTCTCTCAACCAACTTTCAGGCAATTGCATGGTGGGCTAACTTATTTAATTCGGGGTCAAAATTCGGGGTGATTTTTTTGAACGCAGAGGGCGCAAAGGTTTCGCAAAGAGCGCAGAAAAAGACAACCGACAATACTAATGAATTCAAAAATAAAGAAAGAATCGGGATTTCATTTTCTTAATTTTGGCATTTTCTTTTCTGCGTTTTCTGCGAAACCTTCGCGCCCTCTACGATCAAAAATTCTTCGGTACTCTGTATTCGGTATCACTGAAACTGCGACAAAAAGCGCACATCGTTTTCAAAGAACAGTCGCAAGTCATTCACGCCGTACCTCAGCATGGCCAGTCGGTCAATGCCCGACCCAAAGGCAAAGCCAATGTACTTTTCTGGGTCCAGCCCCATGTTGCGTACCACCGTGGGGTGTACTTGGCCCGAGCCTGCGACTTCCAGCCAGCGACCAGCCAAGGGGCCGGAGCTAAAGGCAATGTCAATCTCTGCGCTAGGCTCCGTAAACGGAAAATAGCTGGGCCGAAAGCGCAGGGTCAAATCATCCGTCTCGAAGAAGGCTTTACAGAAATTGAGGAAGGTGACTTTGAGGTCTTTGAAGTTGACGTTCTCGCCAATCCAAAGGCCTTCAAACTGGTGGAACATGGGGGAGTGGGTTGCGTCCGAGTCCACGCGGTAAGTGCGGCCGGGCGCAATCACTCTGATTTCGGGCATGACGCCACCGTTGGCCGCTGCGTGCTTTTTTGCATGCGCCACGGCATAGCGGATCTGCATCGGGCTGGTGTGGGTGCGCAGGCAGTAGGGCAAGCCTTGCTCGTCGTTCATGTCCACGTAGAACGTGTCTTGCATCGAGCGGGCCGGGTGGTTGGGCGGGTTGTTGAGGGACGTAAAGTTAAACCAGTCGTTCTCAATCTCGGGGCCGTCGGCAACGTCAAAACCCATACTGTTAAAGATGCTCTCCACGCGCTCCCAAGCCAGCGCGATAGGGTGCAAACCGCCCTGCCCGCGTTGGCGGCCGGGCAGCGTCACATCCAGCGCTTCGGCTTTGAGCTGGGTTTGCAGCTCGGCATCAGCGAGTGCGGCGCGGCGGGCGGTAAGGGCCGCTTCTACGGCCTGCTTGGTCACGTTGATCGCGGCGCCGCGTGTTTTCTTCTCATCTACGCTCAAGGCTGCCATGCCCTTCATCAACTCGGTCAGCTTGCCCGCTTTGCCCAGAAACATCGCCTTGGCGTTCTCCAGATCGGCGGGCGTGGCGGCCGCTGTGAAGGCTGCTTGAGCGCTGGAGATGATGGTGTCTAAATCGCTCATAGGACGGCTGTAGGATTAAAACGGTAAATGGCTCAGCTGCACACTGGCTGCGACTGAAAAAAAGATCAAATATAAAGCAAATCAGCATCACGCTGCACAAATAAACAAGGGCTAGTGCTTTTTCAAGCGCTAGCCCATTATTTAATTGCGGGAGCAGCTATTTAAACAATAGCGTGCTACAGCGTCACTCCGTCGCGTGAGTTAAGCAGGCAAAGAAGCGAGCTTGGCTTTCACTTGGTTCACAACCGCCGTAAATGCTGGCATGTCATGGATAGCCATGTCAGAGAGCATTTTTCGGTCGATTTCGATACCAGCTTTGCGGATACCGTTGGCGAACTGGCTGTAGGTCAAGCCACAGGTACGGGCGGCGGCGTTGATACGCGCAATCCACAACTGGCGGAACACACGCTTTTTGGTACGGCGGTCACGGTAGGCGTATTGGCCGGCCTTCATTACCGCTTCTTTAGCGATACGGAAGACGTTGCCACGGCGACCGCGGAAACCTTTAGCGAGGGCTAGAACTTTTTTGTGACGGGCACGGGCC
>JAYWHJ010000353.1:0-15862 GCA_043777795.1 Polaromonas sp. | reverse complement strand
AAATGCCCGCCATGCTTTTGAACAGCTCGCCTGCCATATGGTAGGGCGTGCCGGGGCCGCTGGAGGCGTAGTTGATCTTGCCGGGCTGGGCCTTGGCGCGCTTGACCAGATCGGCCAGTTTGCTTTCTGGTACAGCGGGGTTGGCTACCAGCACCAGGTCGGAGTAGTTGATGGGCGCAACGGCGACAAACTCGCGCATCAAAGCGAAGGGTTTGTTTGCCAACAGGGTTTCGTTGGCCGTGTGGGTGTTGGACATGAGCAGCAGGGTGTAGCCGTCAGCGGGCGCTTTGGCGGCCAGGTCGGTACCAATCACGGAGCCACCACCGGGCTTGTTGTCCACCACAAAGGACTGCCCCAAGGACTCCTGCAAACGCTGCGCCATAAAGCGGGCGTAGTTGTCAGCTGGGCCACCCGCGGCGAAGGGGACGACTATTTTGACCGGGCGCGTGGGGTAGCTTTGAGCGAAGGCTGAAACACTGCACGCTACTAATAAAAGAGCTGCTTGCGCACGTAATACCCTCGCTAATGGCTTAAATGGTAGGGAAAATAGGGTGTTGAATGACATGCTGGTCTCCTGATAAATGGGTTATTTGCGCGCTAAAGGCGAAAGCAGGGTTCCGGCCGCGAAAGTCCGGTACTTGGTATGCAGAATTTAATCCAGTCGCCCAATCCGTTTGACCACATCGACCATGCGCTTGGAGTCTGCCTGGACGTATTTTTCAAACTCTGGTGCATCCAGATATTGAACAGGGCTGCCCGCATTGCCGATAATTTCTTTGACCTTGGCATCTGCGGCTGCTAACTTGGCCGCTGCGCGCAGGCGCTGGGCGATGGGCTCGGGGACGCCTGCGGGGATGAACATGCCGGACCACTGGGCGTATTCGGCATTTTGGCCGGAGTCTTTCAGGCTGGGCACGTCGGGCAAGGATGCCAGCGGGGTATTGCCCCAGTGGGCTAGGGCGCGCAGCTTGCCTGCTTTGATGTGTTGCAGCACGGTGGCCGGGCCGGACGAGACGGCATCGACTTGGCTGCCCAGCAGGGCCACCACGGCAGGGGCCGCGCCCGTGAAGGGGATATGGGCCATTTTTACGCCAGCGGTTTGGGCCAAAATTTCCATGGGCACATGCATGGTGCCGTAGTTGCCAGAGGAGCCGTAGTTCAACGCACCAGGGCGTTTTTTGGCGTCGTTTACAAAGTCTTGTACGGTTTTGTAGGGTGCATCGGCGCGCACGACGAGCACGGTAGGGTCGGCAGTAAAGCGGGCGATGGGGCGCAGGTCGGGCAGGTGGAACATGGGCGCGCGGCCCAAGAGCGCATCGGCCTCGGGGATGACGGTGAGGGACGACAGCGCCAACAGCACTGTATAGCCATCGGGCTTGGCCTTGGCTGCGTAGCTCATGCCAATACCGCCGCCTGCACCAGCTTTGTTTTCGATGATCACCGGCTGGCCCAGCTCACGCGACAGGGCCTCGGCCACGGGGCGGGCCACGATGTCGGCCAAGCCGCCTGGTGGGAAAGGTACTACCATGGTGATAGCACGGCTGGGCCATGTGGCTTGCGCCGTAGCCCAGAGCGGCAGAGTCAAAAACAAACAACCCAACAGGGCGGACAAAGAAATGCGGCGGTGCATGGTGGCGGGGCCTTTCCAAAAAGCGGTACAAGATAGAGGGGACTAAATGCCTTCAAGGCATGTTACCCATTCGCCGCCCACTGGCGCTACGTATTTCCCCGTGCGAGAAGACCCCTAGGCGCAGCAACATAATTGCTTCTCGGATGCCTTTGTTATCTCGCCCCCTACCTAATTTTTTTGCACCCCCTTTTCACCATGAAAATTGCAGCCTTTCGCCACAACGGCGCGCCCAGCGTCGGCCTCGTCAGTAAAGATTCTTTGTCCGTTCAACCTTTTGCGATGAGTAAGGAAGCTGCCGCTTTGGGCGCACTGCCCATCATTGAGGCACTGGCACGTGGCGAGGCCCTGCCTGCGCTGCAAGCCGCCGTGCCCCTCGCCAGTGTGCAGCTCACCGCACCCATGCCGCGCCCACGCCGCAATATTTTTTGCGTCGGTAAAAACTACATTGCGCATGCCAAGGAGTTTGCGGGCAGCGGCTTTGACAGCAGTGCCAAACCCGGTGCAGATGTGCCCACCGTGCCCATCATCTTTACCAAGGTACCCGAGTCCGTCGTCGGTCCGACCGACTTTATCGATATGCCGGTCGGCGTATCAGACGCGATTGACTACGAGGCCGAACTCACGGTGGTGATTGGCACAGGTGGCAAAGGCATCAAGGCTGCTGACGCGATGAAGCATGTCTGGGGCTACACCATTATCAACGACGTGACTGCGCGCGACTGGCAGCAGCGCCATTCGCAGTGGCATTTGGGCAAGTCATTCGACACCTTCTGCCCCATGGGCCCTTGGCTGGTGAGTGCGGATGAATGCGACGCCACCAACACCCACATGCGATGCTACGTCAACGGTGAGCTGCGCCAAGACGCTAAGACTACCGACTTAATTTTTAACATTCCCACGCTCATCGAAACCTTGTCCGCTGGCATCACCCTGTACCCAGGTGATTTGATCGCCACGGGCACTCCGGTAGGTGTTGGCATTGGTTTCAAGCCACCCAAATACCTCAAAGCGGGTGATACAGTGCGGGTAGAGATCGACGGCATTGGGCATATTGAAAACCCGGTGCGCTGAATGTCTGTAGATTTGCTATACATGTAATAGCTGCTCCCGCGATATTTTATTGGGCTGCAGCCCAATAAAGCCTAAATATTGCGCCATGACTGACTCCGACCTGCCACCATTGATCGAAACCCCACCTGGCAAGTACCGCCATTACAAAGGCGGTCTGTACGACGTGGTGGGCACTGTGCGCCACAGCGAAACCCTGGAGCCCATGACCTTGTACCGCGCGCTCTACGGCCAGATGGGCCTGTGGGTGCGGCCGGCAGCCATGTTCAATAGCGACCTGATGGTCGATGGCGTGCAGCGCAAGCGCTTTACAAAGATAGAAGGCTAAGCCCATGCTGCGCGCATTGGGTTTAACCAGCATAGTTTTTGCAGCTTGTGCGCACGGCGCCCAAACCACTGAATGGGCGCCAGACGGCGCAGCCCCGGCACAACGCACAGTTTTTGGCCCCAACGCTGACGCTGCGTCGCAAGCGGTAAACGTAGCGCAAACGTCTGATGCAGCGTCCTCTGGCCCCTCCGCCGCGCCCGCCACACCTTCAACAGTCGCCAACACACCCGGCGCACAGCCCACTGTGCCCACATTGGCTGAGCTAGAAGCTGCAGGCGCTGTGATAGGCGCGATACGCATCAACACGCAAAACATTTTTGACCCAGATGACCCCCGCGAGCGCGGCTTGTTGTACCGCTGGGCCAATGCGCTGCACATCAAAACTCGGCCCAACATCATTGAGTACGCTTTGCTGTTTCAAAAGGGTGACAAGCTGTCTGTCAAGCGCATTGAAGAAACTGAGCGCTTGCTGCGCACCAATGCGTTTATCTACGATGTCGCTATCCGGGCGGTGGCCTACCAGGATGGCGTCGTCGACATCGAGGTGAAAACCTTTGACACCTGGTCGCTCACCGCCAGCATCCAGCTTAGCCGTGCAGGCGGGTCCAACACCACGGGGCTGAAGTTTCAGGAACGCAATTTTTTTGGCACGGGCTTGTCAATGGGTTTGAGCAGCTCTAGCAACGCTGACCGCAAGGGCACCGAACTCGAGGTGACGCACCGCCATCTACTGGGCAACTGGACCGAGATTAGCTACAAAAAAGGCAGCTACGACGACGGTAGCAGCCAAGCTTTCTCCTTTGCTCGGCCTTTTTACGCGCTGGATGCACGTTGGGCTGCAGGTATCAGCAGCTCCACCGAAGACAGCCGTATCTCGTCCTACAGCGCGGGCGTGTTGGCCGACCAGTACCAACGCAGGCAGCAAAAAACCGAACTGTTTGGCGGCTGGTCGCAGGGTTTGGTTAATGGCTGGGCAAAGCGCTACTACGTGGGCATCAAGCTGCAAGACGACCGCTTCAGCCCCTCCCAGGCATTCACCTCCCCCGCGCGGCCAGCAGACCAGCGCTTGGTCACGCCCTATCTGCGGCTGGACGTAGTGCAAGATGACTTTGAAAAGCTGAGCAACCTGGACCAAGTGGGGCGGCCTGAATATATTCCCAACGGCTTTGCTTTGCAAACGCAGTTGGGCCGCTCGTTCACCGCGCTGGGCTCTACCCGTAACCTATGGGACTACCAAGCCGCAGTGAGCGATGGCTTTATGCTCTTTGGCAACCAGTTGCTGGCATCCGCGTCGATCAAAGGCCAGTATGGCGAGGGCCGCCACGAGCACCAGCTGCTGAGCATGGCTGCCAAATACTATGTGACGCACAATCCGCACCGGCGCACCTTCATTGGCGTAGCGGGCAGCGTCACAAGCAGCGCAGACACGGTAGACCAGTTGCAGCTGGGCGGTGATAGCGGCTTGCGCGGCTACCCTTCGCGCTACCAAAATGGCCAGCGCCGCAGCCTGATCACCGTGGAGGAGCGGTTTTATTCCGACGCATTTATTTGGCGCCTGTTTCGCGTAGGCGGCGCGGTGTTTTACGACGGTGGCCGCGCCTGGGGTGGGCCTAACCAAAGCAAAACCAATGCCGGTTGGCTCAGCGATGTGGGTTTTGGCTTACGCTTTTTCAGCGTGCGTTCAGCCAAATCGACGGTGCTGCATTTGGACTTTGCATTCCCTTTGCAGCGCGATGAGACGATCAAACCGTTTCAGGTTTTGTTTCAGACCAAGACTAGTTTTTAGACGCTGAACTACATCAATTCATCAACCTGTCCAGACTGGACGGCTTAAACAAACCTGCCCCGGCAGCTTGTACCTTGCGCGCAGCCGCTCTGCGCACACCGCCTGCGCCGCGCGTGGTTAGCTCGGGCTCGCCACCGTAGGCTACCTCGCCTGGAGCCACTTCTACAGCAGCCCCATCGACGGCAGTGAGCACCGCAGCACCGGTATTCACCTTGAGATACGTTCCAGGGTTGTTGTCTTGCACTACTTCGTCCGACACCACAATTTCGATATCGGTACCGCGGATGCCAATAGTGGCGGTGCTGGTCGTGAAACTGACTTTTTGCTGCACAGTGGCTACACCGGAGATGTAGCGCAAGCTGCCTTTGATCACGTCGATGATTTTCTCCCGCGTCGCTGCAGGGCCTTTGAGTCGAAGCTCTTTGATTTCGAACGACGACCCGTTGCGCAGCGCCAATCGCGCACCATCATCAAAACGCACCAGCGCTTCGCCACCTGTTGCGGCACCTGAGCCTGCAGCCGTTCCTACATCTGGACTGGCGGGCTCGCTTAGCAGCTGATCGCCTTTTTTCAAGCGCATGTTTTTTGTCGCTGGCATCACACTGCCGTCGCGCACCAACTGCACATTGCCGTTGACTGTGCGCAAAGTGGCGGCATGCGCAGTGGCAGCAAGCAAGCATGCTGCAGCGGTTGCGCACAGCACGAAGCGCAGCGCTTTGCGGGGCAGGATGGTAGGTTCACACACATAAGCCATTTTGTCTATAGCCCTTAAAAATACTGCGGGAGCAGCTATGAATTATGCAGTAAAAAATCACTTGGAAAGCAGGTCGGCAATGGTGCGGGGGTACGTCAGATGCTCTTGGGTCAGTACCCTCGCAGCCAAAGTCGCGGCGGTATCGCCTTGCAGCACTGGCACTACAGCTTGCGCCAAGATTGGCCCATGGTCAAGCTCTGCTGTGACGTAATGCACAGTTGCCCCAGCAAATTTGCAGCCCGCGTCGATGGCCCGCTGGTGGGTGTGCAGACCGGGGAAGGCTGGCAATAACGAGGGGTGTATGTTGACCAAGCGCCTTTCATAATGCCGCACAAACGTGGGCGTAAGAATACGCATAAAACCCGCCAGCACCACCCATGCAGGTGCGTAGACATCGATCGCCATCGCCAGTGCGGTATCAAATGCCTCACGGCTCCCGAACGCTTGATGCTCTAGCACCTGCGTGGGGATGCCTTGCGCTTGCGCCCATTGCAAGCCCGATGCATCGGCTGTGTTGCTGATTACAGCGGCCACTCGCGCGCCGTAGCTGTCGCTCCAGCCGTCCCGTTGCGCAGCGCGTACGATCGCCGCCATGTTGGAGCCGCCGCCTGAAATTAGAATCACTATGTTTTTCATTACCTCGGATTATCACTTTTCGCCATGACCTTTAAGCAAATGACACCCATCGAAGCGCGCGTTTTGGCCACCTTGATGGAAAAAGCACGTACCGTGCCAGACAGCTACCCTTTGTCGCTGAACGCGCTGGTGCTGGGCTGCAACCAAAAAACCAGCCGCGACCCGGTGATGGAGATTAACGACGACGACGCGCGCTTGGCTTTGGAAGCTTTGAAAGCCCGCAGCCTGGTGTTTGAGGGCAGCTCCAGCCGGGTGCCGCGCTATGAGCACAACTTTATGCGGGTGGCCGATGTGAGTGAGCAGCAATCGGTGCTGCTGGGCCTGCTAATGCTGCGCGGCCCGCAAACCCCCGCCGAGCTGCGCACCGGCGGCGAGCGCTGGTACAAGTTTGCCGATGCCGCCGCCGTAGACGCCGTGCTGCAAGAGCTGCAGACGCGCGGCGACGACAATGGCGCCCCCATGGTGCTCAAGCTGCCGCGCGCACCCGGGGCGCGCGAACAGCGCTGGGTGCACCTGCTGTGCGGCGAGGTGGACGTGCAGGCACTGGTGAGCAACGCCCCCACAGCCGCCGAGGCCGAAGGCTTGCTGGCACGGGTGACGGCGCTAGAGAACGCTCTGGCCTTGCTCAAAACCGACAACACGCAACTGCGCGAGCACATAAAGACCATCAGCGAACAACTGGGAATCAGCCTGCCCGATGCGGCCGTAGCAGCTTGAGTCACAATCTCGCAACCAAGATTTGTCTCATTGCCGACAGACAAAAAAGCACGGTCGTGCTATAAAGATGGATTGTCTAAAAATCGAGTGACGGAGAATTGTATGGATTTAGCTTTTACGCCTGAAGAAGAGAAGTTTCGCCACGATGTGCGCGGCTGGGTGAAGGACAACTTGCCCAGCAACCTTTCGCACAAAGTGCACAACGCCCTGCGCCTTTCCCGTGAGGATATGCAAAGCTGGGCCAAGATTTTGGGGAAAAAAGGCTGGCTAGGCCACGCTTGGCCCACCGAATTTGGCGGCCCCGGCTGGAACGCAGTGCAAAAGCACTTGTTTGAAGAAGAGTGCGCTCTGGCCGGTGCACCACGCGTCATTCCGTTTGGTCCGGTGATGGTGGCCCCGGTCATCATGACCTTTGGCTCACCCGAACAGCAAAAACGCCACCTACCCGGCATCGCCAGCGGTGACGTGTGGTGGAGCCAAGGCTACAGCGAACCAGGCTCGGGATCTGACCTCGCCTCACTCAAATGCAAGGCCGAGCGTGTGGGCGACAAGTACATCGTGAACGGCCAAAAAACCTGGACCACCTTGGGCCAGTTTGGCGAATGGATTTTTTGCCTGGTGCGCACCAGCAGCGAAGGCAAACCGCAAACCGGCATTTCATTCCTGCTCATCGACATGAAAAGCAAAGGCGTCAGCGTGCGCCCCATCAAGCTGCTGGATGGCGAGTGCGAAGTCAATGAGGTGTGGTTTGACAATGTTGAAGTGCCCGCTGAGAACCTGGTAGGCCAGGAAAACCAGGGCTGGACCTACGCCAAGCATTTACTCAGCCACGAGCGTACCAATATTGCCGATGTGAACCGCGCTAAACGTGAGCTGGAGCGCCTCAAACGCATCGCCAAAACCGAAGGCGTGTACGACGACATTCGCTTTAGAGACGAAATCGCCAAACTGGAAGTGGACGTAGTAGCACTGGAGATGATGGTGCTGCGCGTACTGTCGGCTGAAAAGTCGGGCAAGCAAGCAATGGATGTAGCGGGCCTCTTGAAGATTCGCGGCAGCGAGATCCAGCAGCGCTACAGCGAACTGATGATGCTCGCCGCTGGGCCCTACGCCCTGCCCTTGATCCACGAGGCCATGGAAGCCGGCTGGCAAGGCGACTTTCCCGGCGCTGGGCTGCACTGTGCGCCGCTGGCATCGACGTATTTCAATATGCGCAAGACGACAATTTACGGCGGCAGCAACGAGGTGCAACGCAATATCGTTTCGCAGGTTGTGTTGGGGTAACTTTTGAATACGGGAAGGGAGCGGGAAGTTTTTGAACGCATAGGGCGCGACGTTTTCGCCAAAGGCGCAAACAAGAAAATACAAAGGTAAAACCGAAAATTCAATACTGAGCTTGTAAATTGAAATAAGTACTTTTTGATTTTGATTTTTGCAAGTTTGAATTTAGTTAATTTTTCTTCTTTTTTCTGCCTTATGGTTTTTTTCTCCCCCTTCAGTGTTCAAAAACTCCCCGCTCCCTTGCACCAACTACACAGCAAACTAGACACAAAAAAAGGGCAACACCATGGACTTTGATTTTTCTGATGACCAAGAGCAGCTGCGTGATGCAGTGCGTAAGTATGTGGACAAAGGCTACAGCTTTGAGCGCCGCCGCAGCATTGAAAAGGCCGGCGGCTTTGACCGTGCCGCGTATGGCGAGCTGGCCGATCTGGGCCTGACAGGCCTGTACATACCCGAGGCCGATGGCGGCATGGGCATGGGGCCGGTGGAGGGCATGGTGGTGATGGAAGAGCTGGGCAGAGGCATTGCGCTAGAGCCATTGGCGCAGGCACTCATCGCCGGAGCGGTGATCAGCGGCTATGGCGATGCGGCCAGCAAAACCTGGTTGCCCAAAATTGCCTCGGGCGAGGCACTGGTGGTTTTGGCGTACCAAGAGCGCAAAGCACGCTACCGCCTGAACATGTGCGAGACCCAAGCCACCAAGACGGCATCGGGTTACGCTATTACCGGCAGCAAAAGCATCGTGCCCGTGGGTGACATGGCCGATGCGTTCATCGTGCCGGCCATGCTGGACAACAGCATGGCGCTGTTTTTGGTGGAACGCGGGGCCAGCGGCGTAACCGCCCGGGGCTATGGCATGCAAGACAGTGGCCGTGCGGCTGACATCACGCTAGCCAATGCACCGGCGGCCCTCATTACGCCCAACGGCTTGGCCGCACTGGAGCACGCAATAGACATTGGCATTGCGAGCACCTGCGCAGAGGCTGTAGGTGTGATGGACAAAACCATGGCCATCACCGTGGAGTACATGAACACCCGCAAGCAGTTCAACCAAGTGATCAGCAGCTTTCAGGCACTGCGCCACCGCATGGCCGATATGAAAATGCAGCTGGAGCTGGCGCGCAGCATGGGCTACTTTGCTGCCCTCAAGCTCAACGACAGCGCCCCCCAGCGCCGCCGCGCCATGGCGCAGGCCAAGTACCAGCTCGGCCAGAGTATGCGTTTTGTAGGGCAAGGGGCTGTGCAACTGCACGGCGGCATTGGCGTAACGGATGAATATATTGTCAGCCATTACTTCAAAAAGCTCACCCAATTGGAAATGACGTTTGGCGACAGCATGCTGCACTTGGGTGAAGTGAGCGCGCGCATGCAAGATACCGCCGGGGTATTTGCTTAAAAACCGCTCAATACAAAGCTTGCTTATCCAAATATTAATTATTTAGTGCTATTTTTAGACTCTGCTGCTGATTTAGAGTACTTTTCAAAAAGTAAACGGTACATCTAACAATTTAGAACTTGAAAACTGGGAGAATACGGCTAGCCTTTTTTAAATTGTGTTTTTATGTATCAAATTTGGTCAAAGTGTCTAAAGCCGCTTACTTTGGGTGTAATCCTTTGGGCGCACTTGGCGGCTACTGCGCAGGTTTGCGCCTCCCCTGGCATAGACGGGCCCGCCACGTTGACGGGAGTACTCAACACCTACCACGCTGGTAGCGGCACGGCCTCCGCCGGCAGCAACCTGGTAAGGGTTGCCTCTGTCATAGGCCAAAGAAGCCTCACCCGTAGCTTGGTGCCGGGCGACCTGGTGCTCATCATGCAAATGCAAGACTCGGTAACTCCGGCCAATGCCGGCCTGCACGAGTATGCGCAGATTGTCAGCATTGCAGGCAACGATCTGACGCTCAACCGCAATTTGACCAACAGCTATGTGCAAAGCGTCACCGCTGCAGCCAACGTGACAACCGCTTGGCGCACTTTTCAAGTAGTTCGGGTTCCGCAATACGCGTCGGCTACCGTCGCCACTGGCACCACTGTCAGTGCAGACCGCTGGACAGTCAATAACACCAACGGACAGGGCACCGGTGGTATCGTAGCGATCGACGTGGCTGGCAGCATGGCGGTCAACGGCACCATCACGGTAGACGGTGCCGGATTTCGGGGTGGCGCAGCCTTCAACGGTGGGGCCAACCGCTCCGCTGGAGCATTTAATGATTTGAACTATGCTTTTGACACCGCTAACGTGAATGGTGCGATCAAAGGCGAGGGCACTGTGGGTACGCCTTACCAGGTTTTCACTGGAGTTACTGCGCCGTTGGCCTACCCGGTGGCAACCTTCGGACAAGGTTACGCCTTGGGCGCTGCCGGTCAAGCTGCTCAGAGCAACGCTGGCGGCGGCGGCAATGATGGGGCCCCAGATAGCGGCAACAACCAATACAACAGCGGCGGTGGCGGCGGTGGCAATACCGGCGCTGGTGGGCGCGGCGGCAACTCGTGGGTGCAGAACAATACGGCTGGCGGCTTGGGCGGTGGCGCTATTGTCAACTCCATTTCGCGCCTGGCACTGGGCGGCGGCGGCGGCGCTGGATCAACCAACAACAATCCGTTGACCGAAGCAATAGGTGATTGGCCGCCTAGAGTCGACGCGACGACCCGTCCCTTGCCCACCGCGACCGGCGTGGTCAACGGAGCCCGTGGCGCTATTTCGGTGAGTGGAGCGTCCGGTGGCGGAGTGGTCTTACTACGTACAGGCTCCCTGTCTGCCAGCGCGGGTGCGATTACGGCAAGAGGGTACACGGCCTACAACACCAACGGGGGCTCTGAGGGGGCAGGCGGTGGTGGCGCTGGCGGCTCGGTGTCGGTGCTAGCTTCCACAGGCAATGGGGCTGGCTTGACTATTGATACCAGCGGTGGCGGCGGGGGATATTCAAATTTCTATGACCACGGCCCTGGCGGCGGCGGCGGCGGCGGTTTTGTACTCACCTCACCCAATCTGACGGGAGTGTCCACTGTGTTTGCTGGCGGCGGCGCTGGCTATGATGGTTGCTGTGGTGGCGATGTGAACAATGGTAGCCCCAAGCTCTATAGCGCTGTGGGTGGCGCAGGGGGTGCCGGATCGACACTAGGCGGCAGCCCGGTTGGAGTTGCCCCTGGCGCAAGTTGCCTGCCCGTACTGACAGTAGCCAAACGCACCACTACCCCGGTTGTGACGCTGCCCGGTGGCACCACCGCGCAATACGTCATCAACGTCCGCAACGCGATCACCTCGGGCGCAGCCTACGGCGTCAGCATCCGCGACCTGCTGCCCGTACCCTTTGGCTTGCAGACCTTGGCAGCCACTGCGACCACAGTTTTCTCTGGCGCTCTCACTACGGGCCCTAGCCCCACTGTCAGCAACTCCTCTGGCAGCACCCCCACTGCCGTATTTGGCGTGGCTGGCAGCGCCAACAGCCCCACTACCGATTCGTTCACCATCTTCCCCGGTGGCTCGGTGACTGTCAGCTTTGTGGTTAACGTCAACACCACCACGTTGGTCACTTACCAAAACAACGCCAGCGCCACTTTCAGCGACCCTACCCGCACCACGGGCGGGCCTGCGGTAGACTCGACCACTATTAACCCAGCGGTATCTCCCGGCGGCACGTATGCCAATGGCGTGGTGGTGGGCGGCACTAACTACCTCAGCGGCTCGTCGACTGTGGAAGATGTGAGGCTTGTGGGCACTACAGTGCTTTCGGTAACCAAAACCAACGCCGTTACCACTCTTGCTGCTGGCAGCACCACGGCTTACACGGTCACCTTCAGCAATACGGGTACCGTCCCTGCGGATAGCGCCGTTATCAAAGACAACCCGAGCGCGGGTTTGAGCTGCACTAGCGTGACGTGTGTGTCCACTACGGGCGGCGCGTCTTGCCCCGTTGGTTTGACACTGGGTGTGGCAACCGCCATTGCAGCCGTGCCCAATTTATTCAATGGCACGGGCGTCGCTATCGCCACCTTCCCAGGGCCCAGCGCGGTCAATCTTCGGGTGGAATGCGGTGTGACGGCGACGGGGCAGTAGTTGGGCATCTTCGGGTAACTGGCAATAGACGCAATTGCCTGAATCAGATACGCTACATATTTAGTAGCTTCTCCCGCAATATTTTATTGCGCTAGCTGCCATTTTCATATGTAAAGGCTGCTTATGTTACCCCGTCGCCATCTGTTTAGCCTGTGCCTGGCCGCTTGGCTCGCTGCCTGCGGCACATCCCCCATCGCCTCAAACGATACCTCCTCTGCTGCGCAATCGGCCAGCACGCCACCTATCGTCTTTGTGCATGGCAACGGAGACAGCGCTGCGCTGTGGCAAACCACTATTTGGCGCTTTGAAAGCAATGGCTGGCCACGCGATCGCCTGCACGCCATTGACGTGCCCTACCCGCTGGCGCGCGACGATGACAGCAAGTCCCAGGCAGGCCGCAGCTCGACGGCCGAACACATGGCCTACCTCAAGGCAGAGGTAGACAAAGTACTGCAACGCACCGGCGCCAAACAAGTGGTGCTGATGGCAAACTCACGCGGCGGCAACGCGGTGCGCAACTACATCCAAAACGGCGGCGGCGCAGCGACTGTCAGCCACGCCATTTTGGGCGGCACACCCAACCACGGTGTGTGGGCGATACCCGGCTTTCGAGAAGGCAATGAATTTTCGGGCACAGGGCCGTTCCTCAAATCGCTCAATGCACCTAAGAATGCAGCGGGCGATGAGGTCGTTAGCCCCAAACCCGGCGAGCAAGGCGCAGGCGTGCGCTGGATGACCATCCGCAGCGACAACAACGACAAATTCGCCCAGCCCGACGGCCTGTGGATTGGCCAAAAAGGCACACCCACCTTCGTGACCTTCGCTGGTCCCGAGCTCAAAGGGGCTACCAATGTGGTCATTCCACGCATCGATCACCGCGAAACTTCTTTCAGCCCCCCAGCGTTTGAGGCAAGCTACCGCTTCATCACTGGCCGGGCGCCGCGCACTTTGGCCATTGAACCAGAGAGCCGCATCACCCTGTCCGGTCAAATTACTGGCCTGGGCATCAAGTCTGACGACCCTGCCAGCGGCAATTTTGTCAACAACCTCGCCGTACCAGGTGCACTGCTAGAAATCTATCCCATCGACACCCGTACAGGGGAGCGCCTGAGCCTGCCTGGGTACCGTAAAACCGTAGGCCCCAGCGGCAACTGGGGCCCGTTTGACGCACAGCCCCGCACCTTTTATGAGTTCGTTGTCACTGCGGCTGGCTACGCCACCACCCACATCTACCGCAGCCCCTTCCCGCGCAGCAGCGCTGTCCTGCACCTGCGAGCCGAGCGCATGGCCGACGCCGATAAAGACGCGGTGGCGGGCAATGGTGCGGTAGTCACCCTCAGCCGCCCCCGCGGCTACTTCGATTTACAACGCGATGCCCTCAGCTTTGACAACCAAAAATCCATACCGGGTCTGCCGGCCACCGGAGCCGGCATTAGCAGCTCCAAACTCAAGTTTGCCGATGTGCCGCAGCGCCCCATCACGGCCAGCTTTAACGGGGAGACCGTCACCGGCCGCGCTTGGCCAGCAGCGACCCAGCACCTGAGCATCCTGGAGCTTACCCAGTAGCCTGGATGCGATCTGGCAAGCTTGGAAATAGAAATGGTCCGCGGCACACAAAGCTAGGATACCTACTGCGGACAGCAGCGCCGCAATGCATGCCGCGCTTTTGAACGCCTAAGCGCGTTCACGCATAAAGTCGAGACGTTTTAGGCAAATGCGCCATTAAAAACTCCATCTGATCGGCCAAAATACGCCGGTTGCGCAGAATGAAATCTTCCCACAGGCTGGGCACATAGGGCGCGTACATCAGCGGCATATGCGCTTGCTCTGGGGTGCGGTTGGCTTTGCGGTGGTTGCACGACTGGCAGGCGGTGACGACATTCATCCAAGTGTCCAGGCCGTTTTGACCGTAGGGCGTGATGTGTTCCCGGGTCAGGTCTTCTTCGTGGAAATGGTTACCGCAGTAGGCACACACATTGCGGTCGCGGGCAAACAGCTTGCCGTTGGTCAGGCCGGGGCGCAGGTCGAAGGGGTTGATATTGGGTACGCCCTTGGTACCGATGATGCTGTTGACCGTGATGATGGACTGCAAGCCAGTGCCGGCGTTGTGCCCACCATGGAAGACGGCCACCTCGCCGCCGGACTCCCAGCGCACCTCTCCCGAGGCGTAGTGGGTGACCGCTTGCTCCAAGCTGATCCACGACTGTGGCAGCCCTTGGGCTGAGAGTTTCAAGACCTTCAAAACACACCTCCGAGTACTTAGGCAAATTGCTGAACCACACCGGAAAACGGAACCTTACTGTCTTAACGCACAATATACTCTAATTTGAAGGCATTTTGAAGACAAGAAACCCTGCCTAACCCATTAGAATATTGCGGGAGCAGCTATGAATTTGATACTTACACAATGGCAAGCATGAAAGTCTTTAGAGGCTATGGTCGAGCAAAAGGTTCGCCAAACGACTCCCCCGCTCTGGGCTGCGCCCTGACGATTGGCAATTTTGATGGCGTGCACCGGGGCCACCAAGCCATGATTGCCCTGCTTAAAAACGAAGCCGCACACCGGGGCGTGCCCAGCTGTGTGATGACATTTGAGCCCCACCCGCGCGACTATTTTGCCGCCCGCGCAGGCAAGCCTGACTTGGCTCCCGCCCGCATCGCCACTCTGCGCGACAAGCTCACCGAGCTGGAGCGCTGCGGGGTCGACCAAGTAGTTGTGCTGCCTTTTAACGCGGCCCTAGCCAACCTGCCCGCAGCCGCTTTTATCGGCGACGTGCTGGTGCGTGGCCTGGGCGTGCAATACGTGCTGGTGGGCGACGATTTTCGCTTTGGCGCGCAGCGCGCTGGCGACTACGCCCTGCTGGATGCCGCAGGCGTTGCCCAGGGTTTTGACGTGGCGCGCATGCAAAGCTACGAGGTACACGGCCTGCGGGTGTCCAGCTCGGCCGTACGGGACGCGCTGGCCCATGGCCAGATGGAGGATGCCGCCAAGCTGCTGGGTCGCCCCTACAGCATCAGCGGTCATGTGGTGCATGGCCGCAAGCTGGGACGGGAATTGGGCATTTCTGCTGCGTATCCGCAGGGTTTTCGCACGCTCAATCTGCGCTTTTCGTCCCGCGCGCATGCCTGGAAGCCCGCCGCCAGCGGTATTTTTGCGGTGCAGGTACATGGCCTTACGCCAGCGCCCTTGCAAGGGGTGGCCAATCTGGGCATTCGCCCGTCGATAGACCCCGCAGACATCAATGGTGGCCGGGTGCTGCTGGAGACCCATTGCCTGGACTGGCCCAGCG
Organism: Polaromonas sp.; assembly: GCA_043777795.1. GTDB lineage: Bacteria > Pseudomonadota > Gammaproteobacteria > Burkholderiales > Burkholderiaceae_C > JAAFIP01. Next base: position 312 of record JAYWHJ010000353.1, on the reverse strand, counting down.
GCTTGGGCCTGGACGCTGGCTACGGTAAAATCATCCGTGTGGAACTACTAAATAAACTACACGACGAGCTTAAATACGACGGTCTGGATGCCTTGACGCAAGGTATCGCCAAAGACTGTCTGGATGCGCGCGCGTTTTTTGCGTCGCTTGTTGTGCCCCCAATAGCCAGCCCCCACACAGCGCGAATTTGAAGGGGCAAAGGCCCCGTTGCCTGCCCCACCGTTACCAATTCGCCGCTCTGCCGCGCAGAGCCCCTTTTGATGGCCACACGATAATGGCCCACGATCCAAAGAGCTAGCCCCATGACCGAAC
>JAYWHJ010000352.1:0-5573 GCA_043777795.1 Polaromonas sp. | reverse complement strand
AAGGACGGCGAGCTCATCTGTGCACGCGGTGACACGCCCGACGAATGGATTGCCTGCGCCAGAGGGGCGGCGCGCGTCTCCAGCACCTCGGTGTCGGGCAAGCTAGTCACGTTTGCTTACCTTGAGCCAGGCATCTGGTTTGGCGATGTAGCCATGTTCGACGGCGACCGGCGCACCCACGATGTGTACGCCCATGGCGAGACCACCATGGTGTGTGTAGCGCGCGCCGATTTCCGCAAGATTTTGTCCACCCACGTAGAGCTGTACGAAGCGCTGATGCGCCTGCAAGCGCGGCGCATACGCCAGTTGTTTGGCTTGGTGGAAGACCTCAACACCCTGCCCCTGCGCTCACGCCTGGCAAAGCAACTGCTGCACTTGGTGCGCAGCTATGGCGTAGCCAGCTTGGCCAACGACAAAGAAATGCGCATTGGCCTGCATCTGGCGCAAGAAGAGTTGGCCCAGCTGCTCGGTGCGTCGCGCCAGCGGGTAAACCAAGAGCTCAAGGCCATGGAGCGCGAAGAAATCATCCGTGTCGAGCCGGGTGGCCTGGTGGTACGCAACCGCGATGCTTTACTCAAGATAGGTGAATCGGATGAGTGATTTTGACCACTTTGTAGGCACCGGTGCCGTTACAGAAAAAAATGCGATTGATGTCGCCGCTTTAACCGCTTGGTTGGACCTTAATTTAGACGGTTTTAAAGGCCCGCTGACTGTAGAAGTATTCAAAGGTGGTCAATCCAACCCCACTTACAAGCTCATCACGCCCAGCAAAAGCTATGTGATGCGTGCCAAGCCTGGCCCGGTAGCCAAGCTCTTGCCCTCGGCCCATGCGATTGAGCGCGAATTCGCGGTGATGCGCGGCTTGTATGGCACCGATGTGCCCGTGGCCCAAATGCACTGCCTGTGTGAAGACGAATCGGTCATTGGTCGTGCCTTCTACATCATGGAGTTTATGGCGGGCCGTGTGCTGTGGGACCAGTCTTTGCCCGGCATGACGCCTACCCAGCGGCGCGAGATTTACACCGAGATGAACCGGGTGCAAGCCGCCTTGCACACGGTAGATTTTGCCAAGCAAGGCTTGGCCAGCTACGGCAAACCTGGCAATTATTTTGAACGCCAAATTGGCCGCTGGAGCAAACAGTACGTAGCCAGCGTGACGCAGCATATCCCCGAGATGGACGCGTTGATCGAATGGCTACCCAAGCATATTCCCGCCAGTGCGCTAGACCCCAGCAAGGTCAGCATCGTGCACGGCGACTACCGGTTAGACAATATGGTTTTTCACCCCACCGAACCGCGCGTGCTGGCGGTGTTGGACTGGGAGCTGTCCACCTTGGGCCACCCTTTGGGTGACTTTAGCTACCACTGCATGGCCTGGCATATTCCACCCGGCAGCTTTCGCGGCATCGGCGGGCTGGACCATGCAGGGCTGGGCATACCCACAGAAGAAGAATACATCCGTATGTACTGCGAGCGTACCCAGCTCACCACACCTGACGCATTGAAGACTGACTGGAATTTCTATTTGGCGTACAACATGTTCCGCATAGCGGCCATTTTGCAAGGCATCGCCAAGCGCGTCGAAGCAGGCACTGCTGCCAGCGCGCAGGCAGTGTCGTCGGCGGCAGGGGCACGGCCTCTGGCGCAGATGGCTTGGAAGTTTGCCCAGAAGGCTTGAGTTATATTTAATTTATTTACCCAGGAGGAAATACGGGGAGTTTTTGAACGCAGAGGGCGCAAAAAAGATAGAGTAAAGGAATACAAGATTGGATTCAATGAGTTTGTATTTTTTTAATTTTGGTTTTTTTCCACTTTTTCTTCCTCTGTGCACTTTGCGAAACCGTCGCGCCCTCTGCGTGCAAAAACTCCCCGCTCCCTCTTCCACTCTAAGACACCCAATTACCAACCGGAGATAAAAATGGATTTTGACTACTCACCCCGCACCAAAGAGCTGCAAGCCAAGCTACTTGCGTTTTTTGATGCGCACATTTACCCCAACGAGAAGGCCTACCACGACGAAATTGAGGCCAACACCGCAGCTGGCAAGCGCTGGACACCGCTGCAGACGATTGAAAAACTCAAGCCTATCGCGCAAAAAGCCGGCCTGTGGAACCTGTGGTTGCCACGCGATACCGCCGAGATTGCAGGTTTTGGCGGCGACCCATTGTTCGGGGGTGCAGGCCTGACCAACCAGGAATACGCGCCGCTAGCTGAAGTGATGGGCCGGGTGTCATGGTCTGGTGAGGTATTCAACTGCTCGGCTCCTGACACTGGCAATATGGAAACCATCGCCCGCTATGGCTCGCCTGCCCTGCGTGACCGCTGGCTCAAGCCCTTGCTGCGCGGCGAGATTCGCTCGGCCTTTGCCATGACCGAACCCGATGTCGCATCGTCGGATGCTACCAACATCGCCACCAGCGTGATCCGCGACGGCAATGACTACGTCATCAACGGCCGCAAGTGGTGGATCTCAGGCGCGGGCGACCCACGCTGCGCCGTCTACATCACCATGGGCAAGAGCGACCCCGACGCACCGCGGCACAGCCAGCAAAGCATGATCATCATCCCAGCGGACACCCCCGGCATCAAGGTCGTGCGCCCGCTTACCGTGTTTGGCTACGACGACGCACCCCACGGCCACTGCGAGATGACCTTCACCAACGTGCGCGTACCCGCTGACAACATGCTGCTGGGCGAAGGCCGTGGTTTTGAGATTGCCCAAGGCCGCTTAGGCCCCGGACGCATCCACCACTGCATGCGCCTGGTGGGCTTGGCCGAGCGATGCCTGGAGCTGATGTGCAAGCGCGCCTCATCGCGCATCGCCTTTGGCAAAACCGTGGCCGCGCAAACCGTCACGCAAGAGCGCATTGCCGAGGCGCGTTGCCGCATCGATATGGCGCGTTTGCTGACGCTCAAAACAGCGTGGTTGATGGACATTGGCGGCAACAAACTGGCTAAAAACGACATCGCCATGATCAAAGTGGTGGCCCCCAGCATGGCCTGCCAAGTGGCTGACTGGGCCATGCAAGTCCACGGCGGCGGCGGTATGTGCGACGACTTCCCGTTGGCCTACGCCTACACGAACGCACGCACCCTGCGCTTTGCTGACGGCCCGGACGAAGTGCACCGCAACGCCATTGCCAAGCTGGAGCTGGGCAAGTATGCGCTGGAAAAGCGTGAGGTAGAGATGCCGATTACGCGCAGCTGATGTTGAAGTGCCTCGACAGCACTTAACGAAGATGTAATTACAAAGCATCCCGCGCTTGCAGCGCGGGATGCTTTTTTACTTCAGCGAGCTCAAAGCCAACTCACAAGCCGTAGTAAACACCGTTGTCGCATGCTCTACGGTGGGCATATCGCCCTCCACGTGCTGCATGCGCAAATAGGCTTTGCCTCGCAAGATCATGAGTATTTGAGGGTTCGCAGGATTGTCATCCGGCCAAGCCATCAAAAGATTGACCAGCTCGGGACGGATCCATGCCATCGCCGTTTCGCGGTCTTCGGCCAGTATGGCGTAGTTGTTCAAAAACGGTTTGCCCAGGCTTTCCCAGCCCACCTCATCATAGATCGACAGCCAGCGCATCTCTTCCGGCAAGTGAGGGTCGGCCATCGTTTGCAGCGAGTCGGTGTAGAGCGCAAAAGCGCGTTTGTCCAGCTCATTCTTGAGCTGGCGGTTTAACACCATCACGGCCACACCGTCGCTTAGGCCCAGCTCAGCCCTGGCGCGCAGTTCACAGTTTTTAATGAAATCGCGTGATGGTTTGCCCTGCTCCATGCGCCAGGGCTTGTCTCCAATTTTGCCGTCCATTTGGAAACCACCCCGGCCATCCGTACGCTGAGAAAACCCAAAACCCTGCGTGCTTGCCCACTCAGACGCCTTGGTAGACGGTGAAGCGGTGCCTGGGCCTTGCAGGTTGCCAGACTTGAGGCTGGTGTCTACTTTTGGATTCGATCCAAAACCCATCGCATTTTTTAAGGATTCAAACATATCTCTGCGTTTTGGTCTAAAGTACGCTAATTAAAGGACTTAGACAATGTTACAACTCTATTCTTGGCCCACGCCCAACGGGCACAAGATTCACATTATGCTGGAAGAATGTAAGTTAAAGTATTCCGTGCACCCCATCAACATTGGTGCTGGCGACCAATTCAAGCCCGATTTTTTAAAAATCAGCCCCAACAACAAAATGCCCGCCATCATCGATCCCGATGGGCCCGATGGCAAACCCATCTCGCTGTTCGAGTCGGGCGCTATTTTGATCTACCTGGCTGCCAAAACCGGCAAGTTCATGCCCCAAAGCGACCGTGATAAATACAGCGTGCTGCAATGGCTGATGTTCCAAATGGGCGGCGTTGGTCCCATGCTGGGCCAAAACCACCACTTTCGCACCTACGCGCCGGAAAAGCTGCCCTACGCGATCGACCGCTATACCAACGAGGCCAAGCGCATCTACGGCGTGATAGACCGCCAATTGGCGTCCAACCCATTTATCGCGGGCAAGACCTATTCCATCGCTGATATGGCCATTTACCCCTGGCTGCGCAACTGGCAAGGCCAAGGCATGGAGCTGTCCGATTACCCGCACCTCAAAAAGTGGTTTGACGGCTTGGAGCAGCGCCCGGCGGTACAGCGCGGCTGCCAGCTGATGGCCGACTTGCGAAAGCCAATTCGGGACGACAAGGAGCGGGAAATATTATTTGGTAAACAGCAATACCAAAAACGTTGATCTTTCCGGGTAGAATATCGACTTCGGAGTGTGGCGCAGCCTGGTAGCGCACCTGGTTTGGGACCAGGGGGTCCAAGGTTCGAATCCTTGTACTCCGACCAATTTCTCGCCCTGCAATCCTCTGGTTTGCGGGGCGATTTTCTTTGTGCATCTTTTTTGTCTTTCTTTTCTTTGTGTCTCTTGACTGTCCGTAGCTCAGTTGGATAGAGCAACAGCCTTCTAAGCTGTGGGTCGGGGGTTCGATCCCCTCCGGGCAGGCCAATTTTTCAGAGCAAATGCTACGCTTTTGCTCTACCGCACACAGCGCTGCAAAGCGTGACAGCGGCCGTAATACCCCGTAACATGCGCGCATGCGGCACACGCCGCCCAGTACCCACTGGTGGAGGAGCACTGCATGCACAGACAGCTGATTATTTGCTGCGACGGTACCGACAACAACCTGACCGGGCGGCGCAATGACACCAATGTGGCCCAGCTGTGCGAGCTGCTGGCGCCAGATAGCCAAAACCAGCTGCTGTATTACGACCCCGGCGTAGGCAATGCGGGCGAGCTGCCCGAGGCTAACCCTTGGGACAGACTGCAACAAAAAATTCAACGTGCATCTAGCCTGGCCTATGGCAGCGGTATTTACGAAAACATTGCCGAGGCGTACCGTTTTCTCATGCGCCATTGGCAGCCGGGTGATCAAATATTTTTGTATGGATTCTCTCGCGGCGCGTTTACCGCGCGCAGTGTGGGCGGACTGGTGACGCAGTTTGGCATATTACGCCCCGAGATGGATGCCATGGTGCCCACCCTGTTGTACTTTTACTTTTTAGACCGCGAGAAGTTTGGCAAAAGCTATGG
>JAYWHJ010000351.1:0-15885 GCA_043777795.1 Polaromonas sp. | reverse complement strand
TGCGGTTTTCACTGGAGAGTCGTTAACTCCTACGCTGCCCTTTGCAGTCCGGACCTTCCTCCAGTACCAGGTTTCCCAGGCGGTACCAGCGGCGGTCTGGCGGGCTTCACCGTGTGATTATCGCAGCATGGCTGTGCAGTCCGTCACGCTCCATCAGAGGTTAAAGACCACGCTATCGCAATAATAGCTGCAAAGCGTGATTTTTAGCCGAGCCTGCACCTGTCAGCACATGAAAATACAGCTTCTTATCTAACCAATGAATGCGTTCGGGTCACAATGTACGCACTGCCCAGAGAGTTTGTATGTCTGCTTCATTCTGTTTGGTCGCCGATGCGTCGTGCGACATTCCTGCCAGCGCCTTGGCGCATCCCCAGCTTCGCGTATTGCCTGTCCATGTGTTTGTGGGCGATAAAAAAATACTTGACCAGCGCGACCCGGAGGCCACGCAACGCTTTTACCGTGAGTGCCTCAACTCTCCGTCCGCCACGGGTGGCCGCTCTGAGCCGATGAGCGTCGACGAAATGCTGGCCGCTTTCAATGCGCAGTTGGCGCTCAATTTTGACGACATGCTGGGCGTGTTTGTCGCTTCGTCGCGCAGCGCCATCTACCAACGGGCCAAGAGCGCCGTGGCGCGGGCACGGATAGAGTCCTTTGCGGTGCGCGCGCGCGCGGGCAAGATCACTTTATTGCAAGCGGATTGCGTGGACAGCCAGGCATTTTTCGCGGGGTATGGCGTACAGGTCATGGACCTTCTGGACTGGGTCAACAAGGGCGCTGGCATTGCCGATGTGATAGCGCGCCAACGCGAAACGGCCCCGCAGACCTATGCCTATTTGGCGCCCGGTGACGTGGGTTACATCTTGCAGCGCGCCGCTTTGAAAGGCGAAAAATCTATCAGCGCATTGGCCGGCTTTGCCGCAAAAGCCTTGTCGATCACCCCCATTTTGTGCGGCCACATGGGCCAAACCGAACCCGTAGGCCGCAGGCTAGGCATGCTCAAAGCACGTGAGGCGGTGATAGAGATGGGCCAGCGCATGCTGCAAAATCAATTACTGCTGTCGCGCCATATTTGCCTGTCCTTCAGTGGACAGCTTCGGGATATAGAAAGCATGAAAAGCTACCAAGCGCTGCAAGTCAATGCAAAAAAGGCAAACGTGCAGGTGAATCTGACGGCGATGTCGATGACCGGCTCGGTCAACGTGGGGCCGCAGGCTCTGGTGCTGGGCGTACTGGCCAAACCGCATATCGTGGGCGACTTGTTGTAAAGCACTAGGCAGCAGACACAAAAAAACCCGCGTAAAGCGGGTTTTTTTGTGGACGCGAGATCTGGAATTACTTCAGAGCCTGCAGTGCCGCAATGCGCTCTTCCATGGGAGGGTGGGTGCTGAACAACTTGCCCAGACCACCGGTAATGCCCATGGCGGCCATGTTCTTGGGAAGCTCGCCAGGGGCCAGGCCGCCCAGGCGCATCAACGCAGCTTGCATAGAGCGGCTTTGGCCCATCAAACCAGCAGCGCCTGCGTCCGCTTTGAACTCGCGGTAGCGGCTGAACCAAGCCACAATGATGCTGGCCAAAAAGCCCAACACCACTTGCAGCACCATCGTGATCACGAAGGATGCAATACCAGGGCCGCTGTCGCTGCCCCGGCGCAGGAAGGAGTCGATAAAGTGGCCCAGCACACGGCTGAGGAAAAACACAAAGGTGTTCATTACGCCTTGAATTAAGGTCATCGTCACCATGTCGCCGTTGGCAATATGGGCGACCTCGTGGCCAATGACAGCTTCGACTTCTTCTTTGGTCATGCTTTGCAGCAGGCCAGTGGACACGGCGACCAAGGCCGAGTTTTTGAACGCGCCGGTGGCAAAGGCGTTGGGCTCGCCCTCATAGATGGCCACTTCGGGCATGCCAATGCCGGCCTTGTCGGCAAATTTGCGCACGGTCTCGACAATCCATGCCTCGTCCGCATTTTGCGGCTGCTCGATCACGCGCGCGCCCGTACTGCGCTTGGCCATAAACTTGGACAGCAGCAGCGAGATGATGGAGCCTGTAAAACCGACCACCAAAGACAAAACCATGAGTGAGCCGACATTGATGCCACCTGGGCCCATGTAGTTACCCAGGCCGAAGACGCTGGTGACAATGCCCAGCACCACCATCACGGCAATGTTGGTGGCTAAAAACAAGAAGATGCGTTGCATAGCGGTTTTCGATTCATAGCCCAAGAAGTTGAGCCGTTGCGAGGGATATTAGGGCCAAATCGGCAAAAATCAAGTTCCGCATGCCGTGGCCCCTAGGTTTTTAAGGTTTTGGTGTTGAGGCAGAGGTTTTCAGGACGATGTCGCGTGGCGCTCGGAACACTTGGGCATCGTCGTAAAACGCGGGATCTGCGTTGGCCGCCCACCACAGCGGCACGCCCAGTACCGGCAGAGGGATGAAGGGTTTTGGCTCCAGCTCTGCGGGGCTGAGCTGTGCGGCAACTACGCTGTCTAAATCGCAATCCGCTACGTTTTCAGTAGCTGTATGCGCAATATATACGTGCGACGTGATCGATTTATAAGGTGAAACCAGTTTTTCCAGCAAAGCGTGACCAAATAGGACCGGCACATTTCCCTGCCAGTGCGCACGCAGCTCAATGCAGGCCCGATGCCATTGCTTGGCCCGCAATGCCTCGATTAACTGGGAAGCGGTTTCCATAGTTGGGTAACGCGCCGCGCCGCTGGCGCAGGGCCAAATGGCGGCGTTTTCGTCAAACAGCGTCAGGGCATCGCGCAGCGCGCCGCGTGTGGCCTGCACGCCACCAGAGGCCAGCGCGCCGTATTGCAGAGTATTCAAACGCCGCTTGGTGTGCGGAAAAACCAACCAAGCCAACCCATTAAAAAAGTCGTGCAAATTCTCGCGCGAAGGTACCTGACCCGATTCAAAAATAAAGGTCTCGTAGGCAACGCCCTCTCGCAGGGCAGATTGCGGTACAAACTGAATCGGCCATGGGGTTCCGCTGTGTGTCGCCCAGCGCGTGGCTGGTCTTACCTCAAGGCCCTGTGAAAAGGATGGCGTATAAGTGGGTGGCGCGCCAGAGAGTGGCGCGCCACGGTCCCTTTGCTCGTCGTTCAGGGCATCACAGACCCGTGCACCTTGCAGCACCCGCGCTGCCACCCGGCGGCCCACCGCGCGCCAGGGGCTCCACCAGGGTGCCAGCCAGTCCACGCTGGCTAGCTGGGCATGCAAGTTACTTGAGGATACTATTTTTTTTATAGCTGCTCCCGCAGTATTTTATTGGGCGAAAGGCTTATTTCGAATGAAAAAAGAGGCTACTCAGTGACCAAACGCCAAGCCAGCGCCTCGCCAGCGCGCAGCGGTTTGAGCGTTGCCTCGCCAAACGGCAGAGCCTCTGGCAGTGTCCAACTTTCTTTGCGCAAAGTGATGCTGCCTTGGTTACGCGGCAGGCCGTAAAAGTCGGGCCCATGAAAGCTGGCAAACCCTTCCAGCTTGTCCAGCTTGCCCACGCTGTCGAAGGCCTCGGCATACAGCTCCATCGCGCTCAGCGCGGTGTAGCAGCCTGCGCAGCCCGAGGCATGTTCCTTGAGATGCGCTGGGTGGGGCGCGCTGTCGGTGCCTAAAAAGAACTTCGCATTGCCACTGGTGGCGGCCTTCACCAATGCCACGCGGTGCGTCTCGCGCTTGAGGACGGGCAAGCAGTAGTAGTGCGGCCGCATACCACCCATGAACAGCGCGTTCCGGTTGTACAGCAAGTGGTGCGCCGTGATGGTGGCGGCAGTGAACTTATTGGCATCGCGCACATAGTGCGCCGCGTCCAGAGTGGTGATGTGCTCCATCACAATTTTCAGCTCAGGAAAGTCCTTGCGCAGCGGGATCAGTTTGGTGTCAATGAACGCGGCTTCGCGGTCAAACAGGTCAATCTCACTGTCCGTCACCTCACCGTGCACCAGCAGTAGCATGCCCGCTTTTTGCATGGCTTCCAGCGTCTTGTAGGTTTTGCGAATGTCGGTCACGCCCGCATCGCTGTTGGTGGTAGCGCCCGCAGGGTAGAGCTTGGCAGCCACCACGCCTGCGTCCTTGGCACGCTGAATTTCATCGGGGGCCAGGTTATCGGTCAAATACAAGGTCATCAAGGGTTCAAACTGCATGCCCTCTGGCACAGCAGCCAAGATGCGCGCTTTGTACTCCAGCGCCGCTGCCGCCGTGCTGCAAGGCGGGCGCAGGTTGGGCATGATGATCGCCCGGCCAAACTGCGCCGCAGTATGCGGCACCACCGCCTGCATCGCCACGCCATCGCGCACATGCAAGTGCCAGTCGTCGGGGCGAGTGATAGTGATTTCTTGAGTTTGGGTGGGTGCTGTAGTCTTTGCGGTCATAGACTGTATTGTCCCAAAGTTTTGTATTGATAAACTGGCCCAGTGCAGCGTGCCTTCAAAAACGTTCGCAAAGGTGAAGGAATGGGAGCGTATTTTTTTAAAACTGTAGCCAAGGCGCGGCGAGGTTTTTAGGGTTTTACAAAACCCCATCCGCGTGTTTGGCGGAGGGTTTCAAAAAAATATGTCCCGTTCCCCATCCAAGCACTGCAACGCTGCAAACGACTCAGGCGACGCGTCTTTAAAGTGGTTTGCATAACAATAAAAAAAGGCGACCGTAGTCGCCATTCTTCTGGTTACCGTGCCGATATCAATGCGCCAAAATCTTAGACAAAAAGTCTTTGGTGCGTGGCTGGCGGTTCTCCGGGTGGTTGAAGAACTCGTCTTTATTGCAGTCTTCCAAAATATGCCCGCCCACGTCGATAAAGATCACGCGGCTGGCGACTTTGCGGGCAAAGGCCATCTCGTGGGTGACGACCATCATCGTCATGCCTTCTTGGGCTAGCTTGACCATCACGTCCAACACCTCGCCTACCATCTCCGGGTCAAGCGCAGAAGTTGGCTCGTCAAACAGCATGACGATAGGGTCCATGCTCAGCGCACGTGCGATGGCTACGCGCTGCTGCTGGCCCCCAGAGAGTTGGCCGGGAAACTTGTCTTTGTGCGCCATCAAACCCACGCGGTCCAGCATTTTCAGGCCACGGGTTTTGGCCTCGTCGGCGCTGCGGCCCAGTACCTTCATTTGCGCAATCGTCAGATTTTCGGTGACTGAGAGGTGGGGGAAGAGCTCAAAGTGCTGGAACACCATGCCCACTCTGGAGCGCAGTTTGGGCAAATCGGTAGTGGTGTCGTGCACGGCAATGCCGTCTACCCAAATCTCGCCCTGCTGCACCGGCTCCAGCGCGTTGATGGTTTTGATCAAGGTCGATTTTCCGGAGCCAGACGGGCCGCACACCACCACCACTTCGCCTTTGGTAATGTTGGTGCTGCAATTGTTGAGCACCTGCACTTTGCCGTACCACTTGGATACTTTTTTCATTTCAATCATTGTTGTTCTCCAATTCTTTATAAATTTAGCGATGCTTTAACGTAACGCTTTAACGAATAATGGCAATCTTGGCCTGCAGCTTTTTCACGGCATAAGAGAGCGCAATGCACAAGACGAAATACATGACGGCCGCAATGATGTACATCTCTTCTTTACGGCCGTAAATAGCGCCGGCAGTGGTAAAGCCCTTAAGTAAGTCATACGCGCCAATGGCATACACCAAGGAGGTGTCTTGGAACAAGATGATGGTTTGCGTCAGCAGCACAGGCAGCATGTTGCGAAAGGCTTGGGGCAATACCACCAGCCTCATGTTTTGCCCGTAGGTCATGCCCAGCGCCTGGCCCGCATGCACCTGACCCCGAGGGATGGACTGAATCCCGGCCCGCATGATCTCGCTGAAGTACGCTGCTTCAAAGGCGATGAAGGTAATCACTGCGGACAGCTCTGCACCAATCGGCCGGCCAATCAGCAATGGCACCAGCAAGAAGAACCACAAGATCACCATCACCAGCGGAATGCTGCGCAGCCCGTTGACGTAGATGACCGCTGGCACTTCAAGCCATTTTTTGCCAGACAGGCGCATCAGCGCCAGCACGGTGCCAAGGGCAATGCCGCCCAGGGTGGCAATCGCGGTGAGCTCCAAGCTAAATAGAAAGCCTTTGGCGATAAATTTGCTGAAGATATCCCAGGTGAGGAATGAAAAGTCTAGGTTAAACATATCAGTGTCCCCCGCCTGTGCCACCGGCCACAATAAATCCGGGTACCTGCGTGCGCTTTTCCACCAGCGCCATTACACGGTTGACGGCAAAGGCCGACAAGGCGTACAGCACCGTTACGGCCAAATAGGCTTCGGTGGGTTTGGAGGTTTCTTCACCTACTTGCAGTGCGTACATGGTCAGCTCGGCAATCGACACGGCAAAGGCCACAGAGGAGTTTTTCAGCAAGTTCATGGACTCGCTGGTTAGCGGCGGCAAAATGATGCGAAAGGCCATGGGCAGCAGCACGTAGCGGTAGGTTTGCCAGGTGTTAAAGCCCACCGCCATCGCGGCGTAGCGCTGGCCGCGGGGCAGCGCCTGTATGCCTGCACGTACCTGCTCGGCAATCCGCGCTGAGGTGAAAAACCCCAGGGCAAAAACGACCAGCAAGAAGCTGGGCACGCTTTTCATAAATGGGAACATTTTGGGCACCACAAAGTACCACAAGAATATTTGCACCAAAAGGGGGATGTTGCGAAACAACTCCACCCAGGCATTGGCAAACCGCGTGAGCCATGGGCTGTCAGGCAGAGTGCGCAGGGTGCCGATAACGGCCCCTATCACCATGGCCACGACCCAGGCAGCACCTGCGACGGCCAGGGTCCAGCCCCAAGCGTCGAACAGCCATTGCAGGTAAGTGCGCCCACCCCCGTCGTCGTTAAGTAAAACACTGAAATCTAAAGCCATCTTGTCTCCACTTCTATTTTTATGTGAGGGTTGATGTGGGAGCAATGCACATGCCATGCATGGCTCATTTGCACCTTAAAGCAAAAACCTCGCCACAGCAAGTGTGCAGCGAGGTTTTGGGCTTCATAAGCTATGAATTGATGGAACTAGTCCATCGCGGTGGGCTTATTTTTTGGCGTACTCTTCAACTGGCTTGTCGTTCGGGTTAGCCCAAGCTGCCTTTGTCGCGTCGCTGGCTGGCAAGCCCACTTTGGCGTTTTTCGGAGGGATGGGTTGAACAAACCATTTGTCGTAGGCCTTGGCCAAGTCGCCAGACTTGATCATTGCTTTGACGGAGTCGTCTGCCAGCTTTTTCATCGCTGCGTCGTCCTTGCGAATCATGATGGCGATGGGTTCCACGCTGAGCACTTCACCCACAATTTTGAAATCTGCAGGGGTTTTGGAAGTGGCAATATTGCCAGCCAAAATCTGGCCGTCCATCACGAACGCATCCGCGCGACCAGACTCAAGCAGCAAGAAGCTGTCAGAATGGTCTTTGCCAAACACTTCTTTAAAATCTACACCCGTGGCTTTTTCGTTCTTGCGCAGCAACTGCACCGACGTGGTGCCGGTGGTCGTGGCGACGTTTTTGCCGTTGAGTTGCGCAATACTGGTGATTCCGCTGTTGGCCTTGACGGCAATGCGCACTTCTTCCACATAGGTGGTGACGACGAAAGAGACGTCTTTCTGACGGGTGGCGTTGTTGGTGGTGGAGCCGCACTCAATGTCCACCGTGCCGTTTTGCACCAGGGGAATGCGGTTCTGCGATGTGACTGGGGTGTAGGTCACGGCCAGTTTTTTACCCACTGATTTCTCAATGTCAGCGATGATGCGTTGGCACACCTCTACGTGGTAGCCAGCGTACTTGCCGTCACCCAAGGTGTAAGACAGCGCGCCAGAAGAATCGCGCACGCCCATGGTGATGGCGCCAGAGGCTTTGACCTTAGCCAGGGTGTCATTGGCTTGCGCCATGGCGCTGCCAGCAGCGATGGCCAATACGGCCAGGGCGATAATTTGCTTTTTCATAAATTCTCCAAAAAGGTAAAGCACGGGGGACAAAAAAACACTACAAAACAACAACGTGGATTCTAAAAGTATGGGCTTGCGGGTATACCCGCGATGCATGGCGTTAGCTATGCTTTTCTTGCATAAATCATGCCGGTTTTTTTACTAAGCCACGCAGCCTTGGTTAAAAGGGCACGATATCTGTGGGGTATTTCCAAAAATCGCGAAGCAAATAGCTCACCGGCAATGCCAAGGCAGTTTGCTTGGGCGGTATCGCTTGCACAAACCATTTGTCATAGATGGTGAATATTTCGCGGCTGTTGATCAAACGCTTCATCTCGGTATCGACCAGTTTTTTAAACTCGGGATCGTTCTTGGAAAGCATGATGGCCAGCGGTTCGGTGGTGAGGAATTTCCCCACTACCTTGAGCGCTTTGGGGTTGGGGCGGTTGGCGGCCAGACCGTACAGCAGCACGTCGTCCATCACAAAGCCATCGGCCTCGCCCTTCTCCACCATCTCAATCGCTCTGGCATGGTCGGGCGCCTCCAGGATGGTGATGCCCAGCAAACGCTCGCGGTTGGCGGACTCTACGGCTTTGAGCGGTGTGGTGCCTTTGGTGGAGACGAGTTTTTTGCCTTGCAGGTCTTCGATCCGTTCGGCCTTGCTGTCGGCGCGCACCAGCATCCGCGCCCCGGTGATGAAGTGCGGTACCGTAAACGCGACCTTTTGGCGGCGCTCGGCATTGTTGGTGGTGGAGCCGCACTCCATGTCGGCCTTGCCTTGCTCAATGGTGGCAATGCGGTTGGCTGGGGTGACCATCACGATGTCGACACCATTGTCTTTCCCACCTACTTTTTTTGCGACGGCCTCGGCCAGCTTGAGGCACAAGTCCATCGCATAGCCCACCGGTTTTTTATCGGCATCCAGGTAGGAGAAAGGCACCGACGATTCGCGGTGCGCCAGAATGATTTTGCCGCCATTTTTGAGCCGCTCGATGACTGTGGGGCTTGGGCCGATAGGTGCTGTGGCGGTGACGCCAACCTGGGGGTTACTCTGTTGGGCATAGGCCGCGCTTGCGCCGCCGAGCAGCAGGGTTAGTGTCAGGCTTTGCAGTGCGCGAGAGGACGGGCTTCGAGTCGGTGCATTCATGGTTTTGTCTCCAAAGTGGTCGGGTTCCAAAGCGATTGGGTTCAAGCAAACTCTGTGCCCAATCTGTGGGGGAAGAGCATTTTTTTTCAATCAGTATTCAGGTGGCTAACTGCATCGGCTGCGTCAGCTTGTCCGGCACCAGCAGCGCCTGCATCTGCGCTTGCGTCATGATGCCCAGCGTCTCTGCCACCTGGGCAATGGGCAGTCCGGTGGCAATGGCGGTCTTGGCGATCAAGGCCGCTTTTTCGTAACCGATGATGGGGTTGAGCGCAGTGACCAAGGTGACCGACTCGCTCACCCGCTTGGCCAGCAGTTCCCGGTTGGCCTCAATACCGGCCACGCAGTTGTGTTGCAGTGTCAGGCAGGCCTGGCTTAGGTGGCTGATGCTTTTAAACAGGCTCCAGCCCATGATGGGCTCAAACGCGTTGAGCTGCAGTTGCCCGGCCTCGCTGGCCATGGTGACGGTGATGTCGTTGCCAATCACCTCAAACGCCACCTGGTTCATCACCTCGGGAATCACCGGGTTGACCTTGCCGGGCATGATGGACGAGCCCGCCTGGCGTGCAGGCAGCTTGATGTCGCCAAAGCCCGCCTGCGGGCCGCTGGAGAGTAGGCGCAGGTCATTACAAATTTTGGAGAGCTTGCAGGCAATACGCTTGAGCACGCCCGAGAGCTGCACAAAAGCGCCCGTGTCTTGTGTGGCCTCGATCAGGTTGACGGCTTTGACGACGGGTATCTGGCTTTCTTCGGCTAAGAATTTGCAAGCCATGTCGGCATAGCCCGCTGGGGCGTTGATGCCCGTGCCAATCGCGGTGGCACCCAGGTTAATTTCTTCGATCAAGGCGCGCGCCTCCCGCAGGCGCGCCTCGTCCTCGCCAATCATGATGGCGTAGGTTAAAAACTCCTGGCCCAGGGTCATGGGTACGGCGTCTTGCAATTGCGTGCGGCCAATTTTGAGAATGTCTTTGAACTCATCAGCCTTGGCCTCAAAGCCTTTGCGCAGGACGGCCATCGAGCCCAGCAGCCGGTCAATACCGGTCCACAAGGCGATGCGCACAGCAGTGGGGTACACGTCGTTAGTGCTTTGCGAGGCGTTGACGTGGTCATTGGGGTGCAGCACGTCGTAGCGGCCTTTCTCGTGGCCCAGCTTTTCCAGCGCAATATTGGCCAGAACTTCGTTGGCGTTCATATTGGTAGAGGTGCCCGCGCCGCCTTGGATGACATCGACGACGAATTCACTATGGTGTTTGCCGTCGATCAACTCGTTGCAGGCCAAGATGATGGCCCCAGCCCGTTTGCGGTCGAGCGCGCCCAGGTCAGCATTGGCGCGGGTGGCGGCTTTTTTCACATAGCCAAAAGCGCGGATCAAATCGGGCATGGCCGAGATGGGCGTGCCAGAGATGGGGAAGTTGTCTACCGCACGGGCCGTATGTACGCCCCAGTAGGCGTTGGCAGGGATTTGCATCTCACCCAAAAAGTCGTGCTCGGTGCGGTGGGTGGTCGTCATGGTGTTCAGCCTCGTTTGATAAACTGGCTGAACTGTAGAGTTGCTGGGTGAAATATGCTAATGCTGTTTGGGAGACGAGATATGCAAAATACCTATGGATGCAACTTAATGAAAAAAATGCATATCTATTTGTCCTAGGACTTTCCCTTGCTTTCAGCGGCATGCGGGGCAGTAGCCCATCTTGACCCTTTGACGGCCACCCGTCACCAAGGTCGCATCAGGGCAGGCAGGACATTCCATGATGCATCTCTCGCAGTGGGGTGTTACGGTCGCGCACAGGTGCTTGCTTGCGCTGCATAGTCAACGTGAGCATCTTGTTAGTCCGCGTGAGGGATTTGTCTAGCGCGGACAAGGCCACCGTCGGCATCGCGGGATTCAAAAACGATCTGCGTTGAAGTTTCTGTATGGGGTTAAACAAGGCTTTACGACACGGTGCAATGGAAATTATGAAAAGCAGTTAAATTCGCAGGCAAACTCCTGGAAAAACTGACCATGCAAACCCCGTTCAACTACAAACATCTGTACTATTTTTGGGTGGTGGCCAAAGAGGGCGGGATATCGCGCGCCGCGGACAAGCTGGACATGGCGGTGCAAACCGTGAGCGCGCAGGTGCGCGAGCTGGAGCGCGACCTGGGTTACGCTCTGCTCAAACCAGCTGGGCGCGGGCTGGTGCTGACCGATGCGGGTCTGGCGGCCATGCAGCAAGCCGACCATATTTTTCAGCTGGGCGAGAATCTGCCCGCCGTCGTGCGAGATGCAGTGAGCACGCCTACAGTGCGCTTGGCAATCGGCATCTCGGATGGTCTGCCTAAACTTGTGGTGCACCGGCTGCTCAAGCCGGTGATAGCCGAGCCGAACTTGCGCCTGCTCTGCCATGAGGGTGAGTTTGATGGCCTGTTGGGTGACCTGGCGCTACACCGGCTGGACATCGTTTTGTCTGATAGGGCCGCGCCGCCTAATCCCAACATCAAGCTGTACAGCCACGCGCTGGGGTCGTCTGCTCTGGCTTGGTACGCCACACCGGCACTGGTGAAAGCCGCGAAGAAAAACTTTCCTCACTCGCTGGCCGAGATGCCAATACTGCTGCCCACTGGGCACACCGCCGTGCGCGCTCGCTTGGACCATTGGTTTGAGCAGCAAGCCATACGCCCGCGCATTGTTGGCGAGTTTGAAGACAGTGCGTTGCTCAAAACTTTTGGTGCAAGCGGGATGGGTGTGTTCCCCGCTGTAGCGTGGGTGCACGACGACTTGCTCGCCTGTTACGCTGTGCAGCGCTTGGGGCCTTGCGAGGGGGTGAC
Organism: Polaromonas sp.; assembly: GCA_043777795.1. GTDB lineage: Bacteria > Pseudomonadota > Gammaproteobacteria > Burkholderiales > Burkholderiaceae_C > JAAFIP01. Next base: position 4,025 of record JAYWHJ010000351.1, on the reverse strand, counting down.
AGAGCATTTTTTTGCGATTGGTACCGAAAAGAAAGTGCAGCACCCGTTGGTGCAGCGCCTGCTGCAACCTGCGCCATAAACCGTAGCGGGAACTGCAAGTGCCAGACACCAAGTGTGAGGCGCTTGGCACTTGCTTTAGTTCTATTTGGCTTGCGGCTTGGCGGTGCGCAGGCTCAGCAGCATGGTCAGTGCCAAGATACCAACCACCACACCCAGCGAAACGACCACGGGGATTTTGTAAACATCGATCAAGCACATTTTGGTGCCAATAAAGACCAAAATCACGGCCAAGCCATAGTTGAGCAAGTGGAACTTGTTGGCCACGGCCGCTAGCAAGAAGTACATGGCCCGCAGCCCCAAAATGGCAAACACATTGCTGGTTAGCACAATGAAGGGATCGTTGGTGATGGCGAAAATAGCAGGGATGGAGTCGACTGCAAAAATCACGTCGGTCAGCGCGATCAAACATATCACCATAAACAAGGGCGTTGCAATTTTTTTGCCGTTCTCTACCGTCCAGAATTTTTCTCCGTCGTAGTTTTTACTTATCGGCAGTAGCTTGCGCAGTAGCTTCAAGGCAGGGTTGTCGTCCAGCTTGGGTTCCTTTCCAGCGGCCCACCACATTTTGATGCCGGTGAGAATCAGAAAAGCGCCAAAGACGTACAAAATCCAGTGGAACTGGGCTAGTAACCAACCACCCACCAAAATCATGACAGTGCGCAGCACAATCGCGCCAATGATACCGATCATGAGCACCCGCTTTTGAAACTGCGTGGGTACGGCGAAATAGGTAAAGATCATCAAGAAGACAAAAATATTGTCCACTGCCAGTGACTTTTCTATCAAGTAGCCGGTTAAAAACTCCAGCGACTTGGTGTTGGCCACTTCAACCGAGCCGGTCGTGTCTTTCACGGCCCACCAAAACAGGCCATTGAACATAAAGCTCAGCGCAATCCATACCAAGGACCAATTCAGTGCTTCTTTGACACCAATGTCGTGCGAGCCTTGTTTTTTAAGCACCACAAAATCAATGAACAGAGACACCAACACGATGGCGATAAACGTGGCCCAGAGCCACAAAGGCGCAATTGTCTGCATACAAACTTTCAAAAAATAAACCCCCACAGACCAGGCGGCATGCACCGCCTTAGCAGCAGCTGCATGCGCCACCGCGCGCTGCGCAAAAAAGTCTGTGGCGCAAGAGCCCTATTTTCCTGATAAAAATGTGGGTTAGGTTCGTAAAAAAGGGAGTGTTAGCCTGTATTTGCCTGCTTGGTGTGCTGCATCAGTGCGGGCATGATGCACGCAATGATTTCAAAAAATAGGGAACCTGCTGCTTTGAAAGCGCCCAAAACTGCGCAGTGGTGGAACCGATTTCGAGTGGATCTGCCCAGCAAAGAGGGGCTGGCAGCGCATCCGTGGTTGCGCAGCGTTGCTGGCAGGTTGTTGGAACCTCAGCTTTGGCGCATGCAGCATGAGGCTGTTGCGCGCGGTGTAGCCGTGGGGATGTTTTGGGCATTTGTAATTCCGGTGGGGCAGGTGGCGGCTGCTGCTTTGCACTGCGTCGTTTGGCGCGCGAACATACCGGTAGCTGCCGCGATGACGATGCTCACCAATCCTTTCACGATCGGGTTTTGGCTTTGGTTGGCCTACCAAGTGGGTGTACTGGTGCTGGGTGAGCCTGTGGCCGGTGCAGCGCCACAGGGCGTGGGCATAGTGGCATGGCTGGCCGAGTTTGGGTGGCCCACCGTGCTGGGCATGGGCATTTTTGCGGTGGGCGGTGCTGCCTTGGGCTATCTGTGTGTCAAGCTGGCGTGGCGGTGGAGCGTGTTGTACAAACGCAGCAGGCGTAGGTAGATAGAAGTTAGAAGGAGCAGTAGAAGTAAATTACTCAGTATTTTACGAAGCTCAGATCTTAAAAATGCTGCTTTTTCAATCAACCTGCGCGACCTAAGATCAAGTGTCTGATTTATTTTTAATGGAGATTTGTATGAGAAAAATGCTTGCTATGCTGGCCGTGGTTTTTACCCTCGGCCTTTCTACGATCGCTATGGAGGCTGAGGCCGCCAAGCGCATGGGCTCTGGAAAGTCTATGGGTACGCAGCGCCAAAGCACAGTGGACAAAGCTCCGGCTGCGCCTGCAGCCGCCACCGCTGCCGCACCGGGTGCAGCAGGCGCCGCAGCGGCACCTGCGCGCTCGTGGATGGGTCCAGTGGCGGGTCTGGCGGCGGGCCTTGGCTTGGCGGCCCTGGCATCGAGCATGGGTTTTGGCGATGAGCTGGCCTCAATGGTCATGATCGGCCTCCTCGCGGCGGGCATCATGGTGGCAGTGGGTTTCTTTTTGCGCAAACGTGCCGCGGGGCAGCGGTCCATGGGCATGGGTGCTCCGGCGGGTATGCAGTATGCCCCGCTAGGCGGCGCGGGGCAAAACCAAAGTACGGGTGCAAATAGCTCCACAGCACCCGCCTACAAGGTGGCGATGCCAAGCGGCGGCACAGGTTCTTTGATCGGCTCTGCGATAGGTGCTAGCCAAACGCCCACCAGTACTATTCCTGCTGACTTTGACGTGGCCGGATTCGAGCGCAATGCCAAAGTCAATTTCATCCGTCTGCAGGCTGCCAACGATGCTGGTAATTTAGACGACATTCGCGCGTTCACCACGCCAGAAATGTTTGCCGAACTCAAGATGGATTTGGCCGATCGCGGCGCGTCCAAACAGGTTAACGATGTGGTCAGCATCCAGGCCGAAGTGATGCAAGTGGAGCAAGACTTGGAGCGCTACTTGGTAAGCGTGCGCTTTACGGGCGTGATGCGGGATGCCAGCGGCGCGCCTGATGAGGGTTTTGATGAAATCTGGCATTTGATGAAACCGCGCCAAGGCGAAAGCGGTTGGGTAGTGTCGGGTATTCAGCAGGTCGAATGACCGGTCTAAAACGTGAAAAGGCACCTGCAAGGGTGCCTTTTTTTTGACCTATTGGGCGATGGTCAATTGAACTTCGGAATAATCTGCTGGTACGACCTTAGCGCATTGCGGCTCTGTTCCTTGCGCGCCACACACTGCTTAGCCAGCTTTCTTCTTAGCCACTTGCGCCGCAGCTTGCGAGCTGTCAATCAAATAGTCCCACAAGGTCAATGCCGTGCGTTTGGTGCTGCGGTCACCAGACTTGGTGCTGTCTTTGGCACCTTCTTTGACCACTGGCTTCTCACGGTAAGCGCGGATGTCCATGGCCATCTCCAGCCCGGTGCCTGCCAGCGCCAGCTTCTTGGAGCGCAGCTCTTTCTTCACCGAGCTCTGCGGCAAGAAGGCGATGCCGTGGCCCTCGATGGCCATGGCCTTCAGGCCCTCGGCCATATCTGTCTCATACACCCGGTCCAGGTGGTTGGGCGTTTTAGCTTCTTTTAAAATCAAATCCACCACCCGGCCCAGGTAAGCGCCGGGGGCGTAGCCTAAGTACGGTAGCGGCGATGCAGGCCGCCCTGGCAGGGCAAAAATAGGCAGGCCCTGCGCATCGGCCTGCGCGTAGGGGGCGATGGTCTCGGTGCCCAAGCTCACATACTCATAGCGCAAGGGGTCCAGCTGAAATGGTTGCGAAGGATGGTGGTAAGTGACCAGCAGGTCGCAGCTGCCTTCCACCAGGCGTAGTACGGCGTCGTGCACGTTCAACGCTATCAGGCGGCTTTTGATCGGGCCAAAGCGATCGCGCAGCACCGAGACCCAAGCCGGGAAGAAGGTGAACGCCAGGCTGTGCGGCACGGCGAACTCAATCACATCTTGCCCTGCAGCGCTGTGCCCGCGCAGCATGGCGCGGGTGGACTGCAGGTTTTGTAGCATCTCCAGCGCCTGGGCGTATAGCGTCTCGCCCGCAGGCGTAAGGCGCGTGGGGTAGCTGCTGCGGTCCACCAAGTCAGTGCCCGCCCAAGACTCCAGCGACTGGATGCGCCGCGAGAAGGCGGGCTGTGTAACGTGGCGCAACTGCGCAGAGCGGCTGAAACTACGGGTTTCAGACAAGCTGATGAAATCTTCA
>JAYWHJ010000350.1:0-16047 GCA_043777795.1 Polaromonas sp. | reverse complement strand
CCACGCTCCGGTTATCGTAGCTGCAGACGCAGACATTGGTTTGGCCGTTAAAGCCTCCGCCGGTGCCAAGTTTCGCAACGCGGGCCAGGTCTGCATCGCGCCTACGCGCTTTTTGGTACACAACAGCGTCAAAGCCGAGTTCACCAAGGCCATGCTCGAATTTACACAGAAAATCAAGGTCGGCGACGGCGCTACTGCTGGCACCACCATGGGCCCCTTGGCCAATGCCCGCCGCCTGGACGCGATGAAGCAGATCACCGAGAAAACCTTGGCCTCTGGCGCCAAGATGGAAACCGGCGGCGAACGCATTGGCACCAGCGGCAACTTCTTTGCACCTACCGTGTTTACCGACGTACCTTTGACTGCAGACTTGTTCAACAACGAGCCCTTCGGCCCGATGGTCGGCATTCGCGGCTTTGACACGATTGAAGAAGCTATCACCGAGTCCAACCGCCTGCCGTATGGCCTGTCCAGCTACGTCTTCACCAAGAGCCTGAAAAACGCCCACGCCCTCAGTCACGGCATCGAAGCCGGCATGGTCTGGATCAACCAGCCCGCAGCACCTGTTCCAGAGATGCCTTTCGGCGGCGTGAAGGATTCTGGCTACGGCTCTGAAGGCGGCATGGAGGCGCTGGAGGCTTACTTGAACACCAAGACGGTGTCGACCATGATGATTTAAGGCCTCGCCTTCTAAAAGAAAACGCCGACTTCAAGTCGGCGTTTTGCATTGAGGAGGAGCTATTGAATTTTCTTCAAGAGAGAACACACATCTCCCGCTTACCTTGAGCCTGCCCTGTCTGGCGATGTCTTGCACAAGTGTGGACCGCGTAGCGGCCTCAGGAGACAACTTGACATACACTGGTTTTAAACGTCCCCCTTTCGGAGCAGCCATGGTCAGCCTTGATTTCCTCATCACGTCGCTCATCGTCATTCTTATTCCTGGCACTGGAGTCATCTACACCGTGTCAACAGGCATTGTGCAAGGTCGCAGGGCCAGCATTTACGCAGCGCTCGGCTGTACCGCTGGTATCGTGCCACATCTACTGGCCACGGTACTTGGCCTGGCGGCTGTCATGCACGCCAGCGCTTTGGCCTTTCAAGTGCTTAAATACGCAGGCGTGGCCTATCTGTTCTATGTGGCCTACGCTACTTGGCGCGATAAGTCCGCCTTTGCAGTGGACGGCACCCTGTCCAAAACATCTGCCCTAGGCTTGGTGGTCAAAGCCTTCTTACTCAACATCTTGAACCCCAAGTTGACCATTTTCTTCTTGGCGTTTTTGCCGCAGTTCGTTGAGCCCGGCGCCGAGCAACCACTTTTGCAACTTCTACTCCTAAGCGCCGTATTCATGGCCACGACCTTTGCTGTCTTTGTCGTCTACGGCTTGGTTGCCCACGCTTTCCGCAGGGTAGTGGTCGATTCCGCCCGCGTGCAAAACTGGCTACGTTACGGTTTTGCCGCCGCCTTCGCAGGGCTTGGAGCCAAGCTGGCGCTCACTGACAAGTGATGTCTTTTTTTTCAACGCTGTTTTAGCTACACAATTGATAGCCTCTATCGCGATATTCTATTGACCTAAAGAGCCTTGCATGCCACTAAACCCGCAAGACACATACGTTTACTTGGGCAGGGACGGGGCCGCCATCGAGGTGCCAAGCGGTGCGCAATTCTGGAGCCTTCCCGACACTGAAATGGAACGCTTTGGCAAGGGCTTGGTCACCTCCGAGTTAATGTTCTCTGAAAACTGTTCAAACTGGGAAATGCACCCGAACGCAGACGAGTTCGGGTACTTGCTGTTTGGCGATGTTGTGGTGCTGCGAGGTATCTGACACACAGCAAAGGTCATCGTCCCCAGCCGAATGCTCCACGTTATGCAAGGTGCGGGAATCCAACACCGTTCGGTCTAGCACACCGCTACCAATCTCTTTCCTCTGCCAGTAGCCACATGGAAAATAAGATCACCTGCGATGGATGCCCAAGCTCCTTAAAATTGTAAAACCCTCGCTACGGGTTCCCTTAAGAAAAGACACACTACAAATTTAGTAGCTGCTACCGCATAATTTCATTGCGCTAGAGACCTAAAAAACCTTAAGAAGTGACGATCCAACCCTCTAGGGCGTCTACTTTTTTGGGCAAACCGTAGCGGGGCTTACCGGCATCGTGCTGCGCCTTAGCCCAGGCCGCTTGCAGCATGCAAAGCACGGCGTCCAGGCTGTCGCCGCTGGCGTCATCTACCAAAGTGCCCTGCTGGGCGTGGCTGAGTTTGATGCGCAGCTTTAAGCGGGTTTGGCCCATTTCTAGCGCGGTAATGAGGTCTTTGCGGGCGATCAGACGGTCTGCGGTTTGCTTGGCTTTGTCGTCGGATTTGTAGCTGCGGTTGCCCAGTATTTCGCGGGCCAGCAGGCCGGGATAGGCTTCCAGGGCGATGCGGCGGCTCTGGCCTACGCTGTCTTTGTCAGTCGCTGCGCCATCGTGCAACAGCGGCAGGTGCACGCCTGCGTCCATCAAGCGGGGCACACCCGCGTGCAGCATGTAGGCCACGGGGGGGTTGACCCATTTCATGCTGGGGCTGGAGCCTGCGGGTAGATCGGTAGCACGGTGCGCGAACTTGCCGCCTACCGGGCGGGCATCGCAAAAGGCTTTGAAGGTGGCGCGGATGTCCTCGCGCGACAGAGAAGCGTAGTGGCGCATGCACGGGGCCCAGTCGGCAGGCCATTGCAACTGCTCCACCAGCTCGCGCGGCAGACCAAAGGGCAGGTCGAAACCACCGATCCAGTCGGTATGCGCTGTGAGCCAGGCGCTAAAGCCGTCCAGCGTGTCCACACGCTCCAGGCCGGTGAGCAGCACACGCCCGCTGGAGCTGGTGCCCAGCGCGAACACGATGGGTTTTCGTTTGCTGGGGCTGCTGGAAAAATCGCATCCAATCACTTGCATGTTCATTACCCCAGCGCCAACGCAATCACGCCCACCGCAATCGCGGCCGCGCCGATGAGACGCAGCACGCGGTCACCCTCGCCCAGCAAGTGCCCACCAATCAGCGCAGCAAACAGCATGCTCACCTCGCGCGCGGGCGCTACGTGGCTCACTGGGGCGATGAGCACGGCGTAGAGCACGCACACGTAGGCGATGGGGCTGAAGATGGCGACGATGGCCGCGTATTTCCACTGCAACTTCCACAAGCGCTTGGCCTCGGCGATGTCGCGCAGCACGGGTACCGCTGCGTAGGGCAAGCGCAGGATGTTGCACCAATAGTCAAACAAAATGGGCGACAGGGCGATGATTTTCACCGCGTAGGCGTCCAGCACGGTGTAGCAGGCGATCAGCGCGCCGGTAAGCAGGCCCCAGAAGACACCGGCTTTGACGCGCTCTCGCTTGGCCGGGTCATGCGCGGCTTTGAACAACGCCGGGCCGCCAGCGACCAAAAACACGCCGATAACTACGCCTGCGATACCTAGTACGCCAAACGCCGACAATTGCTCGCCAAAGACGATGACCGCCACCGACGATGACAGCAACGGCCCGCTGCCACGTGCCAGCGGGTAGACGATGGTGAGGTCACTTTTGCGGTAGCCCGTGAGCAGGCAATAAAAATACACCCAGTGCACAAAGCCGCTCAGGGCGATCAGGCCCCACTCTTTGGTACCCCAGGTGGGGACGATGTTCCAGCCTAACCAAATGCACAGCGGCGACCATACGACGAGCATGATCGCGGCGCTGAAGAAGGTGAAGCGGGCATCGCCATTGGCTTTTTTGGCGGCGATGTTCCAGCCGGCGTGGATGAGTGCGCCCAGGAGGACGAGGAGGACGGCGGGCAGGGGCATGCGGACTTTGTCGCTGGGGGGAGACCGCTATCGGGGAGATTTCTTAGTTACCGGGAAAGTTGTAAACCGGGGCCCGCGCGCTGCACGCACCGGGCGGATCACACATTGGGGTCAGGACAAAATTTCGTTCGGGGTTTCGCCGCTTCAAGAAGACGGTTTTTCTGAATTTTGATCAGACCCCAGTTCGCTCTGCCGCGCACAGGTATGTTAGGCTCGACCGATGATGCTCGCAGTGGCCATGAGTTCTTCCAGCAGCGCTAACGACACTTTGCCGCTCACGCCATACGGATCCAACTCGGGGCGCTCTGAATATTTGAGCACGATGGAGGTGTTGAGCTTGGCCAGGTTGACTTGGCCCATGGTCCAGCCACCGAAGCGGCGCTCGGTGATTTCTTCAAAATCGAGCAGCACCACGTCTTTGTGGCGTGCGTCTTTGCTGATGTGGTTGTACAGCTCGCTGACCGCGCCGCGCCCGCCCTCAATAGCCTGCAAAAAGATGCCAGCGCCGTAGCACAGAATGCCGGTGATACCGCTGGCAGGGTTATGGGTGCGTGAGGTGGCCAAAATTGCGTCGATATGCTCGGGCTTGGCCGGATCGGCCAAGCGGCTGACGTAGAGGAGGCGAACTAGCATGGTGGAATCTCTTTGTACTTATCGGAGGATACCGCGAAAACAGGGGCCTGTCAGCGCGGCTGCAAGTTAAGGGGTGTAGCGCTCTATTGCTGCGTTACTGCTGGGTGTTACCCTGGCGCGGGATCAGCGCCAAGAACTCGCGACGCAGGTTGGCGTCTTTCAAAAAGCTGCCGCGCATGACCGAGTTGATCATCTTGCTGTCCATGTCCTTGACGCCTCGCCAGCCCATGCAATAGTGGCTGGCCTCCATCACGATGGCCAAACCATCGGGTTGGGTTTTTTGTTGGATCAAATCCGCGAACTGCACCACAGCTTCTTCCTGGATTTGCGGGCGGCTCATCACCCATTCGGCCAGGCGGGCGTATTTGGACAGGCCGATCACATTGGTGTGCTCATTGGGCATCACGCCAATCCACACTCTGCCAATCACTGGGCAGAAGTGGTGGCTGCAGGCGCTGCGCACTGTGATCGGACCGACGATCATCAGCTCATTTAAATGCTCGGCATTGGGAAACTCGGTGATGGTGGGCGCACTCACATAGCGGCCTTTGAACACCTCGTTCAGATACATTTTGGCCACTCGGCGGGCTGTGTTGTTGGTATTGTGGTCGGTAGCGGTATCAATCACCAGGCTGTCCAGCACGCCTTGCATTTTGACCTCGACCTCGTCGAGTAGCTTTTCCAGATCGCCGGGTGCAATGAAATCGGCGATGTTGTCGTTCGCGTTAAAACGTTTTTTTGACGCTTTGATACGCTCGCGGATGATGGCGGACATGGGTGTGCCGATGTCTGTGTCGGGTGTAGTCATGGAGGTGGCTGTTTTCATTAACATATGATAAATGGTAACCGATCTATTTATTTAGGGTCTTTGGGGTTTTATCGGGGAATTTCAGTGAAAGTTTATTGCTCTAGACCAATAGAGTATTGCGGGGACAGCTATTTATTTAGTAGCGATTGCCAGTACTCCAGAGGGCCAGGCGCATCAAACCGTAAGCAATCATGTCGCGCGCACGCTGGGCGAGCGGCCGGTTGGCATAGTCTGCTGGGTCAATGCGCTTGCCATCGTGCGCCATGGCGTGCTCTAGCTGGGCGCGCAGGGTCTGGGCAAACTCGCTGCCGCGCACCACGACATTGGCTTCGCGCGCCAGCAGCAGGCTAAGCGGATCGAGATTGGACGAACCCACCGTGGCCCAAGCCTGCGGCTCCATCGCGTCCACCACAGCCACCTTGGCATGTAAAAAACTGCTGGCGTACTCGTGAATCTCTACCCCTGCGGCCAGCAAGGCGCTGTAAACCGGGCGGGCTGCGTGGTACTGCATAAAGTACTCATAGCGCCCTTGTAGCAGCAGCTTGACCTTGACGCCGCGCTGGGCTGCCGCCAACAAAGACTTGCGCAGTTTGCCGCCGGGCAGAAAGTAGGCGTTGGCAATGATGATCTCGTGGTGCGCATCGCCGATGGCCTTCAGGTAGGCGCGCTCGATCCGCTTGCGGTTCCGAAAATTATCACGTAATAGGAGTGCAGCCCTATAGAATACTGCGGGAGCAGCTACGGAATGTGAAGCAGATTGAATGACAGAAGAGCCACCAAACAGCACGGCCCGCGAGCTCACCCAGGTGCTGATGGCCGCGCCCAGCTGGCGCTGGCGCAGGCTGCGCATGGTTTGCGAGCGTTGCCACAGGCTGTCCATGGCCAGCACCATTGTGGCCACCAAAGGCCCTGTCACGCGCACTGAAAAATCAAAACGGGGGGCGGGCAACACACCGTGGTTAGGGTCAAAAAAATCGTCCAAAATATTAATGCCGCCGCAAAACGCCACCGCCTGCGCGGTATCGCCGTCCACCACGCACAACTTGCGGTGCAAACGCCGCCAGTGGCTGGGCACCAGCATGCCCAAGCGGCCCATGGGGTTAAAAATATGCCACTGCACACCTGCAGCGTCAAAGCGTTCGCGCCAGTCGGCCGGTATCGCAGGGGTACCCGCGCCGTCCACTACCAGGCGTACGCGCACGCCGCGCAGGGCGGCGCGCGCCAGCGCCGCGCCCACATCAGCACCCGTGGAAGTGAAGTCAAAAATGTAGGTCTCCAACCGAATATCGTGCTGCGCGGCATCCATGGCGGCTGCCATGGCCGGAAACAGCTGCACGGTGCCTTGCAGCAACTGCACTAGATGGCCGTTAGCAAACTGCGGCATAAGCTAGAGCGCGAAGTCCACAATCAGTGGCAAGTGGTCCGACATACGAGCCCAGATGGCACCGCGCGGCACATGGCTGCCAGTGGGTTGGGCGTGACGCGCAAACACATGGTCCAGTTGTACCAGCGGCAACCGCGAGGGGAAGGTGGGCGTGCGCTCGGACACATACACTTTGGCATTTGCTCTCGTTTTCATAGCTTCTTGCGCCCATTTCACAGGCGCTACTGGGCTATTAAAATCACCGGCTACCAACAAGATGGCTTTTTTGGGGATTTCCCGCTCGATAAATTTAGACAGCTGCGCCAACTGCCGGGTGCGGCTGGCCGCTATCAGCCCCAGGTGCACCACGATGACATGCACCGACGCATCTTGCACCAGCACCTCGCTGTGCAGCAGGCCACGTTGCTCAAAACGGTGGTCGCTCATGTCTTCATGCTGGTGGTTGATCACCGGCCAGCGCGACAGCAGGGCATTGCCATGCTCGCCATGCCGTGTGTGGGCGTTGGTGCGGTACACCGCCTCATAGCCCTCTGGAGCCAGATAGTCAGCCTGCGGCAGCTCGGGCCAGCGGGTAAAGTAGCCCGCCTCCTTGCGGTTCACGCTGCGCACCTCTTGCAGGCAAATGATGTCGGCGTCAAACTGCTCCACCGCATGTACCATGTCGTGAATCTCCAACCTGCGGTTCGGCCCCAAGCCGCGCACGCCTTTGTGGATGTTCCAAGTGGCTACGCGCAGCATGGTGGGGGGGGTTGTCATACAGCCTATTGTGACAAAGCTTTGTGAACCTTCTGCTAACCATGGCATAGGCGGCGACCACTATCAAATATATAGCTGCTCCCGCATTGTTTGATTGCGCCAAAGGCTTATTCTTTACGTAAATCTGGGCAGCATCAGCACTGCCTGGGCGTTGGATGCTGAAAAGCAACGCGCTGCGGCCTCGCGGTAAGGCAGCCATTGGCAGGCTACATGCTCACGCGCGCTGAGTGTGACGGGTGTGCCCGCTGGCACCTGCAGGCCAAACACATGCTCGGTATTGTGCGTGACCTCGGGTGCGTAGCGGTGCATCCAGGCAGGAAGCAGCGCGTAGGTGTTTTGTATCCGCCAGTCTTTCAAAATACAGCCTGGCCAGCGGCTGTGAATACCCGTTTCTTCCAGCACTTCCCGGCGGGCGGCAAGTTCAATGGGTTCATCTACGGCATCCAGGCTGCCTGTGACGGACTGCCACAGGCCCGAGGGTTGGGCAAATTTATTTGCGCGCTCGATCAGCAGCACGTGCAGGTCTGCCGTGTAGATAACCACCAAGACGGAGACAGGAATTTTGTAAGGCTTCACGGTGTGAATCTACCCCAGCGGCACACTTGCGCGATCAACCCGGTTTGATATTGGCCTTCTCCACCACCACCTTCCAGCGCGCCTGCTCTTTGGCAATGAACGCGCCATATTCAGCGGGTGGCCCGCCGCCGGGGACGGCACTTTCGGACTCAAAGCGGGCGATGCTCTCGGGCGACTTGAAGGACTTGGCGCACTCCTGCTGCAGCTTGAGGATGATGTCCTCCGGCGTACCGGCACGCGCACTGATGCCGTACCACTGCACGGTTTCAAAGTCTTTAAAGCCACTCTCGGCCACGGTGGGCACATCGGGAAACACGGAGATGCGCTGCTGCGTACCTACGGCCACGCAGCGCAGCAAGCCGCTTTTGATATGGGGCAGCAAAGCCGGTGTGCCAGCCGAGAACAGCTGGATGCGCCCCGCCAGCACGTCGTTGAGCGCTGGCCCGGTGCCTCGGTAGGGGATGTGGGTGATAAACATCCCTGTGGCCAGCTTGAGCGCCTCCATCGCCAAATGCCCGGCACTGGCATTGCCCGCAGAGGCATAGTTCATCTGGCCGGGGCGCGACTTGACATACGCCACCAGGGACTTGAAGTCTTTGACGGGCACGTCTTTATGCACCACAAACAGGCTGGGCACACGCGACAGCAGGGTGATGGGGACAAAGTCTTTGTTCACGTCGTAACCACTGTCGGGGTAGATCAAGGGGTTGACCGCCATCAGGCCAATATGGCTCATCACAATCGTGTAGCCATCGGCGGGCGCGCGCAGCATCTCCTGCATGGCCGGTACGCCGCCGCCACCGCCTTTGTTGTCAATCACAAAAGGCACGCCCATCTGCTTGGTCAGCTCGGTGGCCACGGTGCGCGCCACAATGCTGGAAGTGCCCCCCGGTGCAAACGGCACAATCCAGCGGATCGGCTTGTTAGGCCAAGCGCTTTGTGCATGGCTGTGCAAGGATGGCAACGCCAGGCTGCTGGCCGCACCGATCCATTTCAAATAGTCGCGCCGCTGCAGTGGCTGTGGGTAGGCGTCCATCGTGGTCAAACCTTTGCTATGTAGATGGCCACCATCTTATCCAAGCTATCCGCGCTGCCAATGGGAATTATCCGTATGCAGGTGCAGCGGCGGCTAGGTGCTTGAGCGCGTCGCAATGCCAGGTCGGCGCCGTGCGAGTGGGCGCAGGGGCACACACAGCGCGCTCCGCCACCGGCACCCTCTTATCAAAACCCAAACAGTGTCTTCAGGCCACAGGCACCGCCGCCGGAGCACGCAAGCGGATGTGCAACTCTTTGAGCTGCTTCTCATCCACAGGAGACGGCGCTTGCGTGAGCAAGCACTGGGCGCGCTGGGTTTTGGGGAAGGCGATCACATCGCGGATGCTTTCTGCGCCAGTCATCAAGGTGATGATGCGGTCCAGGCCAAAGGCCAAGCCGCCATGCGGGGGGGCGCCGTATTGCAATGCGTCTAGCAGGAAGCCGAACTTGAGCTGCTGGTCTTCGGGGCTTATCTTGAGCGCATCAAATACTTTGGCTTGTACATCGGCACGGTGGATACGCACGGAACCACCGCCGATTTCCCAGCCGTTCAAAACCATGTCGTAGCCTTTGGCAATGCACTTCTCGGGCGCGGTGACCATCCAGTCTTCGTGGCCGTCTTTGGGCGCGGTGAAGGGGTGGTGTACGGCGGTGTAGCGCTGGTTTTCGTCGTCAAACTCGAACATCGGGAAGTCCACCACCCACATGGGCGCCCAGCGGTCTTCAAACAGGCCGTTCTTTTTGCCGAACTCGCTGTGGCCGATTTTCAGGCGCAGTGCGCCAATGGCATCGTTGACGATCTTTGCCTTGTCGGCACCGAAGAACAGGATGTCGCCGTTTTGCGCGCCGCTGCGCTCAAGAATCGCTTTGATAGCGGCGTCGTGCAGATTTTTCACAATCGGCGATTGCAGGCCTTCACGGCCTTTGGTGATATCAATCACTTTGATCCAGGCCAAGCCTTTGGCACCGTAGATTTTGACGAACTCGGTATAGGCATCGATCTCACCGCGCGAGATGCCCGCGCCTTCTACGCCGCCTTTGGGCACGCGCAGGGCCACCACACGGCCATTCTTCATGAGTGCAGGGGCAGAGAAAACTTTGAAGTCCACATCACCCATCACGTCGGTCAGCTCGGTAAATTCGAGTTTAAGCCGCAGATCGGGCTTGTCGGAGCCGTACTTGTGCATGGCATCGGCATAGGTCATGACTGGGAACTCGCCCAGATCCACACCCTTGGTTTTCTTGAACACTTCGACCATCATGCCCTGGAACATGTCGCGGATTTCTTGCTCAGTCAAGAAGCTGTTTTCGATATCAATCTGCGTGAATTCGGGCTGACGGTCAGCGCGCAAGTCTTCATCGCGGAAGCATTTGGTGATTTGGTAGTAACGGTCGTAGCCTGCCACCATTAGCAATTGCTTGAAGAGCTGGGGGGATTGGGGCAGCGCGAAGAACATGCCTTCTTGCACCCGGCTGGGCACCAAGTAATCGCGCGCACCTTCGGGCGTACTCTTGGTGAGCATGGGGGTTTCGATATCGACAAAACCATGGGTATCCAAGTAGTTGCGTACCGCCATGGCCACTTTGTAGCGCAGCATGAGGTTGTTTTGCATGTAAGGTCGGCGCAGGTCCAGCACGCGGTGGGTAAGGCGCGTGGTCTCGGAGAGGTTGTCGTCGTCCAGCTGGAAGGGCGGCGTAATGGACGGGTTGAGCACCGTCAGCTCGTGGCACAAAATTTCGATCTTGCCGCTCTTCAATGCCTCGTTCACAGTGCCCGTGGGGCGCGCACGCACCAAGCCCTTAATCTGGATACAGAACTCGTTGCGCAGGCCTTCGGCAGCTTTAAACATGTCGGCGCGATCGGGGTCACAGACGATTTGCACATAGCCTTCGCGGTCCCGCAGGTCGACAAAAATCACACCGCCATGGTCCCGGCGGCGGTTGACCCAGCCGCACAAGGTGACAGTTTGGCCCAGCAAAGCCTCGGTGACAAGGCCGCAGTAGCTGGTGCGCATCAAAGAAAGAGCTTGGGACATATTCACACTTCCAGCCCACAGGGGGCATTCTTAAAAATTAGGGTTGAGGGGCTTGCAAGGCAGCGTTTTGCGGCGCGGGCGCTTGCGCACCGGGTGCCACAACGCCCATGGAAACAATGTATTTGAGCGCCTCGTCCACGCTCATGTTCAGCTCAATGCAATCGGTTTTTTTGAGCATCACAAAATAGCCGCCAGTAGGGTTAGGCGTGGTGGGCACGTACACGCTGACGTAGTCGCCCTGCAAGTGGTTGACCACATCGCCGCCCGGCGTGCCGGTGACAAAGGCAATGGTCCAAACACTCTCACGAGGCCACTGGATCAGCACTGCTTTGCGAAAGGCGTTGCCGCTGTCGGAAAACAGCGTGTCGGACACCTGTTTAACGCTGGAGTAAATCGAGCGCACGACTGGGATGCGGTTGAGCAGCGAGTCCCACCATACAACCAGTTTTTTACCAAAAAAATTACTCGCCACCGCACCGACCGTCAGCAAAATAGCGAACGCGAGAATGACGCCAAACCCTGGAATATGTACGCCCAACAAGGAGTCAGGCTGCCAAGTTTGCGGCAAGATCAGCAGAGTCTTATCCAGACTGGAAATGATCCACTCAAGCACCCACACGGTGATGCCCAAAGGCGCGATCACCAGCAGCCCGGCCAACAACCATTTACGCACTGATTTCATCATGATTTAGATCAAGCGCCCGACGCAGGTGCTGGGGCTGCTGCGGATTTGGGTGCTGGTGCTGGGCTGGCCGCAGATGCACTGGCAGGCGCAGCAGCCGCTGGCGCGGCAGCCGGTGCGCTGGAAGAGTCGGTTGGCTTGGCATCGGTTTTAACCGCAGGCTTAGCCTCGGTTCCCACGCCAGAATTGGCGCCATCGCTGGCCTTGCCCGCCTCGCCACCGCGAAAATCAGTGACGTACCAGCCAGAGCCCTTGAGCTGAAAACCAGCCGCCGTAACTTGCTTGGAAAACGCTTCTTGCCCGCAGGCCGGGCACCGCGTGAGCAAAGGGTCAGAAAGCTTTTGCAAGACATCTTTGGAATGTCCGCAGTGAGAGCATCGGTAAGCGTAGATAGGCATGGCTGGGGCTACAGTAGGGCAACCCAGCATTATAAGTTTTTTGCAGCTTACCCAGCAACGTGGATCGGGCGGCTGCGGTCTTTAATCACTTGCGGTCCTAACGAGCCCATCACCATCAGAACGATGGATGCCGCAAAACCGATCAAATTGGCCGGAATGAGCGCATCTGAGGCAATGGTTTGCATCGTCAGCCAGATCCCAATACCCCCGATGGACGAAAACAAGGCGCCTTGGGTGGTAGCGCGCTTCCAGTAGGCTCCGGCCGCCAACGGTACAAAAGCGCCCGACAAAGTCACGTTGTAGGCGTTTTGCACCATTTCGTACATGGTGCTCTTGCTATTGAGGGCAAAAAGCAGGGCGCAAGCCGTAAAAGCAATCAAAACAATACGCAGCACCATCAAAAACTGCTTGTCTCCCATTTTGGGGGCAAAAGGGCGCAGCACGTTCTCGGTAAACAGCGAAGTGGGTGCCAACAAAGCGCCGCTGGCGGTGGACAAAATGGCCGACAGCAGTGCGCCAAAAAACATCACCTGCGCCCACAAGGGCATCTTGTTCAACACCATATCGGGCAGCACCCGCTGGATCTCGCGGGCATCTTCCGATTTAAATAGTGCCAGCAAATTGGGGTCTGCCACCACCGCCGCATAGGCAATAAAAATCGGCACGAAAGCGAAGCAAAAGTACAGCAGGCCGCCAATGATGGTACCGCGCACCGCCGTTTTTTCATCTTTGGCACTGGTCATGCGCTGGAACACGTCTTGCTGCGGCACCGAGCCCAAGGCGAACGCAAAAAAGGCCCCCGCCATGGCCCACCAGCCTTTGGCATCCGCAGGCATCCAGTTAAATTTGCCGTCGGCCGCGGCCTGGGTGATTACCTTGGTAGCGCCGCCCGCCAAATCGCCGACCAGTATGGCCACTACAGTCAGGCCGATCAAGATCACCACTGTCTGGAACAAGTCGGTAAACGCTATAGACCACATGCCGCCAAAGATGGTGTAGACCATCACCACCCCCGCCCCCAGCAAGATGGCTTGATTCAGGCTGATAGCGCCGCCCGACAGAGTGTGGATGACCAATCCAAGCGCGGTCATTTGCGCCGATGTCCAGCCCAGGTACGAGGCGACAATAGCCACGCTGGTGACCACTTCTACTGCTTTGCCATAGCGCTGCTTGTAAAAATCGCCAATCGTCAGCAAATTCATGCGATAGAACAGCTTGGCAAACAGCAAAGCGGCCAACACCAAGCATAGTGAGGCACCGAACGGGTCGCCGGGTATGCCGCCTAAACCGTCTTTGGCAAAGGTGGCGGATACCGACAGCACCGTCTCCGCCCCAAACCAGGTGGCAAACACCGTCGCCACATTCATATACAAGGGCAGACTTCGCCCCGCCACCATGTAGTCTGCCGAGTTATGCACGCGCCGGGAAGCCAACAAACCAATGGCGATCGTGACGGCCAGGTAGATGGCGACGAAAGTAATCAATGCATTCACAGCGCGTATCTCCTCATAAGTGCGGAGATTTTATACACAAGCCAATGGCACTGGCCTATGGACTTTCCCGGAACGTGCTCACCACAAACGCAGGCGCAGGTACAGCTGGAGCAAGACCAGGCCCAGTATGAAGCCCAGAGCGCCGTAAATGATTTTTTGCAGCAAACTATTGGTGCGCTTTTGCTCGGCCAGCAGCTCGGATAGCGTTTGGTCATGCTGGCCTCTTTGCTGCTGCAAGTAGTCGTGCAGCAGGCGCGGCAGCTCGGGCAGGAGCTTGGCATAGCGCGGCGCTTGGGCTTTGAGTTGCTCAATGAGTTTTTGCGGGCCAATTTGCTCCAGCATCCATTTTTCCAGAAACGGTTTGGCCGTAGCCCACAGGTCTAGATCAGGATCCAGCTGGCGGCCCAGGCCTTCGATATTGAGCAAAGTTTTTTGCAGCAGTACGAGCTGGGGCTGAATCTCGACATGGAAACGGCGCGATGTCTGGAACAGGCGCATCAGCACAATGCCGAGCGAGATTTCTTTGAGCGGTCGATCAAAATACGGCTCGCAGCAGGCGCGTATAGCCGCCTCCAGCTCGTCGACCCGCGTGGCGGCGGGCACCCAGCCTGACTCGATATGCAGCTCGGCCACGCGTTTGTAGTCACGCCTGAAGAAGGAGACAAAGTTTTGTGCCAGATATTCTTTGTCTACCTCGGTGAGCGTGCCCACAATGCCAAAGTCCAGCGAGATGACACGGCCCAAGTGCTGCGGGTCCAGGCTGACTTGGATATTGCCAGGATGCATGTCGGCATGGAAAAATCCGTCGCGAAACACCTGAGTGAAAAATATCGTCACCCCATCGCGGGCGAGCTGTTTAACATCCACCCCGGCCGCTTGCAGCTTATCGATATGGCTGATGGGCACGCCTTTCATGCGTTCCATGACAATGACTTCAGAGTGGCAAAAGTCCCAGTACATCTCTGGGATCAACACCAGATTGAGGCCGGCCATATTGCGCCTCAGTTGGGCCGCATTGGCTGCTTCGCGCACCAAGTCCAATTCATCGTGCAGGTATTTATCGAACTCGGCTACCACCTCGCGCGGCTTGAGGCGTTTGCCATCTGCGCTCAGGCTTTCCACCCAACCGGCCATCATGCGCATCAGGCCCAAGTCTTTTTCTATGGCCGCCAGCATGCCGGGACGTACCACTTTGACAGCCACTTCACGCTCTTTGCCGTCGCGCCCGATCAAGGTGGCAAAGTGCACTTGGGCAATCGAGGCGCTGGCGACAGGCACCCGCTCAAAACTGGAAAAAATATCGCCCACTTTGCGGCCAAAGGAGCGCTCAATGGTGGCAATGGCTATGTCAGAGCTAAAGGGCGGAACCCGGTCTTGCAACAAGGCCAATTGGTCAGCAATGTCCAACGGCATGAGGTCGCGCCGCGTGGAAAGAACTTGGCCAAACTTGACGAATATGGGCCCCAAACGCTCTAGCGCCTCGCGCAGGCGCTGTCCGCGTGGCGCGCGCAAATTGCGCCCAACCGAGACGATGCGGGCAATCAGCTTGAGCCAAGGCTTTTGAAAGCTGGTCAGCACCAGCTCGTCCAGCCCATAGCGCAACACGATGAAAACAATGAATGCACCGCGCCAAATCCGTTGGAAAAAACCCATGCTGCGTGCCCTAGCCTTGCGCCGGATGGGCAGTACTCGATGCGTTAGCAGCGGGCGTTGCCGATGTGCGGGCTGGTGCAGGCGCGGGTGCAAACTTTTTGAGCATTTGCCCGGCTTGGCGCAGCACCTGCATGGCGCTGTGCGCGGGCGCATCTCCAATGATGCGACTGAGGTCTTCTTCCGCGTCCCAGCGCACATGGTCTACCAGCCAGTTCACCTCGGCTGCCAACTGCACATCGCCTTGGATTTGGATGGCGGGCTTTTCTCCGCGCAGGGTGGTTTGCAGCAACGACAAAGGGTTGCTGTCTGTCACGGTCAGGGTTAGATCGGCCTTGGCGTCAACGGCAGCAATATCGAGCAAACCTGCAGGAGTAGCTACCAGCTTAATGGTAATCGGTGCCATCTCGATATGCGCCACCTGCCCTTTTTGCCTCGTCAGTCGGGCCATCGCCTCGGGTTCTTGCTGTAGCACATGGTTCAGCGCCAGCACGATGCGCTGCTGCAGCTCACGCACCAGCCAGTCAGGTGGTTGAAGCCAGGCTGGCAGGTCTTTCGCGGTAGGTGGAAAAGTAAACGGCAAAGAAAAAGGGGACGATGATTTCATACGTCCCCTGATTATCAAAGCAAAATTAGCTTTTGCCGGATTTTTCCGGTGTTAACCTTTTTTGCAGCTGTGTTTACAAGGCTTATTGCAAGGCTTGCACGCCTGCTACCAACCAGCCACCAGCGGTGGTTTTGGACTTGGTCATGTTCCACACTTCGCGGAACGGGCCTGGG
>JAYWHJ010000349.1:0-16052 GCA_043777795.1 Polaromonas sp. | reverse complement strand
GGATGCGGGCATCGTCGTCTACCACCAGGATACGATCCGCTTGCTTAGGAGCTTGGGTCATACATTACCTCTCTTTGAATATGTAACAGAGCCTCGTTTTTACCGCATATTTTAATAAAACCTATAAAAATCATTGACTTACGACACTCTGTTACACTTTTTTCATGCCTACGCATCCGCTTCACACAGCCGACGTACGCTTTTTGAGCAACTGTTTCGTTATGGATAGGTGGTGGGCCAGCAATTGCACACACACGTAGCGTTTTGACAATAGGAAAGTACTGCAAATTAGATAGGATCATCGATATGACAACACGTTTTGCTCGTTTGGTGGTGACTTCATGGCGCAGTCTGGCTCATTGCTCTGTGCTGGCCATGTTGGCATTTTTGGCCAGCCCGCAGGCGTGGGCACAAACCCCCAACGCGCTACAGGACCCGAGTGCTCGGCGTCAAGAGCTGCGAAGCCTTGTGAGCCAGTCTCACGCGACTCCCGCATGGTCCAGCAGTAAGGCCAGTGAGCAACTTCATTTGAGCCCCGAGGAGCGGTCGCAACTGCGCGGCCAGCTTGCGCGTGAGATTCGCGCGCAAGCCGCGGCACAGCGCAATGTCAGCCGTCCTTGATCGTTCGATCTTTGGCTACCCAGTGCGCCGCTCAACCAAAACTACCAGGGGCTATGCAATTGGCTGGTGGCTGGTGGTTAAAAGCCGCGGCATGGTAGGCTACCACCTCGGCTTTGTGAACCATGGGCCATTCGCCCTGAGCCTGCCGAACGGTTTACACAGGCTCGATCCGAACGGAAGCTGAAACATCAATGTGCCAGATCAATAAGCACTCAGTCATTTGCGGGAGATTTATGTCGTTTACTATTAAAAAAATATCTGCTTGCGCTTTGTTTGTCTGCGCCAGCGCCAGTTTTTCTCAAAACATGCGGGCAGAAACTGCCCAAAACGTCGTCTCCTTGCAGTCCAGCGGCAGCGTGGAGGCGCAGCAAGATTTGCTAATGATCACCATGAGTACCACCAAAGATGGCGCTGACGCGGCGCTGGTGCAAACCCAACTAAAAACGGCCTTGGACGCCGCGTTGGTAGAGGCTAAAAAAGTAGCCCAACCCGGCCAGCTGGACGTGCGCACCGGAGCCTTCAGCCTGTATCCGCGCTATGGGCGCGACGGCAAGATCAACGGCTGGCAAGGCAGCACCGAGCTGGTGCTGGAGGGCCGTGATTTTGCCCGCATCAACGCTACTGCAGGCAAGATCAGTAGCCTGACCTTGGGTCAAGTGAGCTTTGCCCTGTCGCGCGAGGCGCGTGCCAAGGTGGAGGGTGATGCACAGGCACAGGCCATCGAACGCTTTAAAACCAAGGCTGCCGAGATTAGCAAAAATTTTGGCTTTGGCGGCTATACCATCCGAGAGGTCGCCGTGAATGCCAATGACCAGGGCTTTGCCCCACCGCGCGGGCGCATGATGACGATGGAGGCTAAATCGATGGCATCAGACGCGCCAGTGCCAGTGGAGGCGGGCCGTAGCACGGTGGTGGTGACGGTCAATGGCTCGGTGCAGATGAAGTGAGCAGCCCTCTTATCGCAACAGCAACGGTAAAAGCTGCACAAGCCTAGCCAGGTGTGAGCGGCTTTTTGCGGACATTGCGCTATCGCCTATCGCCCTAAGGTGGTGCTCCTTGGTACACCGTTGGCACAAACGGCATGGCGACTGCTGGCGAGCCTACTTACGTTCACAAACTCCACTGAACTTTACTTTGTGACCTTGGCGTGAAGTACGGCATTCAGGAGGAAAAACCGGGTCAGGCGTAAGATTTACATGCTAGGCGCGACACAGAGTTCTATACGTTATGAATTCGCCCAACCCATTGCCTCTTGCCCGGCGCAGCGCCCAAGCTGAGCGAATGGCGCACATGGCCCTGCGCATGCAGCGCACTGGCCAATGGGGCCCCGCCCAGGCCGCAGGCCGGCGCTGGACCATCGGCTGCGTGTCGCTGGAGGTTACCCAGCGCTGCAATCTGGACTGCACCTTGTGCTACCTGTCTGAAAGCGCCGAGGCGGTGCGGGACATTCCGCTGCTGGAGTTGTTTCGCCGGATTGACGATATTGCGGTGCAATACGGCCCCAATACCGACGTGCAAATCTCCGGTGGCGACCCTACCTTGCGTGACAAGGATGAGCTGTCGCAGATCGTGCGTTATGTGCGCGCCAAGGGTCTGCGGGCTTCCCTGTTTACCAACGGCATTTTGTTGACCCGAGCGTGGCTAGAGAGTCTGGTGGGTGACGGATTGAACGACGTGGCTTTCCATGTAGACATGACGCAAGAGCGCAAAGGCTTTGCCAGCGAGCTGGAGATGAATACCCTGCGCCTGCGCTATATCGATATGGCGCGCGGTCTGCCTGTGTCGGTGATCTTTAACACCACGGTGTTCGCGGGCAATATGCATGAGGTGCCCGCGATTGCAAGGTTTTTTGTGCAGCACAACGATGTGGTGCGCTTTGCTTCGTTCCAGCTGGGGGCCGATACCGGACGCGGCACTGTTGCGGGGCGTGACCCGGTGGTGGTGACCCAAGCCTCGGTATGCCAGGCCATAGAGCAGGGCGCAGGCATCGCGCTTAATTTTGACGCGCTGCACGGCGGCCACCGCAGTTGCAACCGCTACGCCCTGCTGCTGAGCATAGGCGAGCAGCACTTTGACGGGCTGCAGGACACCGCTCTGGCACAACGGGTGATGCGTGAGACTGCAGACGTAGAGCTGGCGCGCGGCCAGAGCCTGACAGCTGCTTGGGCCATGGCCAAGGCATTGCTGCGCCACCAAGAGCTGACGCTCGGCGTGGCCAAGCACGCGGTGCGCATGCTGTGGCAGGCCAAAGGGCAATGGTTTCGCCGGGGCCGCATCGTGCCTCCACTGCGCAAAATATCATTTTTCACCCACAACTTTATGGACGCTTGCAATCTGGATGCCGAGCGGGTGGATGCCTGCGTGTTCATGGCGGCCACAGCCGAAGGCCCCATGTCCATGTGCCAGTACAACGCCGAGCGTGAGCGTATTTTGCTCAAACCCATCGTGCTGGCCAACGGTGAAACCTGGCAACCTCTGGCTGTCGCGCCAGATGCCAACGGCGAGATCAGGATCCCGCTTAAATGGCTCAAAGGCAAGCCCAGAGAAACAGCTATGCAAGAGCGCGCTCACCCGTCTTTAGCGGAGATCGAAGAATGACAAACACAGGCATTTATTCCATGCACAGTTGCAAACAACCAAGCTTGGGCTGTCGAGCATGGCGCACAGGCCTTCTTGGATTCTTGGTAACCCTGCTGGCCGCGTGCAGCACCGTGGTCAAAGTGAGCCAGCCCGACGCGCCGCTGGTGAGCCTGGCACAAGCCGAGCGCGGCTACGCAGCGGTGCTGGAACGCCATGTCAATGAGCTCGGTGAGGTAGATTTCGCAGCTTTGCAAAAGGACCCCAGCCCCAGTGGCATCCAATCGCTGGAAAGCTATGTGCAAGCCATTGCCTTCACCTCGCTCAGCGCAGCCGCTACGCCCGATGCACGCTTGGCCCATATGGCCAACGCCTACAACGCGCTGTCCATGTATAACGTGATCGCCTCGGGCATCCCGCCTACCCATGCCGGCTGGGCCAAAGTAAAGTTTTTTCTGCTGCGCAAGTTTGAGATTGGCGGCAGCTTGCTGTCGCTGTACGCCTTTGAAAACGACATCATCCGCAAGTTGAACGAGCCGCGCATCCACTTTGCGCTGAACTGCTCTGCCGTGTCCTGCCCCGTGCTGCCGCGCAAGCCCTTCACCGCTGAGCAATTGAACCAAGAGCTAGACCGTGAGACGCGCGCCTTCTTTGCAAAACCGGAAAACCTGGTAGTGGACCATGCCAAGCGCACCGTGTTTTTCAATGAAATTTTGAAGTTTTATACGGAAGACTTTACTCCCGCACACGCCGCCAGCTTGATCGACTACGCCCAGCGCTATTCCAGCCAAAGTTTGCCAAAAGACTACGCAACCGCCTTTTTGCCCTACGACTGGACGGTGGCTAACAGCCAAAGAAAGCGCTGAGAGCTTGCACCAGCAAGCAAGCAAACAAACAAACAAACAAACAAACACAAGCCGCCTTGCGGCCACTGAGCACGGTTCCTACAAACTGGGCACAATCGCACTCACGGGCATTTATTTATAAATTTCCGCCTCACTCGCACCCCACAGGCCAAGCATGATCAAGTTTTACTACCACCCATCACCCAACCCCGCCAAAGTAGCCTTGTTTCTGGAAGAGGCAGCGCTGCCCTACGAAGTGGTGCCCGTAGACACCCGTAAAGGCGAGCAGCATTTGCCTGCCTTTTTGGCTATTAACCCCAACGCCAAAACGCCTGCCATGACCGATGGCGACGCCACCATTTTCGACAGCAACGCCATCTTGCTGTACCTGGCAGAAAAAACCGGTAAATTTCTGCCTGCCAACACCCCCGCCGCACGCGCCGAGATGTATTCTTGGCTCATGTTTATCGCCAGCGGTATCGGGCCTTACTCCGGCCAGTGTGTGCACTTTAAGCACTTTGCGCCAGAGCC
This sequence comes from Polaromonas sp., assembly GCA_043777795.1. Taxonomy (GTDB): domain Bacteria; phylum Pseudomonadota; class Gammaproteobacteria; order Burkholderiales; family Burkholderiaceae_C; genus JAAFIP01. The sequence goes on along the minus strand of JAYWHJ010000349.1, from coordinate 11,478 downwards.
CAAGGCCTACGCGGTGAACCGCTATGACTTTGAAGCCTGGCGCCATTGGGGCATCATCGATGCGCATCTGGCCAAACACCCCTACATGCTGGGCACCAGCTACACCTTGGTAGACATGGCAGTATGGGGCTGGGCGCGCGCGGTGCCGTTTATCCTGGGCGCCGAAGCTTGGGCCAAGCTGCCCAACGTCAAGCGCTTGCTCGACGAGATCAATGCCCGCCCGGCGGCGCAGGCGGCAGAGGCGCTCAAGGCCAAGCACAGCTTCAAAGCCGAGATGGACGACGACGCGCGCAAGGCGATGTTTCCGCAAAACGCGCGCTTGGCGCCTTAACGGGCAAATCGGGGGGCAAATCATGATGCTGGCCCCTGAACTTCTACGCACCCTCGCGCTAGACCCAGCGCAGCACCCGCGTGGCCAAGCGCATCTGAGCGCAGCCAGCGGCTTGGTCAGGGTGCAGGAGCGTTTTTATGTGGTGGCAGACGATGAGCATCACTTGGGTCGTTTTAAAACGGCTGTGGATGCACCCATCAAATTGCTACGATTGTTCCCCGGTGATTTACCAACCGATCAGAAACAGCGCAAGGCAAAAAAGCCTGATCTGGAAACCCTTACCAGCTTGCCCGCCATGGCCGGCTATCCGCATGGTGCCTTGCTGGCGTTGGGCTCCGGCTCCAAACCTACGCGAGAGCGCGGTGTGCTGCTGGCGCTGGACGCGCAAGGCCGGGTAGGTAAAGACGGATGCCTGCCTCCCAAACGGATCGATTTGTCTGGTCTGTATAAGGGTCTGCGCGGCACTTTGCCACTGCTCAACATTGAGGGTTGCTTTGTGGCCAATGGCGTGCTGCACTTGTTGCAGCGCGGCAACCAAGCTGACACACGCAGCGCCTGCATTCGCCTGGACTGGCACCATGCCCAGGCTTGGCTGCGGGGCGACGATCACGAAACCCCGCGCGCGGAGACGGTAGACACCATTGACATGGGCCCCACAGACCCTGCCCACGGCATGGCCCTGAGCGTCACCGATGCCTGCAGCTTGCCCGGCGGTGCTTGGGCCTTTAGCGCCGTAGCAGAAAACACCAAAGACAGCTACCACGACGGCCCCTGCATCGCCAGCGCGATCGGCATCGTCAACGCCAGCAATCAAGTGGTGCAATTGCATCACCTGCAAGGCGCGCCGAAGGTAGAGGGCATCACTGGGCAGGTGAGCGGCGGTCAGTTGATACTGACGCTGGTGACTGACGCAGACGACCCTGCTGTCGCGTCACAGCTATTGCAAGTGGCGCTGCCTTATTGAGCTACAAAAAAAGCCCTGAATTCGTGAAAATTCAGGGCTACATTTTGGCGGAGAGGGCGGGATTCGAACCCGCGGAAAGTTTTACCCTTCGTACGCTTTCCAGGCGTATGACTTAAACCGCTCATCCACCTCTCCTAGCGGCTTGTATTGTAGCTTACGCAGCGACGCTTCTATTGCGGCAAATCCTATTGCTGTGAATCTTCAAAGGCGGTTTCGTCGGCGCTAGGTGCCTGTTTGGCACCCGGCACATACACCCGCAGGCCATTCTTGGCCACTACTTCGACATACGCAGTGGCGCTGCCCGCCTTGGCCACCAGGTCTAGCTGGGCAATCAGCTCGGCCTGGTGCACGGGGACAGCCGAGGCTTGGTCGGCCCCTACTTTGCAGTCAAAATCCCAAAAATCTACATCCGCTGGCAGTGATACTTTGCGGCAGCGTTTCACGTATTTGCGGATATCGTGTTTGGTCGCTTCGAGCACGCGCTCAGGGTTTTTGCCTTCAATGTGCAGGGCGTAGACTTTTTTCATGGAAAGGTTCTCGGGTGATGCGGCCAGGCGCGCAAAGTTGGCAAGCCGGCGAAAGTGCAGGGCTAGAGTATAAACCCGGGGTCTGTCAAGACCGCATGCAGTGTGAAAAATGCTATATATTAAGTAGCTGCTCCCGCAATATTTTATTGGGCTAGAGAGCTAAATGGCTTAAAAGTTCTGGCGTTTTACATGTTGGCGTGCCTAAGGCTTACCGCAGTCATGCCAGCGCCCCTATGCGCAAAGGCGTTAGTGCGTATGCCGAACGCCTTTGGCAGGCGAACAGCGTCTCAAGGCTGCACGCCTGCAGTACCCGCTGTGCCACTAACGTACGCGTGTTGGCGCAAAGTGTCCAGGCTGACAAACTCCAGCGCTTTGGCGTGTGTGCTCTCCAGCACCACGGGTGGGGCCAGGCCCGCTTCTAGCGCCTCTTTCCAGCGCGTGGCGCACAGACACCAGCGGTCGCCGGGCTTGAGGCCAGCAAAGCGGTACTCGGGGCGCGGCGTCATCAGGTCGTTGCCGCGCTGCAATGAGAACACCAAAAACTCTTGCGTCACGCGCGCGCACACCAAGTGCGAGCCACCATCGGTCTCGTCGGTGTTGCAGCAACCGTCACGAAAATAACCTGTGAGTGGGTCGTAAGAGCAGGGCACTAGCGGTGTGCCTAAAACGTTGTTGGGCATACCTTAGCTCTTGGTCTGGTTCGCTTGCACCATCTTCATGGCCGAGCTGATCAAGGTACTCACCTGGGTCATGTCGCTGGGCACTACCAGGGTGGTGGTCGCATCCGCGGCGACTTTACTGTACGCCTCTACCGCCTTTTCAGCCACTTTGAGCTGCACCGCCAGCTCGCCACCGGGCTGGCGGATGGCGGCGGCAATGCGCTCAATTGCGCCTGCGGTAGCGTCGGCCACAGCGGTAATGGATGCAGCCTCGCCCTGCGCGTTGTTGATCACGGCCTGCTTCTCGCCCTCAGAGCGGGCAATAAACGCCTCGCGCTCGCCGGTGGCGATGTTGATCTGCTCTTGACGGCGGCCTTCCGACGCCGCAATCAACGCGCGCTTGCCGCGCTCGGCGGTAATCTGCGCCTGCATGGCGTGCAAAATCTCTTTCGGTGGGGTCAGGTCTTTGATCTCATAGCGCAGCACCTTCACGCCCCAATTCAGCGCGGCCTCGTCAATAGCGGCTACCACCTGCGCGTTGATGATGTCGCGCTCCTCAAAGGTTTTGTCCAGCTCCAGCTTGCCGATGACGCTGCGCAGCGAGGTTTGCGCCAGTTGGCTGATGGCCAAAATATAGTTGCTCGATCCGTAGCTGGCGCGTTGAGCGTCGGTCACTTGAAAGTACAAAATACCGTCCACTTGCAGCTGGGTGTTGTCGCGGGTGATACACACTTGGCTGGCGATGTCCAGCGGGATCTCTTTCAGACTGTGTTTATAGGCCACTTTGTCGACAAACGGAATGACAAAATTCAAGCCCGGAGTCAACACGCTGTGGAACTTGCCCAGCCGCTCCATCACCCAGGCGTTGGTTTGCGGCACGACCTTGACAGTTTTGGCAATGAACACCACCACCAAAATCAATAAAACAAGTGCAATTTCCATATATTTCTCCCAAGATTAAATTTTAAATAAAAGCAAAAAAAGCCTACACAAACGGTATACAACGGCGAGTGCCATGAAAAATCAAATCAAAACGCAGAGTTCAATCTAACCTCATTCAATTCAATCCAATTGAGGCAGCTTCTACCACCAACTGGCTGCCAACCACCTCTTTCACCCGAAAACTACCTGCGGTTTGTGCTACGCCAGGCGCCGCCAGCACGGCCCATTGTGCGCCACGGTATTTGACCGAGGCGCTGCCGTCAGCATTCCATGCATTGACCTGCACGACAGCACCCACATCTTGGTTCACGTCGCGGTTAGCCTCTGCCTTGGCCGCGCCGGGCTCTTTGACTTTGTAAAAATGCCAGGCCAGGGTAGCGCCACCGCCGACCAGCGCTGCAACCACGCATTGTCCGCTCAGGCTAGCACCCGCGTATGCGGCCAGCGCACCTGCCACCATGCCCAACGAGATCATCAGCAGGTAAAAAGTGCCGGTTACCAGCTCAGCCGTCACAATCAAGCCTGCTAAAACCCACCAAATTGTCGAATGCGCCATAAAATCGCCTCCTGTGTGTGATGCACCACATTTTGAGGCAAAACTTGGGCCTTGCAAGCGCCGGGTCACAGAATATCCTTACACTTCGCAATTCGTTCGGCGCTCGCGTCCGACTGTCTCCCGGCACGCGTGCCGGTTCTTTAATTTCACCGCTATTGGAATTGGCATGAAATTTCGTTTCCCCATCGTCATCATCGACGAAGACTTTCGCTCTGAAAACACCTCTGGCCTGGGCATTCGTGCGCTGGCAGAAGCCATTGAAAAAGAAGGCTTTGAGGTGCTGGGTGTCACAAGCTACGGCGATCTGTCGCAGTTTGCCCAGCAGCAAAGCCGCGCCAGCGCGTTTATCTTGTCGCTGGACGACGACGAGTTCACGCCGGGTGAAGAGATAGATCCCGCTGTGCTTAATCTGCGTGCCTTCATCAACGAAGTGCGCCGCAAGAACGCCGATGTGCCGCTGTATGTGTATGGCGAGACCAAAACATCACGCCACTTGCCTAACGACATTTTGCGCGAGCTGCATGGCTTTATCCATATGTTTGAAGACACGCCAGAGTTTGTGGCGCGGCATATTTTGCGCGAAGCTAAAAGCTATCTGGAAGGTGTTCAGCCACCATTCTTCAAGGCGCTGCTCGACTACGCTGAAGACGGCTCCTATTCTTGGCACTGCCCCGGCCACTCCGGCGGCGTGGCTTTTCTCAAGTCGCCTATTGGCCAAATGTTCCACCAGTTTTTTGGCGAAAACATGCTGCGCGCCGACGTGTGCAACGCGGTAGAAGAGCTGGGCCAGCTGCTAGACCACGACGGTGCAATCGGCGAGAGCGAGAAGAATGCAGCCCGCATTTTCAACGCCGACCATTGCTTCTTCGTCACCAACGGCACCAGCACCAGCAATAAAATGGTCTGGCACCACACCGTGGCGCCCGGGGACGTGGTGGTGGTAGACCGCAACTGCCACAAATCCATTTTGCACGCCATCATCATGACGGGTGCCATTCCGGTGTTCCTCAAGCCCACGCGCAACCACTTTGGCATCATCGGCCCCATCCCGCAAAGCGAGTTTGAACCCGAGACCATCAAAGCCAAAATCAGGGCCAACCCGCTGCTCAAGCATGTTGACGCGGACCAGGTGAAGCCCCGTGTGATGACCATCACCCAAAGCACTTACGACGGTGTGCTGTACAACACCGAGACCATCAAAGGCGAGCTTGACGGCTATGTCGATACGCTGCATTTTGACGAGGCTTGGCTACCGCATGCCGCCTTTCACCCGTTCTACGGCCCCTTCCACTCCATGGGTAAAAAGCGCGCACGACCTAAAGAGGCGCTGACCTTTGCGACCCAGTCCACCCACAAGCTGCTGGCCGGTATCAGCCAGGCCAGCCATGTGCTGGTGCAAGACGCGCAAAACCGCAAGCTGGACAGGCATTTGTTCAACGAGGCGTATTTGATGCATACCAGCACCAGCCCGCAATACGCGATCATCGCCAGTTGCGACGTGGCTGCGGCCATGATGGAGCCACCCGGCGGCACAGCCTTGGTGGAAGAATCGATCATGGAGGCGATGGATTTTCGCCGAGCCATGCGCAAGGTAGACGCTGAGTACGGCGACGACTGGTGGTTCAAGGTTTGGGGCCCGGATAAGTTTGTGGACGACGGCATGACCGAGGCCAAAGACTGGATGCTGCACGGCGAGGCTAAACAGCACGGCAAAGGCACCAAGGCCAAGCCTAACTGGCACGGCTTTGGCAACCTCGCCGAAGGCTTCAACATGCTGGACCCGATCAAGGCCACCATCGTCACACCAGGCCTGGATTTGCAAGGCAAATTTGCCAAAAACGGTATTCCGGCCAGCATCGTCACCAAGTTCTTGGCTGAGCACGGTGTGATCGTCGAAAAAACCGGTCTGTACAGCTTCTTCATCATGTTCACCATTGGCATTACCAAAGGCCGCTGGAACACATTGCTCACTGCATTGCAGCAGTTCAAAGACGACTACGACCGCAACCAGCCCATGTGGCGCATCTTGCCTGAGTTCAGCAAGGCGCATCCCGCCTATGAGCGCATGGGCCTGCAAGACCTGTGTCAGCACATCCACGGCCTGTACGCCAAGTACGATATTGCCCGCTTGACCACCGACGTCTACCAAAGCGACCTGCACCCCGCCATGACGCCATCTGATGCCTATGCCTACATCGCGCACCGCAAAACCGAGCGGGTGGAGATCGACAAGCTGGAAGGCCGCATTACCGTGGGCCTGGTAACGCCATACCCACCGGGCATACCTCTCTTAATCCCCGGCGAAGTGTTCAATAAAAAGATCGTCGACTACCTTAAGTTCGCACGCGCCTTCAACCGTGAATGCCCAGGCTTTGAGACCGACATCCACGGCCTGGTAGAACAGGTGGACGCCAATGGGGTGAAGCGCTACTACGCGGACTGCGTCAAGTCTTAGTATTTGTTGCTCCTAATTTTATAGCTTACCCCGCAATAATCTTTTGGGCTAAAGGCTTAAAAAATATGAAAAAGCGGCTTTTTGGCCGCTTTTTTCATGGCGCAACTGTGGTGAGGGCTCATTTTCTAGCCGTTAGCCAAATGAATGCCTGCAAGCTCCCCGAGCAAAGCCGAAAAAGCCTCAACCTCTTCGGGCGACATGGCTTGAGTGGCTTCTTGGCTGATGGGCGCGATAGAGATCAAGGCGTAGTTCAGTAGCTGCTGTCCAGACTCGGTAAGCACCGCGTAACCCACCCGTGCGTCGCGCGGGTCGGGTTGGCGCATTACTAAGTGCAGCTTCTCCAACGGGAGCAACGTGCGCGTCACGCCAGATGCCGTAAGGCCCATACGTTCAGCGAGGTCAATACGGCGCAGCTTGGTACCCGGTGCGCGGTCCAGGTGGTACAAAATCATGAAATCGCCAAAACTCAAACCATGCAGGCTCGACAGCGCATTGTCCAGGCGGCGGGTCAGCACCGCGTAGGCGCGCGTCAGGCGCATGCAAAACTCCAGGCGGGTGCCGGCGGCGGCATCGGCATCGGCAGAGTAGGGGGATGTAGCTTTAACCATATTGGACACTTTCAAAGATAGCTGGGCTGCGGCTTTTGGGGGCGTCGATGAGCTGGGCGGCGGCAGATTGAGCCATAGTCGTTGATGTATTTGAGTGATACTTGAATAATCAAGTATATATCAATATTCAAATTAAGCTCCACAAAATAGTGACAACCCATAACGACGATGTGGGCTGTTGTCCACATTAGTGAAAGCTCTCCGTTGTGCGAAAGTTGACACTTCTAGGCTGAATTTCGCTTTTCCATTGCGTAAAAAGTCGTGTAATGCGATAGTTTGGGCACATCCAAAACAATGCCTTCACTCAAGCCTGATATGAACTCCAAGAACAACAAGCCCCTCGATCTGATGACTGGTAATGGCACATCCACGCCATCCATCAACCTGCAGCGCCGTCAATCCACAATCGGGGCGGTAGCTTGGATGGCCACCCGTGGTGCGCCTTTGTCGGTGTCAAGTGCAGGGGCTATAGCGTTGCTCGGTGTATCACCCAGTGCGTTATCTCAAACCGCCCCTTCCGCCACCGTAGATTTGCTTCGCGCTCCCGCTTGGTTGGAGATAGCCGATAAGCGAGTCCCGCTGGCTGCGGGTGCGATGGTGACGGCCTTGCAAACAGTGGTCACGGGCGAGGGCGCGCGCGTGGTTTTAAAGTTTCCCGAGGGCAGCCTGATTGCACTGGGTGCAAACAGCCGCTTGACGCTCGAGTCTTTGGCTTATAGCAAAACTGCCGGTGAGTCCCTTTTTAGCGCGGCTATCAAAGTGGCGATTGGTACCTTGCGCTATGTAACGGCTGCAGCGGAGAAACTCAACGGTAGAAACCGCCGCGTCAGCGTCAGTACCGCTACCGCCACCATTGGCATTCGCGGCACCCGGTTTTGGGCGCAGTCCAACGCGCAGCATGAGGTGGTGTGTTTGTTTGAAGGCAAGGTAGATATCGAGCGCAGCAATGAATCGCTGGCTGTGCTGGATGCGCCCAATGCTTTTTGGACCGCCCCGGCAGGCCAAGCGGCTTCGCCCATCAGCATTGCCACGCCTGAGCAGTTGCGCGGCTTTGGTGGCCAGGTAGCTGCGCCCGAGGGCAGTGGCTTGGCCAAACCGGGTGGCGGCTTCAGCATCGCCAACAGTGTTTGGCTGGAGAGCCGCGCAAATGCATTGGCGGCGCAACTGGCTGAGCTGGGCTATGCAGCGACGGTCGCGCCGTGCGCCAGCGGTGCAGCCAATATGTATGACGTGACCGTAGGTTCATTGGCCAGCGCGGACGATGCCCGCGCAGTGGCTGCGCAGCTGGGCAACTTGGTCAAGCGTAGTTTTGAGCTCGTAGAAGCCGCCAAATAGCACGTCGGCCGCAGCAAGCAGCGATGCTAAAACTTAGCGACTGCGTCGCATCCGAGCAAAATTCACCACTTGTTCTGCCACGGTGTGGCAGGCTTGAATTGCAGCTGCATCGGCAGCTTGGTCAAAGTTGCCAAGGGGCTTGTGGGTGGAGTTTGAAGCAGCGCCAAACGGCGTAGGCCAGCCGCACAGCGCATGCATACTGGCGCCCAGGCAGGCTAACGTGGAACCCATAGGCTCCACTGGGACGTGATGGAGCAGCAGGCCAAACACCACAAAACCTAGGTAGACCGCAACAAATGGCGCTTGGTGGGCCTGGTGCACTGCGCTTAAACCATGGACCAAGCATACGGCGATGCAGAGCCCGGTATAGAGCAGTGGTTTGAATATTTCCAGGCAGTAGTGGCCTTCCCGAAAATAGCCATGCCAGGCAATAACATCAAAGAGATGATCGCGTTCATTAACCACTAGGGCTTTAGCGCTATTGGCACCCATGACATGGTAAATGCCCAAATTGACCAGCTATGGAAGCAGTCTAACGGCGGCTTTGGTGCCTATCTGCTGCTGGCGCACAACTGGGCTAACTTTGATGCTACTCGCAAGAGCTACAACCTGATGGCATGCCATGTGTTCCCGCGCTGGCAGGGCCAAATGTCTACCCAAGCTGCTGTCAACCGCGCTCCTGAGGCAGCGCGGTTTAGCCTGCGGTGGGCTCGGCAATGCCCCCCACCACCTTGCTAAAGCCGCCGTCCACATAGGTGATCTCGGCGCTCACGCCAGCGGCCAGGTCGCTCAGTAAAAACGCGGCCACGTTGCCCACATCTTCGATCGTCACGTTGCGCTGGATCGGCGAGGCTTGGGCCACGGCACCCAAAATTTTGCCAAAATCCTTGATGCCCGCAGCGGCCAAGGTTTTGATCGGCCCGGCGCTGATGCCATTGGCCCGCAGGCCACGGCCTTGCGCGCCCAGCGAGCCTGCCAGGTAGCGAACAGAAGCCTCCAGCGAGGCTTTGGCCAGGCCCATGGTGTTGTAGTTGGGCACAATGCGCTCGGCACCCAGGTAGGTGAGGGTGAGAACGGCTGAATTGTCGTTCAGGTAGGGCAAGGCCGCCTTGGCCATGGCTGGAAAGCTGTAGGCGCTGATGTCATGGGCTATTTTGAAGCCCTCGCGCGAGAGCCCTTCCAAAAAGTCCCCGCCAATCGCCTCACGCGGTGCAAATCCAATGCTGTGCACAAAACCGTCAAATTTAGGCCAGGTTTTCGCCAGATCGCTAAACAGCTTGCTAATTTGCTCGTCACTGCCCACGTCACAGTCAAATATCAGTTGGCTGTCAAAATCAGCCGCAAACTGCTGCGTACGCTCTTTAAAACGCTCGCCCACATAGCTCAGCGCAATCTCAGCACCCTCGCGCCTGCAGGCCTTGGCGATGCCGTAAGCGATAGAACGGTTGGACAAAACGCCGGAGATTAATAATTTTTTGCCGTTAAGGAAACCCATTAGTGCCTCTAAGTAAAAGTCAGTGCAGAATTGTCGCATGCGCGCAATAGTTTTTTGGTTTTTGTTGGGACTGGCCTCACCGGGCTGGGCTGGGCACGCCTATTCCCTCTGGGGCGACATCAAATACCCGCCCGGTTTTACGCATTTTGACTATGTAAACCCCAAAGCGCCCAAGGGCGGCGAGCTGGTGGCTGTGAGCAATTTGCGGGTGTCTACTTTTGACAAGTACAACCCCTTCACCATCAAGGGTTCAGTACCGGCCTATCTGAGCGAGATGCTGTTTGAAAGCCTGCTGGCCGGTTCAGCCGATGAACTGGGCACGGCCTACGGCTTGCTGGCTGAAGATGTGGACGTGGCGGCGGACGGCCTGAGCGCCACCTTTAAGCTGCGCGCCAACGCCCGTTTTCACGACGGTAGGCCCGTGCTGGCGGCCGACGTGAAGCACAGCTTTGAAATGCTGATCAGCAAATACGCGCAGCCCGGCTACCGTACTTTGCTTGAAGATGTTGAGCGTGCCGAGGTGGTAGACCCGCTTACAGTGCGCTATGTTTTCAAGCGTAAAAATCGCGAGTTGCCGTTGACCGTAGGTAGCCTGCCAGTATTTAGCCGCGAGTGGGGCAAAGGCAAAACCTTCGACAAAATCGTCACCGACGTGCCCATAGGCAGTGGCCGCTACAAAATTGGCCCGGTGGTGTACGGCAAAGACATCACCTACGTGCGCGACCCCAGCTACTGGGGCGAGAAGCTCAATGTGAACGTGGGCCAAGGCAACTTTGACCGTATCACGATCAAAATCTACAAAGACAACGTGGCCAGGCTTGAAGGCTTAAAGGCCGCTGAGTTTGACTTCATGCAGTTTTACTCAGCGGGCGATTGGGCACGCCGGGCCAACGGCAAACGCTTTTCCAGCGGAGAGATTGTCAAAGGCGAGTTCAAGCACAGCCTGCCTACCGGCTTTCAAAGCTATATTTTCAACACCCGGCGCGACTTGTTCAAAGACGTGCGGGTGCGCCAGGCGATTGGCTTGGCGCATGACTTTAACTGGATGAGCCGCCAGCTGTTTTATGGCTTGTACAAGCCAGTCAACGGCCTGTTTGGCAACACCGACTGTGCAGCCAGCGGCGGGCCAGGCCCAGAGGAGCTGGCTTTGCTCGAGCCTTGGCGCGCGCAGGTGCCTGCTGATGTGTTTGGCGCGATGGCGCGCCAGCCCAACGCCGAGGGCGGAGACCGCCTGCGCGAGAACCTGCGCCGCGCCCAAGCTTTGTTGAAAGACGCGGGCTGGACAGTGCAAAACGGTGTACTGCGCAACGCCAAGGGCCAAGCGCTGGTCATTGACTATGTGGACAGCCAGGAATCCAAAGGCGCTACGCTCAGTTCTTGGCAGCGCAACCTTGGCAAACTGGGCATCCAGCTTAAATTGCGCGCAGTGGATTTTGCCCTTTACCAACAGCGTTTGGCCAAGTTTGACTATGACATGATCAGCATCAACTTTCCCGGCACCAATAGCCCGGGTGCCGAGTATGCAGATATGTTTGGCTCCAAGGCGGCTGCAGTGGAGGATTCTGGCAATTACTCCGGCGTTCAAAGCAAGGCAGTAGATGCGTTG
>JAYWHJ010000348.1:0-5676 GCA_043777795.1 Polaromonas sp. | reverse complement strand
GATTATCTGGACCCTTTTGTGCGGGAGCAGTTTGGCAAGCCAGGCAACTTCGCGGTTTTCCCAATCAATAACTACCACCACAGCACGCTCAATTACTTTGCGACGCAGCCCAACCCGGCACCACCGTCTGCTGACAATTGGCTTGGCACCGACGGCAATGGCCGCGATGTGTTGGCGCGTTTACTGTATGGCTTTCGGGTGTCCATGTTGTTTGCCTTGGCGCTCACCTTGGTAGGCACCGTGCTGGGTATCATCACCGGCGCGATTCAGGGCTACTTTGCAGGCAAGGTAGACCTTGCATTTCAACGCTTTATGGAGGTGTGGGGCTCGCTTCCGGAGCTGTACTTGCTGATTATTTTTGCCGCTGTGTTCGAGCCCAGCATGTTGCTATTGTTGGTGCTGCTCAGTGCGTTTGGCTGGATGGGATTGTCCGACTATGTACGCGCAGAGTTTTTGCGTAACCGCCAAATGGACTATGTGCGCGCCGCCCGCGCCTTGGGGCTGTCGCATTGGCAGATCATCACCCGCCACGTGCTGCCCAACAGCATGACGCCGGTGGTGACGTTTTTGCCCTTTCGCATGAGTGGAGCGATTTTGGCTTTGACTTCATTGGATTTTCTAGGCCTGGGTGTGCCACCGGGCACGCCTAGCTTGGGCGAAATGCTGGCGCAGGGCAAGAACAATATTGATGCTTGGTGGATTTCGCTGTCTACCTTTGCAGTCTTGGTTATCACCTTGCTACTGCTCACTTTTATGGGGGATGCCTTGCGCGATGCACTCGACCCAAGGAAAGCGGATAAATAATGTCGCTGCTTGATGTTCACGACTTAAGCGTGTCCTTCGCTGGAAAAGAAGTGGTGCACGGCATCAACTTTAGCATCAACGCCGGCGAAAAACTGGCCTTGGTGGGTGAGTCAGGTTCGGGTAAATCCGTCACCGCATTGGCTATCCTTCGCCTGGTGCAAAACGCGCAACTCAGCGGGCAGGCCATCTTTGACGGGCGTGACACGCTGCAAATGGCAGAGCACGAGCTGCGTGGCTTGCGGGGTGACGATATTGCGATGATCTTTCAGGAGCCCATGACGGCGCTCAATCCGCTGTACACCATTGGCGACCAGATTGCCGAGGTGCTGGAGACCAAGCAAGCGCTGGGCAAAAAGGCCGCTTGGGCGAGGGTGCTGGAGCTGCTGGTCGAAACCGGTATAACCGGGCCCGAGCGCCGCGCGCAGAGCTACCCGCACCAGCTCAGTGGCGGGCAGCGCCAACGCGCGATGATTGCCATGGCGCTGGCCTGCAAGCCGCGCCTGCTGCTGGCGGACGAGCCGACCACCGCTTTGGACGTCACTTTGCGCCAACAGATTTTGGATTTGCTGGACGATCTGCAAAAAAGCCACCAGATGGCGGTGTTGCTGATCACCCATGACCTGAACATGGTGCGTAAGTTTGCCGACCGCATTGCGGTTATGGAGAACGGCTACATCGTGGAGCATGGCTTGGTGGCTGAGGTGTTTGCCAACCCGCAGCATGCGTACACGCAAAAGCTGCTGGCCAGCAAACCGGTGCGCGATGTGGTGGAGGTTCCCGTCAGCCATTCGACTGACTCAGAGCGGACGGACAATGGTTCAGTAGGTACGGACACTGCACTGGCCGCTAACAAGCTACGGGTCGGCTACCCGATTCCCAAACCCGGTTTCAAAGGCTGGTTCAGGAAAGGCGAGTTCGTCGCTGTCAAGCAAGCCAGCTTTAATTTGGCGGCAGGCCAAACGCTTGGGGTGATTGGCGAGTCTGGCTCAGGCAAGTCCACATTGGCTCTGGCCATGCTGGGCTTGACCAAAGCCTCTGGCGAAGTTTTCTATAAGGGTTTTTACAAGACAAATGAGCTGCCAGCGCAACAAAATAATGCGGGAGTAGCTATGAAAAATGTAGCGACTGTAGACTATGCTGTAGGTTTACGCAAAACCGTGCAAGTGGTGTTTCAAGACCCGTTCGCTTCGCTCTCGCCGCGCATGACGGTAGAAGAAATTGTGGGCGAAGGCCTGAGTGTGCATGCGCCTGAGCTCAGCGTAGCCCAGCGGCAAGAACGCGTGCTGGCCACATTGAACGAGGTGGGCTTGGGCCAAGCGCAGTTTCCTAACCTTTTGCAGCGCTACCCGCACGAGTTCTCAGGTGGCCAGCGCCAGCGCATAGCGATTGCGCGGGCACTCATCATTGAGCCGCAGATTTTGGTACTGGACGAACCCACCAGCGCGCTGGATGTGACGAGTCAAAAACAGGTACTCACGCTCTTGCAACGCCTGCAAAAATCCCACGGCCTGAGCTATTTGCTCATCACCCACGATGTGGACGTGATCCGTGCCATGGCGCACGACGTGATGGTGATGAAGGATGGCGACATCGTGGAGCAGGGCAGCGTGCATGCGGTGCTGGATGCGCCGCAGCACCCGTACACGCAGCGTTTGGTTGCTGCGGCTACCTAAAAAACGATTAGAAAGTGCCGGCCACTACGTCCCAGAGCCGGTCAGGGTCAAGGTATTTCTTCAGCGCCGCGTTGATGGCCGCTGCATCCAGCGCTTCATAGGCTTTGTCAAAGCGAGTGGCGTAGTCCAGTGATTTGCCGTAACGCAAATTGTTGGCGATACCGCCCACGCTGTTGGCGGGCTGGGCCCGCAGCTCAGTACGGCGGCTGACGATGGCGGATTTGGCAAAACCCACCTCCAAACCGCTAAAACCTTGCTCACGCTTTTCTACCAATACCTCGCGAATCGTAGCGCGCAGCTTGGCGGCATTGTGCGGGGCAAAGCTGGCGCTGATGTCGATCGAGCCTGCGGTGCCTTCTATAGGCGCATTCAAGTTGGACGCTACCCCGTAGCTCAGGCCCTCTTTTTCGCGCACCCGCTGCCACAAGCCTTGGCGGCTGAGAATTTGCACGCCGAGGTACAAGGCGGGAAACTCGGGATCGGTCTCGTTGATTGCCACGGCGATGCGGCCCAAGTAGCTGGCGTTGGCTTTGTCGGCCGGGGCAATGGTGGTGGATTTGTCAACTTGCGGTTGTGCATGCTCTGTCACCCACGGCGTGTGCTTTTCTTTACTGGTCCAGTCGCCCCATAGGGTTTGCAGCTGCGCTTGCACTGGGGCGAGGGCGACAGGGCCCATCAGCACCAGCTCGCCTACCTGGGCTGAGCCAAAACGCTGCCAGTAGGCGCGCAGTGCGTCTGTGCTGGCTTGGCGAATCAAGGCTTCGCTTTGCGCGAACTCGCGCACCTCGCGCGGGTCGCCATCGGTGTACAGGCTCTTGGGGCGGTAGCTGCGGTCCAAGGTATTGCTGGCCACGCTGCCGGTATCTGCTTTGATGTTTTGCACGGTGGCCAGCATGGCGCGCTGATTGCGTTCAAAGGCCGGTTGGGCAAACTTGGAGTCAGCCAGTAATAGGCCTAGCAGCTCCAGTACGGCTTGGGTATGGGCCGCCGGAAATTCGAGGTTGGCACTTAAAAAACCTGCCGAGCTGGAGAAACTGATCCGCGCATCCAGCGCCTGCAAGCGTTCTTTGATCTGCAATTGGTTCAGGGCAGAGGTGCCTTCCATCAGCATGGGCCCGATCATTGGCGCCAGTGCGCCAGAGCCTTTGACCGACTCTGCGGTGCCCCAGCGCAAGCGCAGCGTGCCGACCACCCGGTCGTCTTTGGCCGCGCGCGGCACTACTGCCAATTGCAGGCCCGGTGCGCCCGCCACCGTGAGCTGCCCGCGCTGAGTGCGTTGCAACAGCGCGGCAGGGGTGATGTCAAAGCTGTCGGCTTTGACGGCGTAGCTGGTGGCCGTAGCGCCGACGGCCATGGCATTGACGGTTTTATTGGTAATGGCGCTGGAATTTAATGGGTTTGCAGCTACTAATTGTGTAGCGTTTGGTATGCCGATGGCGGGTGCTCGGGCAGTTTGCGCGGTGTTGCCAGGCGCAACCGGCAAGTAGGTGCCGGCGGTGCGGTTGCTGGCCACCAGGTAGCTGCGGGCCACTGCGCGCACTTCGTCTGCGGTCACTGCTTCCATGGCATCACGCAGGCCAAAAATCAAGCGCCAGTCGCCCATGGACACCATTTCACTCAGGTTTTGGCCAATGGCCTCGGCATCGCGCAGCATGGCGCGGGTGCCCGCCAGTAAGGTGTTTTTAGCGGTCTGCACTTCAGCATCGGTAGCTTGGTAGGTTTCCACCACTTTGGCCAGTGCGGCGGCAGAGCCTAGCGCTTTGATGGCAAATTGCTCGTCGCTGCTGCCCTCGGCTTTCTCGGGCAGGCCTACGCCCACCGTTAAAAACCCCGGCTCACGGGTGGCGGCGTAGTAGGCCCACTCCGTCACAGCCAAATTTTGGCTGACCAAGCCGCGGGCCAGTGGCCCGGCGCGCTGTTTGAGCGCCTCTGCCAGCACCCGCACCGCCACCCCTTCTCGGGTGCCGCCAGCGGGCATGTGGTACATCACCGCGGTGCTGGCCAAGCCGCCTACGCGGCGCAGCATCACGCTGCGTTCGCCGTCTTGCACGGGGTCCAGGGTGTAGCTGGGCGTCAGCACGCTGGCGGGTTTGGTAATACCAGCAAACTCGGCAATGATTTTGGCTTTCACCGCCGCTTCGTCAAACCGCCCCGCAACGATCAACGCTGCGTTGTCTGGCCGGTAGTGTTTGCGGTAGAAGGCATACAGCGATTCAAGGGGCACGTTTTCTACATCGGTCTTGGCACCCAGTGTGCTGTGCCGGTAGCCATGAAAGTTAAATGCCGTGCCGCGCATGCGGTCGCCCAGCACACGGCCAGGGTCGTTCTCGGCGCGCTCAAACTCGTTGCGCACGACCGTCATTTCGCTGTCCAGGTCAGCGCGGGTAAATTTGGCCTGCGTCATCATGCCCGCCAGCCAGCCCAGCATGTAGTCCATGCGCTCAGTGGCTTTGTCGTCGCTGCTTAAAAAGCTGGCAAAGTAGTTGGTACGGTCAAAGCTGGTAGTACCGTTCCAGCGCATGCCCATGCTTTGCATGTCGCGCATGGGGTTTTCAATTTTGCCGCTGGCCTTGAACAGCATGTGTTCCAACAGATGGGCCGAGCCAGTCTCGCCCGCGCTCTCATGGCGCGAGCCGACCTTGTAGGTGATGTTGACCGTAGCCACCGGTCTGGTGGCGTCTGGCACCAGCAGCACCTGCAAGCCGTTAGGCAAGCTGTATTCGCTGATGCCCTCCAGCGTGCGCACCAGAGTAAGCTGGGCGCAAGCGGCAAGGCTGTACAGTCCAAAAGCAAGAGAGATTGCAAATTGTTTCATGGCCACACTGTAAACTGCTTCCCTATGCACAGCTCTGGTGAAAACGCGCATTTTTTGCAACTGGCCTTGGACGAGGCGCATGCTGCCGCGCAAGCGGGGGAGGTGCCTGTGGGCGCGGTCGTGGTGCGCCATGGCCGGGTCATCGCCGTCGGCCGCAATGCACCGATAGGCGCGCACGACCCTACCGCCCACGCCGAAATAGTGGCTCTGCGCGCAGCCTCTGCCGCGCTAGGCAACTACCGCTTGGACGATTGCGAGTTGTACGTCACGCTAGAGCCCTGCGCCATGTGCGCTGGTGCCATGCTGCATGCGCGGCTCAAGAGGGTGGTGTACGGCGCACCAGACGCTAAAACCGGCGCGGCTGGGTCAGTGGTTAATCTGTTT
>JAYWHJ010000347.1:0-16168 GCA_043777795.1 Polaromonas sp. | reverse complement strand
ACCACCACATGGCTGTCGTCTTTGCGCAGCGACACGGTGCCGCGCTTGCCTTTGTCACGACCGGCGATCACGATCACCTGGTCGCCTGAGCGAATTTTATTCATGGCGTGAGCTTCCTATTACAGAACTTCAGGAGCCAGGGACACGATCTTCATGAACTTCTCGTTGCGCAACTCGCGCGTAACGGGTCCGAAGATGCGGGTGCCGATAGGCTCCAGCTTGGCGTTAAGCAGCACAGCGGCATTGCCGTCAAATTTGACGAGCGAGCCATCGCTGCGGCGAATGCCCTTGGCGGTACGCACGACAACAGCGCTGTACACTTCGCCTTTTTTGACGCGGGCGCGCGGTGCAGCTTCTTTAATGCTGACCTTGATTACATCGCCCACAGATGCATAGCGGCGCTTGGAGCCACCCAGCACCTTGATACACAGCACGGATTTAGCGCCCGTGTTGTCGGCGACGTCGAGTCGAGATTCGGTTTGGATCATTTGTCTAATCTTCCCAACTTAGCCTCCGATTGAATTTGCACTATGCAAACCCTGTCAGAACCAGTTTTGGGCCCGTCGCTACCTGTTTTTGCAAACTGGCAACGTTTGGGCGGATATGCGCGAACTGCTTTGCTACCACTTGGTGCGAATGCACTTCATTACAGCAACGCCTTTTCACGCGAAGCCTTTGATTATGCCACAACTTTTTGGCACCTGTCAAACTTCTTGTTTTTCTGTCGATATGCCGGATATGGTGCAACTTGGCTACAACAACCACCCAGAGCACAAAGAACGGCTTATGCTAAGGGTTTACTCGTACCACTTAAGGCGAACCAATGGGCAAAACCTCTAAAACCATCAGTTTGGCGCTGCAAGGCGGCGGCTCCCATGGCGCGTTTACTTGGGGCGTGCTGGACATGCTGCTGGAAGACGGCCGGCTGGAGATAGATGGCATCAGCGGCACCAGCGCGGGTGCTATGAATGCCCTAGCCTTTGGGCAAGGCTATGCTCTGGCGCAAAACGCCAAAGCTACCAAATGCATAGCACCCGACCCACGCGAGGCGGCTCGCGAGGCATTGGCCAAGTTTTGGGGCGAGGTGGTGCAACTGGGTGCCGCCAGCAGCCTACAGCGCAACATAATGGACGCGTGGCTGGGTGGATGGCGGATGGCGGGGCAGTCGCTGCCGCAAAGCATGTTGTCACCGTACCACAGCAACCCCATGGGCATCAACCCGCTGCGCCGGTTGGTAGAAAAACAGTTTGATTTTGAGCGTATTGGCAAGCTGGCGGGGCCCCGCATATTCATTTCTGCCACCCATGTGAAGACCGGGAAAGCCGAGATTTTCAGTGGCAAGCGTTTGACAAGCGCTTCGCTGATGGCATCGGCCTGTCTGCCGATGCTTTTCCAGGCGGTAGAGGTGGACGGCGAGCACTACTGGGACGGTGGTTACTCTGGCAACCCGGCTATGCATCCGCTCATTTACCGCTGCCATGCCAGCGACGTGGTGCTAGTACAAATCAACCCTCTCGCGCGCAACGCAGTACCCACGGATGGCGCAGAAATCATGGAGCGCATCAACGAGCTGACCTTTAACGCCAGCCTGCTCGCGCAAATGCGCTCGATAGATTTTGTGAACCGCATGATTGAGCGTGGCCATATGGACAACGAGCGCTACCGCAAAGTGCTTCTGCACCGGGTGGACGGTGGCGAGGCGCTGGAGGCTTTTCCACCATCGAGCAAAACTTCCGCCGACGGCCCCACTATCGGCAAACTCCACGCTTTGGGCCGCGAATGCGCCCAGCGCTGGCTAAAGAAACGCTTCAACGACCTGGGCGAAAAAACCACCATCGATATTGCTCGCGACTATCTGGACGATATGCGCATGGGCAGTTTGGGTGACTGATGGGGGTATCCAGGTAGCTCGCAGTGAGCCAGTATGCGCAAAGTATTGCGTAGTCTCTCCCGCCTTACGTCGTTGGCGTGCAAACCGATTTGTATCTAAAAATCGGCAAAATCGGGTTTTTTCGCAGCCTAGAAGCCTCTGCAAGCTGTCAAATCAGCTGAAAACCCATGACTTTGCCGATTTTGAAACCGTTTTATGGTATCAATCAACCTGTAGACCAATAGAATATTGCGGCAGCAGCTATCTAATTAATAGCGATCAGCATGCACTACTAGGCAAACAATGCGGCGGCTGCACGCGCATCGTGGCGCGCTACCCAGGCGCGCGCCGCACTGAAATGCGCGCAGCCTAAAAAGGGCGTCGGCGGGCGCAGTGCCGACAATGGCGAGGGGTGGTTGGCACTGAGCACCAGGTGCCTCTGGTCGCCGTTATGTGCCGCAATCAAAGCCTGCTTGGCCTGCGCATGGCCGCCCCACAGCATGAACACCACCGGGCTGGATTGGCGGGCGCAAGCCTGGATGAGGCTGTCGGTCAGCTGCTCCCAGCCCTTTTTGGCGTGGCTGGCGGGCTGCGCGTCTTCTACCGTGAGGGTGGTGTTAAGTAGCAGCACTCCTTGCGCTGCCCAATGCTGTAGCGAGCCATGGGCGGGGGCGGGCAGACCCAGATCGCGCTGTCGCTCTTTGAAGATGTTGCGCAAACTGGGCGGTATCTTTACCCCCTGCGCCACTGAAAAAGCCAGTCCCTCCCCCTGCCCAGGGCCGTGGTACGGGTCTTGGCCCAGGATGACTACCTTGACACTAACCAGCGGTGTGAGCTGCAAGGCGCGCAGGGGCAGCGGTGGGTAGATGATGGCGCCACTGGCTTGGCGCTGCTGCAAAAAGCTCTGTAACTGTTGGCCAGTTTGGCTATGCCAAAACCCGTCTACCAAGACCTGCCAGTCGGCTGCCACCTGCCACGGCGGGGGTTGCAGGGTCAGGGCAACCTGGGCCGCAGTAAGGGGCTGCGCTCGAAAGGGCAAAGCAATTTGCATGCTCAAATTATTATACGAATGGGCCGCTAGACCAATGAAATATCGCGGTAAAAGCTACTAAATAAATAGCGAATTAATTGAGCTATCGGACTCAAGCAAACAGCTTGGCCAGCGCCAACCCAGGCTCCTCAGCGCGCATAAAAGCCTCGCCTACCAAGAACGCATGTACCCCTGCTGCGCGCATTTTTTGCACATCTTGCGCGGTGGCTATGCCGCTTTCGGTCACCAGCAGCTTGTCTTTGGGGACCTCGGCCAGCATGCCAAGGGTGGTGTCCAGGCTTACTTCAAAGGTTTTCAGGTTGCGGTTATTGATGCCCAGCATGGTTTTGGCCGGCACATTGGGCAGCTTCAGGGCCCGCGCCAGCTCCGCGCGGTCATGCACCTCTACCAGCACGGCCATGTCCAGGGTCAGGGCGATGGCCTGCAAATCAGCCATCTGTGCGTCGTCCAGGCAGGCGGCGATCAGCAAAATACAGTCTGCGCCTATGGCCCGGGATTCGTAGATTTGGTAGGCGTCGACCATGAAATCTTTGCGCAGCACGGGTAGCTGGCAGCTGGCCCGCGCCTGGCGCAGGTAGTCGGACGAGCCTTGGAAAAACTGCTTGTCAGTGAGCACTGACAAGCAGGTTGCATTAACCAGGGACTCGCCTTTCTTCTTGATCTCGCTGTTGCCATCGGCATAGCTTTGGGCAATATCGGCGGCAAAAAACTCCTCTCGCAGCACGCCTTTGGACGGTGAGGCCTTTTTGATCTCGGCGATCACCGCCGCCTGGCCCGCTGCTATTTTGGCCCGCATGGCGCCCACATAGTCCCGCACCAGCACCCGGCTCTCTGCGTCGGCGCGCATGTCCGCAAACGGCATCTTTTTCACCGCCGCGGCGATTTCCTGGCGTTTCACTTCTACGATTTTTTGGAGGATGTCTGACATGGGGCTAAGCTTGTATGTGAGGTCGAGTCAATGGCTGGTTTGCTGTTTGCGGCGTGCCAGCAGCCAGGGCAGGCGCAGCAAAAATTCGGTAAACAGGCGGGTGTGCATCCAAGTGAGCAATACATTGTCGCGCAGATACTTAAAGTGCGACACGCCGCCCTCCTCGGGG
This sequence comes from Polaromonas sp., assembly GCA_043777795.1. Lineage (GTDB taxonomy): Bacteria > Pseudomonadota > Gammaproteobacteria > Burkholderiales > Burkholderiaceae_C > JAAFIP01. The sequence goes on along the minus strand of JAYWHJ010000347.1, from coordinate 12,150 downwards.
CTGAAGTATTTCACCGGTGCATCAATATTGATGGGCGTGACACCCTCCCAGCACAGGCGCACGGCCACTTCGGGGTCAAAGTCGAAGCGGCGCATCCAGCGGCTGCCAAGCATCACCTTTTGCAGCGGGCGCATGGGGTAGACGCGAAAGCCGTAGAGCGAGTCGCCCACGCCCGCGCCCAGGGTTTCCAAGTTGGCCCAATTATTCGACACCTTGCGGCCATTGACGCGCAGAGCGGGTGCGCTGGCATCGAACACGGGCTTGCCCAAAATCATGGACCCCGGCTGGGCGATGGAGCGGGCCATAAAGGTGCCAATCAATTCTGCGGGGTGTTGGCCATCCGCGTCCATAGCCAAAGCATGGGTAAAGCCCCGGTTCAACGCCTTGGTAATGCCGTGTAACACCGCACTGCCTTTGCCGGAGTTGACGGGCAGCACAAACACCTCCAGGCCGGGATCTAGCGCGGCCTCAGCCTGCAACAGCGCGGTGCTCTCGTCGGTGCTGCCGTCTACCACTACCCACACAGGCGACCAATGGGCCCGGATGCTGCGCACCGTTTGCAGTACTTTGACCCCAGGGTTGTAACAGGGGATCAGCACCACATGGGTGCTGGATGCTGGCGGGCTCATGGCAGCTCCCGCGCAGGCCTGCTTGCCACGCCAGAGGCTGGCTTACGGTGGAGCGGCGAATGATAAGATGGCATCGGAAATGTGTATTTTTACTGGCAACTGAAATGGTTGCCGCCGCAGACTTTAAAATCCAGCCTGCTCTAACCCCAATTGATAGGTCAAGTTTAATGGAATCCTCGGCATCACCCAACGCCATCGCTATCCCGCAAGCCGAACTGGAAAAAGAAGTGATCGCTCTGCTCATCAGCGCGCTGAATTTGGAGGCCAATCCCAGCGAAGTGACGGCAGACACGCCTTTGTACGGGGACGGCTTGGGGCTGGACTCGATCGACATTCTTGAAATCGCGCTGGCCGTGTCCAAACGCTACGGTTTCCAAATGCGCTCAGACGATCCGCGCAACGTAGAGAGCTTTGCCTCGATCCGCGCCTTGAGCTTGTACATTGCGCAAGAACGCACCAAATAAATCCCGCAGCCAAGGGTTGAACCTGAGGGCCATACCTTGCTAAAAGGCGTTTTTATCGCTGCTTTGATCACCGCCTACGCGCTGATCAGCCACTTCGCATTGATTTTGCCGGAGGGCAGGACGATTGCTGCCGCTCTGGCGGTGGGTGTGCCTGCAGCCGCCTTGGTGTGGTTTATCACGCACTTTGTTTTCAAGCTGCTTGCCTCGCCCACGAAGTCTGGTTTGCGCAAGGTGTTGCGCTTCAGCTTAGCCCTTACTTTGGCTTTGGTCGCCGTGCTGGCGCCCTTGTGGTGGGCTTGGCCTTTAGTATTGGCCAACGCGGATACTTTGTACTTTGCGCAGCATCTGGGCACCAACGCCCTGCTGGCCTGGGTGTTTGGCCACACCCTGGTTGCGGGCTCCACCCCCCTGGTAGTGACCTTTGCCCGCATGGTGCACCGTGATTTGCCGCCTGAGATAGCCGCCTACGCGCGCCAAGTCACGGTCGCTTGGACTTGGTTTTTTCTGGTGACCTGCACGCTGTCCATTGTTTTGTACACCGCCGCACCCTTGGAAGTGTGGTCAACGTTTGGCGTGTTGCTGCAATGGCCGTCGGTGATTGTGTTTTTTATAGGCGAATATTTGCTACGCCGCATGCTGTTCAAAGACTTTGATCATGCCAGTATGAAACAGGGGTTTGAGGCCTATCAAACCCACCAAGGCGCCAGTAACCCGGCGGCCATCCCCCAAATCAAACTTTAACGGCTATGCGATGCTCCCTTTAGTCACGCACACCCAGTTAAGCGCCCCGATGGCCTATCGGGGCGGTGAGGCGATCTCGGTGGCCCGGTACCTGGCTGACGTAGCCTTGTGCGCCACCCGTTTGCCCGAAGCCCAGTATGTGCTGCTGGCCTGCCAAGACCGCTACGCCTTTGCCGTAGGTCTGGGCGCGGCTTGGGTACGCCAGCAAAGCTGCCTGCTGCCCTCTACGCACACCGAGGAGCTGATCAGCAAGCTTGCCGACACCCACAAGGCTTTGTATTGTCTGACCGACGAGCCCGCCTGCGCCATCCAGTTGCCACAGACCGACATTGCCAACTTGTTGCTCAAGGCCAGCGCTCAGCCAGAGCCCCTAGTGCCGATGATTGCGCCTGAGCATGTGGCGGCCTATGTGTTTACCTCGGGCAGCACAGGCCTGCCAGTAGCGCACCCCAAAACCTGGGGGCGCTTGGTGGTCAATGTGCAAAGCGAAGGCCAGCGCTTGGGAGTGGTGCCCGGCAGTCAGTACACCATGGTGGGCACGGTGCCGCCACAGCACATGTATGGCTTTGAATCCACGGTGCTCATCGCCATGCAAAATTCGGCGGCGTTTGAGGCAGGAAAACCGTTTTATCCGGCTGACATTGAGCGCACTATGGCGCGCACGCCGCGCCCGCGCGCCCTGGTCACCACGCCCTTTCATTTAAGGGCCTTCATTACCGAAGTCGCTGCGCCCTCACCCATCGACTTATTGGTGTGCGCAACTGCGCCATTGACGGCAACGCTAGCCGCAGAGGCTGAACAAAAAACCCAAGCGCGCTTGATAGAAATTTACGGCTGTACCGAAACCGGCCAGCTCGCCACAAGGCAAACCTCGCACACGAGCGACTGGACGACGTTTGACGGTATCCAAATACAACACCTTGGCGACAAGCCGTTTGCCAGCGGCGCGCAGATAGAAGGCAGCATCGAAGTCAACGATGTCTTGGAACTCAAAAGCCCACAGGTTTTCGTTCTCCACGGCAGAACGGTGGACATGGTGAACGTAGCTGGCAAGAGCACCACCTTGGGCCATTTAAACCACCAGCTGTTGTCCATCCCCGGCGTGGAAGATGGCGCTTTTTTTGTACCTAATGAAGCTACGGAAGGCGTAGGTAACACCACCCGCCTGGCAGCGGTGGTGGTAGCCCCGAGCTTGACCATGGAAGCTTTGCAGCAGGCACTGCGTCGCAAGATTGCGCCCGCGTTTTTGCCCCGGCCGTTGAAGTTGGTATCTAAGCTTCCCCGCAACAGCACCGGCAAGCTGCCGCGTGAAGCCCTGCTTTCATTTATTCAACCGCAACAGGGCTTGGCAAACCCATCTGCCAAGGATGCGCAGTGATAACTGAACAGAGTATCGATATTCCTGAGACGCATCCCTGTTATGCGGGCCACTTTCCCGGGCACCCGATTTTACCGGGCGTGTTGCTACTGCAGCGCGTAATGGCTTTTGCGCAAGGCCAATTAGCCTGCCCGTTGAAATATTTCAGCTTGGTCAACGTGAAGTTCCTGGCACCTGTACTACCAGGGGCCAAGCTAAGCGTGAACCTCAGCGCCACCCACACTGCAGAGTACAAGTTCACCGTGCAATTGTTGGGCGAGGCCAACGCGGCTGACACATTGGCTTGCAGCGGCCAATTGCGCATTCTCGCGGACGAAACAGCGCCTTAATGGCCACCGCACGCAAAACTACGCCCGCACCCGGCGACAGCAAAACAGCCTGGGCGCAGAGCCAAGAGCGTGGCAACATGGCCGCGCTGAAACTGATGTCGTGGATCGCTTTGCACTTGGGCAGGCGCATTTCGCGCGCCGTGCTGCTGTTTGTAATGGTGTATTTTTACCTCTCCTCGTCCTCGGCCCGCAAAGCCTCGCGCGAGTTTCTCGCGCGTATTCCAAACCAGCCCGCCGGGTGGCTTGCCGTTTTCCAGCATTTGTATGCTTTTGGCGCTGTCACACTGGACCGCATTTACTTCCTTAATGGTCGGCTGGATTTATTCAGCATCAGCGTCAACGACCCTGACAATCTGGCGCTGGGCACAGCCAGCAGCGGAGCGGGCATATTTTTGATGGGCGCGCATATGGGCAGCTTTGAGTGCGTGCGCAGCATAGCGCGCGACCATCCGCAACTGAAAATGGTACTGCTGATGTACGAGGAAAATGCCCGCAACATCAAACAACTGCTGAGCGTCATCAACCCCGAGGCTCAGCAAGACATCATCTCTCTGGGCCGCCCTGGTGCGATGCTGGCGGTGAAAGAACAGCTCGCACGAGGTGCATTGATTGGGGTGTTGGCGGACCGGTCTTTGGACGACGCAGGCAACGTGCATGTGAGCATGCTGGGCAGCCCAGCAGCCTTCCCCTCGGGCCCGTTTCGCATGGCCGCGATGCTGGGGCACCCGGTATTCTTTATGACCGGCACTTACCATGGCGGCAATCGCTACACCATCCACTTGGACCTGATCATGGACTCGGCAAGCATGGCCGCCAACCGCGAGCAGGCCAGCCAGCGCGCTCTGGAACGTTACGTGGAGTTGATCGAGCAATATTGTTTAGCTGCACCCTACAATTGGTTTAATTTTTTCGATTTTTGGCAAACCAGCCCGCCTAAACCATGAAAATTCTCTCCGCTTTTATCTTGAGCCTCGCTATGGCCTGCGGCACCAGCGCACAAGCCAAGGATATTGACATGCAAAGCCTGATGCAGCTATTTGCCGCTAGCAAAAGCATCAAGGCCGAGTTTGTGGAGCGCAAGTACCTCCGTGTTCTCGATGCGCCCGTAGAGTCGCGCGGTGACCTGCTGTTTCAAGCCCCTAGCCGCCTGGAAAAACGCACGCAACAGCCTAGAGCGGAGACCATGCTCATCGAAGGCAGCAAGGTGTCCATCGAACGCGGCAGCTTCAAGCGCAGCATGTCGCTGGATGATTTTGCAGACATGGCTTCTTTGGTGCAAAGCTTGACCGCCACCTTTAGGGGTGATCAGGCTGGCATTGAAAAATACTTCAGTTGGCGCTTGACAGGGCCCGCGACCAAATGGCAGTTGGTTTTAAAGCCCAAGAACAGCAAGCTCTTTGTGACGCTGCAAGAGATTCGTTTATCGGGTACCGATAACTACGTGCATACCGTAGAGACCACGCTGACGGATGGAGACAGGTCGTTGATGACGCTGGGGCGGCCCGTACGCGGAGCGGCTGAGTAAAACATTGCTTTGGTTGCGTAATTTTGTTTCAGGGATCGCTGAATCAGACACGCCAATACTCCAACTCCATCAAACTTCCAAGCCCAACATCAGCAACAGGTTTTGCACCGCAGCGCCACTGGCACCTTTGCCTAAGTTGTCCAGCCGGGCGATGACCACCGCTTGGTGAAACTCGTCGTTGCCAAAGACGCGGATCTCCAGCTTATTGGTGTTGTTCAACGCAAGCGGGTCCAGCTTTCCGTTCTCGGTGGCAGGCTCAGCAGTTACCCATTGGCTGCCAGCGTAGTGCTTGGCGTAGGCGGCGTGCAGGTCGGCCACAGTGGGTTTGCCGGGCAGGGTATCGAGGTGCAGGGGCAGTTGTACCAACATGCCTTGTGCAAAGTTGCCAACGCTGGGGGTAAAAATGGGGCGACGGGTGATACCGGTGTGCGCCATGATCTCGGGAATGTGTTTGTGCTTAAGGCCTAGCGCGTACAGCTCATATGCAGGAGCGCTGCCTTTTTCGCCCTTTTCGTTGCCTTTGCCCTCGTATTCCTCGATCATTTGCCGCCCACCACCGCTGTAGCCGCTGATGGATGGCAGCGCCAAGGGGTGGTCTTTGGGCAAAATACCGGCGTCTACCAAGGGGCGAATCATGGCGATAGCACCCGTGGCATAGCAGCCGGGATTAGACACAAACTGGGCGTTTTTGACGGCCTCGCGGTGCAGGGAGGACAGCTCGGGAAAGCCAAACACCCAGCCAGGGGCCACGCGGTGGGCGGTAGAGGCATCGATGATTTTTAAGGGTTTTTGCCCTGCTGCCCTCTGAATTGTCGCGCAAGAAGCTACTGATTCAATAGCAGATTGATCATGCAAGCAAAGCACTACCAGATCAGCAGCGGCGAAGAGTTCTTTCTTGGCCTCGGGGTCTTTGCGGCGCTCAGGGGCGATACTGATAACCTCCACCTGCGGCATCACCGCCAGGCGCTCGCGGATCTGCAAACCGGTGGTGCCGGCTTCGCCATCAATAAAAACTTTCTTTTTGGCTGGACTGGAACTGGTGACCATGGTCAAATCTCGCTTTCAACGTCGAATTGGGCTGGAATGTATCGCACAAAATTTGTGCATTGCAACATGATACAGTTCACATGCTGTAACTGCACTGCATTTGCCCGCGAATTTCCAAGTATTTGCATGCGGATTGTGCACCACATCATTCCACTTCGTCATTCAACTTATCCCATCACTCGGATCACACGCTATGAAAATCCATGAGTACCAAGGCAAGGACATCTTGCGCTCCTTTGGCATCCCCGTCCCTCGCGGCATCCCTGCATTCACCGTGCAAGAAGCGGTAGAAGCCGCGCAAAAACTGGGCGGCCCTGTGTGGGTGGTCAAGGCCCAGATCCACGCAGGTGGGCGCGGCAAAGGCGGTGGCGTGAAGCTTGCACGCAGCATTGAAGATGTGAAAAAACTCTCCAGTGAAATCTTGGGAATGCAGCTCAAAACTGCGCAAACCGGCCCTGAAGGTCAAAAAGTGCGTCGCCTGTTCATCGAAGACGGTGCTGATATCCAAAAAGAACTCTACGTATCGGTAGTAACCGACCGTGCAACACAAAAAGTAGCTTTCATGGCCAGCAGCGAAGGCGGCATGGACATCGAAGCCGTGGCACACGACACACCAGAGAAAATCATCACTGTGTTTGTCGACCCCGCTGTCGGCCTGACGGCCGAACAGGGCAAGACACTGTCTGATGGCATGACCGTGCCAGCCGCTTCTACCGCAGCGTGCATCGACGTGCTGCAAAAGCTGTACAAGTGCTACATGGACACCGACGCAGCCTTGGTGGAAATCAATCCTTTGATCGTCGAAGGCAATGGCGGCGTGAAGGCTTTGGACGCCAAGTTCAACTTTGACTCCAACGCCCTGTTTCGCCACCCCGAGATCGTGGCGCTGCGCGACTTGGACGAAGAGGATCCCGCCGAAATCGAAGCCAGCAAGTTCGACTTGGCCTACATCAGCCTGGACGGCAATATCGGCTGCCTAGTCAACGGCGCTGGCCTGGCCATGGCTACCATGGACACCATCAAGCTGTACGGCGCAGAGCCGGCCAACTTTTTGGATGTAGGCGGAGGCGCCACACCGGAGAAAGTCACCGAAGCCTTTAAGATCATGCTGAAAAACCCTAAGGTCAAGGCCATCATGGTCAACATCTTTGGCGGCATCATGAAGTGCGACACCATTGCCACCGGCATCATCACCGCCTGCAAAGCGACCAACCTGTCCGTGCCACTCGTAGTGCGCATGAAGGGCACCAACGAAGACCTGGGTAAGAAGATGCTGGCTGAGAGCGGCTTGCCCATCATCAGCGCCGACAGCATGGCCGAAGCTGCGCAAAAAGTGGTAGCCGCCGTTGGCAAAGCTTGATTAGGAATAAATATGTCTATCTACATCAACAAAAACACCAAAGTCATCACCCAAGGCATCACCGGCAAAACCGGCCAGTTCCACACCGAAAAGTGCCAGGAATATGCCAACGGTAAGAACTGTTTCGTCGCGGGTGTGAACCCCAAGAAGGCGGGCGAGTCGATTTTCAACATCCCGATTTTTGCCTCCGTGAACGAAGCTGCTGCCCAAACGGGTGCCACGGTGTCCGTCATTTATGTGCCGCCCGCTGGCGCAGCCGCTGCCATTTGGGAGGCCGTGGAAGCCAACCTCGATCTGGCCATTTGCATTACCGAAGGCATTCCCGTACGCGACATGCTGGAGCTGCGCAACCGCATGAAGGCCAAAGAAGCCGCTGGTGGCAAGAAGACCTTGCTGCTCGGCCCCAACTGCCCTGGCCTCATCACACCCGATGAAATCAAAATCGGTATCATGCCAGGCCACATCCACCGCAAAGGCCGCATTGGCGTGGTCTCGCGCTCTGGCACTTTGACATACGAAGCGGTGGCGCAGCTGACTGAAATCGGCCTGGGCCAGTCCAGCGCCGTTGGCATCGGCGGCGACCCAATCAACGGCCTCAAGCACATCGATGTGATGAAGGCCTTTAACGACGACCCGGACACCGACGCAGTCATCATGATCGGCGAGATTGGTGGCCCGGACGAGGCGGATGCCGCCCGTTGGTGCAAAGCCAACATGAAGAAGCCTATTGTTGGCTTTATTGCGGGCGTTACCGCGCCCGCGGGCAAGCGCATGGGCCATGCAGGCGCCTTGATCAGCGGCGGCGCAGACACCGCCGACGCTAAATTGGCCGTGATGGAAGAGTGTGGTTTTACCGTCACTCGCAATCCGTCGGAGATGGCCAAGCTGTTGAAAGCACTGCTGTAACCACCTTGATCGGAGGTCGGGCTTTTCGCTGTAGACATACTGCTGGCTAAAGGCCGACCCTACGCAGTTTTACTTAAGGGGATGCTGTCGCATCCCCTTATACTTTTCACTCCAGACCGTAACAGGCTCAATTTACCTACAAAATCGGCTGCTAGCCCAATAAAATATTGCGCGAGCAGCTATAAATTAAATAGCGATAGATCATGGAAGCACTATCAAGCCCACAATTTTGGTTAGCCGTAGGTCAGATCATCATGATCGACATTCTTCTAGGCGGCGACAATGCGGTAGTCATTGCACTGGCCTGCCGCGGTCTGCCTGCTGAGCAGCGCAAATGGGGCATTATTTGGGGCACTGTAGGCGCCATCGTACTGCGCGTACTCCTGATTGCGTTTGCACTGGCCCTGCTTAGTGTGCCGTATCTCAAGCTTGTGGGAGCTGTACTGCTGGTTTGGATTGGTATCCAGCTACTGACGCCCCAAGAAGAAGAAGTTCATAACGTGAATTCCAGTGACCGCTTGTGGGGCGCTGTCAAAACCGTCATCATTGCCGACTTGGTGATGAGCGTGGACAACGTACTTGCCATTGCGGGCGCGGCTGAAAATGCAGGCCAGCACCAACTCGGCTTGGTCATCTTTGGCCTGCTGGTCAGCATTCCCATCATCGTTGCAGGCAGCCAGATTGTGCTTAAACTGATGGACCGCTTTCCTTGGATTATCACCCTGGGCGGCATGCTTTTGGGCTGGATTGCCGGTCAAATGGCGATAACTGACCCTGCCGTCAAACAATGGATCACGGTCACCAAACCCATGGAGTATGGCTGCGCAGCAGCAGGGGCCATCTTTGTGCTGCTGGTGGGCTTGTATCTTCAAAAACGTGCCAAAAAAACCACAGTCTAAATTGATTTATTGGTAAAACCAGCCAATCACTTCGCTCAAGTTTATCTCCCGAGAGCCTGAAATAGCGCCGAATTGCAACAATATGTCCTCAGTTTGTGACAAAGTCCCTTGTGCGAGCATGGGCTATCTGGTAACGTTCGGGGTGGTGAAATTTTTCACTAGAGACAAGCACTTAGCGCAGCTACTTCAGATTGCGCTTTGATAACTCGCAGAAGGGGCGGGCATCAGGGGCGAACATTGGGGACAGCATCTTCTACAAAACGCAGCCAGTTCTGGCGCACCGACTGGTTTGTGGGTGTGCTGGTGGTGCTTGCTATTTTGCTGCTGCACAAAGCCACCAGTATTGTGGAGACGCTGGAAAACCGTTTTTACGACTACGGCATTAGCCAAGCCAATAAGAAACCCTCCGACCAAATTGCCATTGTCGCCATCGACGACGTGAGCGTAGCCAACGTTGGCCGTTGGCCGTGGTCCCGCGATGTGCAAGCGCAGCTCATTGAGCAGATCAGCTCCGGCAAACCCAAAGCCATCGTGAATCAAATTTTTTATCCGGAGCCACAAACCGAACGCGGGGCGCCTTTCCTGCGCAAAATTCGAGAGGCAATCCCTCCAGATGAATTGGTCGCCAACCCCACACTAGAAGCCATCCATAAAATCGCCACCGAGGGAGAGTTAGCCCTCAATGCTGACGCTCGTCTAGCACAGGCTTTTGCTGCAGCGGGCAATGTAGTCGGCTTGGTCAGCTTCACACCCGGCGATGTTCGCGGCAAACCAGACAAGCCTTTAAAGCAGGCAACCCTCAAAAGCTTGGTAAAAGCATCCGCTGGTTTCGGCGTCGAGGCTGCAGGCATATTGGAGCCCATAGACATACTCAGTAGCAAGATCGAGTCTGTCGGACATGGCAACAAATTCGCAGACACTGATGGAACCATCCGTGTGGAGTCCTTGCTCACCGATTACTATGGCCAGATGGTGCCGTCCCAGGCATTGATGGCGGCGATCAAAGGGCTGAACTTGACTACAGCGGATATCAAGGTTTCAGAGCAAGACGCATCGATTCAGATTGGCAAACTGCGCATTGGCACCACCGACCAAGGCCAAATGAGGCCCTTCTACTATGCCGACAAAGACGGTAGAACACCGTTTAGCTATGACTCTGCGTTTGATGTAATGTCCGGCAAAGTGCCTCCGGGTAAATATGCCGGCAAAGTGGTGCTGCTTGGCCCCACTGCGGCCGGCATTGGCGTTGAGTTTCCCACACCCTTAGGTGGTCGCGGCATGACGCCGCTGGAACAAACTGCGCATGTCACCTCCAGCATACTGTCTGAACACTTTGTCACTACCCCATGGTGGGCTAGCACGGTCTCTTCTCTGGTGTTTCTGCTTGTTGCGGCTTACTTAATCGTATTGTTGCCGCGATTATCGGCGGGCAGTTCGGCCTTGGTAACCGCTTTGGTGTTTACAGTTTTATTGATCAGCGCTTTCGTGCTGCTGTCGCGCTTCAACTATTGGGCGCAGTTTGTATTTCCGGCAGTCTTGCTGCTGATGGGCCACCTCGCCCTCACCACCAAGCGATTTTTGTTTACCGAAGCTGGCAAGTTGAGATCAGATGAGGAGTCTGCCGAGACCAATCGCATGATGGGACTGTCCTACCAAGGCCAGGGCCAGCTCGATATGGCGTTTGACCGCTTTCGCCGCGTGCCCGTCAGCGATGCACTTATGGGCAACCTCGGCAATTTGGCGCTGGATTTTGAGCGCAAACGCCAGTTCAACAAGTCGCAAGCTGTCTACGAACATATGGCCACCCTAGACAAAAGCTACAAAGGGCTAGATGCCAAACTGCGCCGCGCTAAAAACCTATCCGAAACAGTGATTTTGGGCGGCAGTGGCGCCCACCCTGGCGGCACCATGCTGCTAGACGGTGGCGGAGTAGAAAAACCCATGCTGGGCCGCTACCAAGTGGAAAAAGAGCTGGGCAAAGGTGCCATGGGGGTGGTGTACCTAGGTAAAGACCCAAAAATTGGCCGTGTGGTCGCCATCAAAACCATGGCTTTATCCCAAGAGTTTGAGGGCGACGATCTGGTCGATGCCCGCGAGCGTTTCTTCCGCGAGGCAGAAACCGCCGGCCGCCTGCAGCACCAAAACATCGTCACCATCTTTGATGCGGGAGAAGAGCACGACCTAGCCTTCATTGCGATGGAGTTCCTTAAAGGCAAAGATTTGGTCGATTTTTGCAAAACGGGTGCGCTACTGCCTGTCCCGAAAGTGCTGTCGATTGTAGAGCGCGTGGCCCAAGCATTGGCTTATGCGCATAGACAAAACGTGGTGCATCGCGATATCAAACCCGCCAACATCATGTACGAAATAGAGAGCGACACGGTGAAGGTAACTGACTTCGGCATTGCCCGCATTACCGACTCCAGCAAAACCAAAACGGGTCTTGTGCTGGGCACCCCCAGCTTCATGTCGCCAGAGCAAATTGCGGGTAAAAAAGTAGACGGCCGCTCCGATTTGTATTCGCTGGGGGTCATGCTCTACCAAATGCTGACGGGCGTGCTGCCCTTTAGAGGCGAGTCAATGGCGGAGTTGATGTACAAAATCGCCAACGAAGAAGCGCCCGATGTGCGCCTGATCCGCAGAGATTTGAGCCCCCACATTGCCAATACGGTCGCCTTGGCTTTGAGCAAGCGCCCTGAAACGCGCTTTCAGAGTGGCGACCAACTCGCCTCCGATTTGCGCTTAGCCATGGCCGACTTTGGTATGACCGAAAGCGTGGCTACGTCGCCAAAACCTTCCCCCCCTTCGACAGACTTCGACAAAACCATCGTCTCTAGCCCCCCGAATATCGGATCTGGTAGCTAAAACTCGTTAT
>JAYWHJ010000346.1:0-5712 GCA_043777795.1 Polaromonas sp. | reverse complement strand
CAACTGGGCACCGTACTACATTAAATCCACCCAAGATGCGATAGACGGCAAATGGTCGACTGGAAGTGCATGGTGGGGTGTCAAAGAAGGGGCTATCGACATGGTCAGCATTGCACCAGACGTGCCAGAAGAGACCATAAGACAAATTGATCAAATCAAATCCGGTTTAAGAGCGGGGACATACAGCATTTGGAAAAAACCGCTGCTGGGTCAGGATGGTAGAGAAGTCGCCACGAGAAACGCTGTGGGCAGTTACGACTTTTTGACGCAGATGTACTTTTACGTTAAAGGCGTGGAGGGCAAGATTCCCGGTAGCGACAAAAAGTAATCCCGAATTCTTGCTGATTTTAAAAAGCTGCTTTCGGGCAGCATTTTTTTGCTTGGTTAAACTGCCCCTGTGCTTTACCTATTTTTAAACTTCCTCTGCCACGTAGTTCATATCGCCTTCATCCTGTTTGTGGTGCTGGGCTGGATGTTTGCGCCGCTGCAAGTCGCCCACGTGGGCTTGGTGCTGGGCATGCTGGGCTGCTGGTTTGTACTGGGCCGTTGGCTAGGCGCTGGCTACTGCCCCATCACCGACCTGCACTGGCGCATCAAAGCCGCGCTAGGCCCCGGCCACCCGCAGGGCAGCTACATCGAGTACGTGCTGGCCAAGCTAGGCTACACGCCCAATCCCGCCAAGCTGGATCAAACCGTGGGCTTGGGAGCGATCGGCATTGCGCTGCTGTCTGCCGCAGTAAATGTGCCGCGCTTGCTAAGCTGGTCTAGCTAAAACTGGCTACGCTACCGTACATGCTGGCGCAATAAGTGCTACACATTTAGTAGCTGCTCCCGCAATATTTTATTGCGCTGGCGGCCTAAAACACCCTCAAAATCTTAGGCGCACCTCTGCCCGGCCACCGCAGCCGCCTGCCCAGCCGCCCAATACACCATGCCGTCCGCCCGCACCGCCACCGGGTAGGGCGCACCGCCTGGTCCGCCTTGTGCATACAGCACGCGGCCAGGCCGGGTGGACAGGTTTACCTCGGCCTCCGGGCCGCGCTCGTTCAGCAGCGGAAAAAGCCAGCGCGCCCCGGTAGCCATGTCTGTCACGTGCGCCGAGTAGCGCGTAGAGTTCATGTCGCGCTGCGCCGTAATGCCAAACTCACAGGCCGCCCACCTGCCGCCCCCGGTGCCACCGCCACCATCGCTAACGCCAGCGCGGTAAGCCGCCAGCAAAGTGCGCAGCCACCGGCTGCCCACCCACAGCAGCAGCAAACCCGCCACCACAAACAGCACCCCCGCCGCCAAAAACTCCCCCGCATGCGCACCCGAGCGGGGCACCACGAGCCACAGCCAAAGCACCCCAAGCAAACACAACACCCCGCAAGCGCCCAGCTTCAGCGCATAGGCGCGCCGCAGATACGTGATTTCAGGTGGTGATGGCATGGTGGTTTGGGTAATAGGAGATGATAGATACTATATATTTAATAGCTGCTCCCGCAATATTTTAATGGGCTACAGCCCGATTTGTACCTTAAAAGCGGCTCAGGCTGACTGCAGGGCGCCCATGCGCAACCGCTAGCCCACCACAAAAGCGCGGTCTCACCTACCGCACTTTGCCAAAAGTTACCATCAAAGTAGTGTCAAATTTACCGTCGATATTTTCCCCATTGGGGCAATTCACAACACCCCAGCCCTTGCGTTCGCCATTGCGCCGCCGCATGATGCCTGTAGCAATTTGTAAACAGCACTGGCAACTCTCGGATGGCAACACTTATTCCCTCAATCGGCACTTGCGTGTCGCGCATGACCAGTGGCGAACGGCGCCCGCCCAGCCTGCGCGAAGAAGCCTACTCCATAGCCGACCAGCTAAGCAACGCCCACCAAGAAGGCCACGCCTGGAGCGACATGGCCATCCTGTGCGCCGACTACAAAACCATGGACCTGTGCGCCGATGCCGTGCACCAAACCCGGCTGCCATTCAATGTGCGCAAAAGATCAGGCGACTACAACCCCAGCGCAGACGCCATCCAAATCATGACCATGAAAGTCAGCAAAGGCCTGGAATTCCCGGTAGTAGCGCTACCCGGCGTGGGGCACATGCCCGTTGCGGGTGAGGACGAGCAAGAAGCCGCGCGGGTGTTTTTTGTGGCGGCGACGCGGGATACGCAGAGACTTGTGATTGGGGTGGGTGGGGATGGCGCGTTCGGGAATAGGCTGGGGACATGACTAGGAAAACAACATGAACGAGACAACACACAACGTGGTGCCCGCGCCTTTTGACACACTGCACGCCGAAGTGCTGGGCGGCGCGGACCGTGCCATGTATGGTGACCAGTTGATCAATCGCGTGGGGGATCAGCTGGCGCAAGAGTTCGGCCGTGGGTTTGATGCCAAAAACCTGCCACCGCTCAAAACCGAGCCAGCCCGCCAGTTTTACGCCAGCCGGACGAATAGGCACCTATCGGCCTCATCCTGTGCGCCGAATCCAGCCGCGAACAGGTGGAGCCGCTGCAATTGCACAAAGACGGCATCACTGTGGCCGAATACTGGACCGAACTGCCACCCAAAGCGGAGCTGGAGCAAAAGCTGTATGCCGCTTTGCTTGAAGCGCGTGAGCGGCTGGCGCGACGTGGGGTCTTGTGGGGGGACTTGGATGACGAGTGATGAGACCCTGCCAAGGCCCGCAGCAATGCGCCGCAGCCCCGGCGACTTTGACCCGACGAGCGGCACAATCAATGTAATGACCATGAAGGTCAGCAAAGGCCTGGAGTTTCCCGTGGTGGCCCTGCCCGGCGTGGGGTACATGCCAGCTAATGGGGAGGATGAGAAGGAAGCGGCGCGGGTGTTTTGTGTGGCAGCGACGCGGGCTACCCAGAGGTTGGTGATTGGGGTAACGGGTCAAGGTCTATTTCGTTCTCGAATTCCCGGACATTTAGAAACGCAGGACAAAGAGGCCATGCCGTGAGCGACTACGACTTCAAAACTCTAAACGACAAAGAATTTGAGATTCTTTGTACTGACCTACTCAGCGCCCGCGATGGCGTTACATATGAGCGTTTTAAGCCTGGGAGGGATGCGGGAGTCGACGGGCGTTACTTTGGCCTCGGGGGAAAGGAGACGATTCTCCAATGCAAGCATTGGGTGACCACCCCGCTTGAAAAGCTAGTAAAGCACCTGCAAGACAGCGAATTGCCAAAGCTGCACAAATTAAAGCCGTCGAAGTACGTTCTAGCGGTCTCGCATGCTCTATCTAGGTCTGACAAATCAAGAATTGCTTCCGCTCTGAATCCCTATGTCCTATCCCCCAGCGACGTATTAGGAAGAGAAGACCTAAACGACCTGCTTGCAAATGCCCAGAACATTGAGATTAAGCATTACAAGCTGTGGATTAGCAGTTCGAATGTATTGATGCATTTGCTCAATAAACCAATACATGATCGAAGTGCTTTCGCACTCGACGAAATCCGTGCAAATGCCCATCTATATGTACCGACATTAAGTCATGACTTGGCGATAAGGAAACTGGAAGATTTTGGAACCGTAATCATTACAGGCCCCGCAGGGATAGGAAAGACTACTCTGGCAGATCACCTGGCCCTGCATTACGTTGCAAAGGGCTTTCATCTATTTTGCATAGGCGATGAGATTCGCGAAGCGGAAAAAGTCTTTGAATCCAGTTTGGAGCAAGTCTTCTACTTCGATGACTTTCTCGGACGAAACTATTTGGAAGCATTGTCTGGTCACGAGGGCACTCACATTGTGCAGTTCATAAAGCGGATTGGCAAGGATCGGAAGAAGCGTTTCATATTGACATCGCGCACCACAATTCTGAATCAAGGTAAGCTGCTGAATGATGTATTTCAGAACAACAACTTAGATCGCAATGAGTTTGAAGTGAGTCTGAATTCCTTCTCCGAAATGGATCGAGCACGTGTCTTTTATAACCACTTGTGGCACTCGAATCTCAGCCCGGAGTATGTTGATGCCCTGTATCTTGGCAAACGCTATCGTGAGGTTATTAAACACCGAAACTACAACCCTCGCCTTATTCGGTTCATTACCGACAGTGAAAGATTGCTCAACTGTCCTGCTGCCGATTACTGGCAGTACGCGAAGGACCTACTCGAAAATCCTGCCAAGGTCTGGGAAAATCCGTTTGAAGCGCAACATGACGACTTCGGGCGGGCTTTAGTTCTGTTGGTTACTTTAAATGGCAGATCAATTTCACAGAATGATTTATCGGAATCGTTCGTGAGGTACACGGCCAGTCCTGACACAGCAAACATGCAAGGGCGACGCGACTTCCTTGCCAACCTTAAGCATCTTTGCGGATCCCTACTTTCCAGAGAAATGGTGAGCGCCACGCACGAACAGCTCAACTTATTCAATCCATCCATAGGTGACTATGTTCTGCATCGCTACGCAGCAGATTTACCCGCACTTCGTGCAGGATTTTCCAGTTTGAGATCTATAGCTTCACTTCGAACCTTAGCTGATTTAGCGACAAATAATTTCATAGTAGGCACTGCCGCCAGGGACATTCTTCATCACCTACTTGCAATAGCAGATCAGTATCAATTCGTGGGGTATTCGTCCGATTACATAGCGCTAGCTTTGAACAAATTGAATGCTGCATCTCCCACTCTAGATACATCAAACTTTCTGCTTTCTAGGTGTGTTGAATTTGTTGCCAATTCAGATTGCCCTTCATACTTCCCAGATGTTGCGGAGCAGATTCATTGGGCGCTTTCAAAGCAACTCATTTCACAAAACGCCGCGGCAAACTTCATCGAAAGGGCATGCCAGTGTTTACCAAATTCAGAGGAACTTGAGTGGCTTGGAAAGATACTTGGGGATCTTGAACACGAGATCGCTCTTAGACCAATGGACACGCTGGGGAAAGCTAGTATTCACTACCTCACAGAAGCGGTTCATGACGAGTTTTCAGACTCCGATGTTTTTGACTCTGTCGATCCAAATGACCTTTCGGACGCAGAGGTAAATCTTCATTATTTGATTCAGAAGAAACTTGAAGCAATCGGGGTCGCTATTGATGATGAGGAAATCAATCAGATCGTTCAGGCCTTTGACTTTGAGGGACGAAGCAATGAACACTTTAGAGAGGAGCGTGAACCTGAGTACGACCCTGAGTCATTTAGAGGTGGTTTCCATATTGATGAAATTGATGATCTTTTTCAAAGAAACTAACAGCGATCCATTTAGGAAACACGGGTCGGTGAAACCTTCACCAGCACATGATTCCAACAGGTGCGCCATGCTCAGTGTCAACAACCTTGAAAGTCCACGCAATTCCACATCGTCCCAATTGGCACGCTGTGCTAAAGCACTGGCGCCGCGAACCATAACGTTATCTGCGGCCGCTACCTCTACCGCAGCGCCACCAGACATTTTCGGCACAACTGAGACGCTGAGAAAAGGTTGCGAAAAAGGGGCCGTGCTCGATTTACTACGCGATCTCGTTTGACCTGATGACCGATTTATCTACAGCTAGCAAAAAGAGAACGCACAAACATGCATGAAATCATCTGCCCGCACTGCAACAAAGCATTCAAAATCGACGAGGCGGGGTACGCAGATATTCTGAAGCAAGTTCGCGACGGCGCGTTTGAGCAGCAGTTGCATGAGCGGCTTGAATTGGCCGAGCAAGACAAGCGCAATGCCGTCGAACTTGCCCAGGCCCAGGTTGCCAGCGCCATGCAGAAGACT
>JAYWHJ010000345.1:0-5714 GCA_043777795.1 Polaromonas sp. | reverse complement strand
CCGCCCACAATGGCAGCATCAATCAGGCCGCACTCCATCATGCGGGCCGCATTGCCAAACACTTTGGCGCTGGACGAGCATGCCGATGACACAGCCACTGCAGGGCCTTCCAGCTCGAAATAGTCGCGCACGAAAGCGCTGACGGAAAAGGTGTTGTGGGTCTGCGCATAGTGGAAATCAGCAGGCAAGGCACCGGTCCTTGCATCCCGTTGTCGGTACGCCAGTTCGGTACTCAATATGCCAGAGGTGCTGGTACCCAAGAACACGCCAACGCGGTGCTTTCCGAAAGTGGCGATCGCAGTTTCTACCGCTTCGCAAAAGCCATCTTGCTCCAACGCCAATTGCGCCAACTGATTGTTTCGGCAATGGTAATGCGCCAGTCGCTGCGGTATTTGAACGGCATCTAGCCCTTGCACTTCACCAATGAAAGTTGGCAAGGTCACCGTCTCAAACACGCAGGGTTTCAAACCCGTGCGCTGCTGCGCAAGGGCTTGCCAGTTGGCATCGCGCCCCAGCCCCAGGCAGGTCGCCAAAGTGTAGTGGGAGAGGTATACGGTGTGCATCAAAGGCCTACTTTTTCGCTTTGACGCGCGCTAGCATCAGCACATTGGAAAACGGCGTGCCCTTGCTCATGGGCTTGGTCTCTACGTCAAAGCCAACTTTTTGCAGCGCAGCGGTCCACTCTGCCAATGACCTGCAGTACAAACGGGAGCTTTTGTGTCCGCGCATAAAAAACACCACACTGTCGACCCAGTTGCTCACTTTAAAGCCCCAGCCACCTGCCGCGTCACCAATACGCAAAATCAACAATCCGCTGGGCGATAGGGCATCGTGCACGCGCTCCAACACCTCTTCTTGTGCAGGGTAAGGCACGTAGTGCAAGACATCCAAAATGGCCACGGATTGGGCCTTGCCAAATACACTGGTGCACATATCACCCACCTCAAAGCTAAAGCGGCTCGCTTGCGCCTTGAGGGCCGTCCTGGCCCGCTCGACGTCAGCGGGCATCAGCTCAATACCTTGGACCGTGACGTTGCGCGGAGCGGCCGCCCAGTGTTGAGGCCAATCGGCATCGTACGCCAAATTGCCCGCAGCCAGCAGCCAGGCACTGAGCAGGCCTTGCCCGCAGCCAATATCGACGACATGGGAGTCTGAAGCAATAAGGCCGCGTTGTAATATCTCTTTGAACACCGGGTCGCCAGAGAGCTTGCCTCTGGCGAAGTGCATGGCAAATTTCCCGGCCTGGACATAGGGCGCGACGGCGCTGTCGAATAATCGCTTTTCAAATGGTGTCATGCCGGCAGTTCGCTCAAGTCTTGATAGGCACGTAGTTTAGCGCCACTGCTTGCAGCCCGGCGCCGTGCAACACCGCCAACAACTTGGGCAGCACTTCCAGGACCACGGGTTTGCCGTCTTTCGTCGTGGCGCTGTTTCCGTCGTGCAAAAGCAAAATGTCGCCCGCACGGAGGTCGCGCTCCAAGCGCGCCAATACCGTGGCGGGATCGTTGGTGATGGTGTCAAAACCACGGCGCGTCCAACTGACCAGCTTCAAGTTCAAACTCTGCAACACGGGGTCTAGCAAAGGACTTCTCAGGCCGACCGGAGCGCGAAAATACCTGGGTTGATAGCCAGTAGTGTGGGTGATTATTTTTTGGGCTTTTTCTATGTCTTGGCGCAAGGTACCCATGCCCATCAACGAAAAGTGGTGTTTGTGCCCGTAGCTGTGGTTTTCAATGCTGTGGCCCCTGCGTATGATTTCACGGGCAAGTTGAGGGTAGGTTTCTATGGCGTGCCCTGGGCAAAAGAAACTTGCTTTGGCACTGAAGGCGTCGAGCATGTCCAGCACCTGAGGGGTGACGTCTGGATTGGGGCCGTCATCCAAGGTCAGAGCCACATGTTTCGCCTCGCACCATGAGTCAGGCATACGGGTGATATTGGCACCCAGTAAGGTGCTGCGAGCCCACAAGCCAGCGGCAGTCAGTGCTAAATGGTTGGCCAGCACGACGCCTATCACCCAAGGCCACGCCAGCCCCGCCAGCAGCGCCACGACAGCACCCACATGCAACGCTACCGATGCCAAGATTGCTTTTGAAGGCCGCCAAGTTCTCAGCATACGGTTAGCGCGCTCCACATGGGGAAGAGCGCTTGTCAAAGCGGGGCAAAGGTGCAACATCCAAAAAACCGGCCCACAATTTCAGCCAAGTCTCCCAGTCATGCCCGCCTGGGATGGCAAAACTACGCTCTTTGGGTAACGCATCTGCAAGCAAGGTGTTGGGTTTTACAAATCGGTCGCTGGTTCCAAAACCAATGTACGCCAGTGGAAGATCGGGTTTCTGCTGCGTGTAGCCCTTGAGCCAACGCCACAGATCGACGTCCAAATTACCCTGCACACTGGATGACCACGTTTGCAGACCTCCTTGGCTTTGCACTTCTGTAGGCACTTCTCTGGAGCCCATATAAGGTGCCATGGTGAACCATCCGTCAACCAAGCCAGGCTTGCTCATGCTGTAGAGCATGGAGCCGTAGCCGCCCAATGAGATGCCTACCAGCCAAATCTTTTGATAACCTTTTGCTTTGGCCGGCATCATCACTTCATCATGCAAGCGATTCACAATTTGCTGATTGTTATAGTATCCAAGATGGGCATCGGCCAATTGAACATCGGCATTAATGCTGCGATCTCGCACTGCTTTGACAAAACCCTGGTCTAGAAAATCCTGAGGTTTGTCATAAACCCCTGGCAACATGACAATCAAGGTGGTCGGGCGAGCGTCGCAGGCAAGTAAATCATCAACCAGTTGCATAGGGCCTTCAGTGGATCTTGAAAACATGCATGCGGGTAGCAATGCGGCCGCAATAACAAGGCATAAGGATGTTATTTTCATGCGCCAAAAGTGCGAAATTTTAAACTACGCTGCCTGCTTCGATGGCAGGCTGCGCCGCGAAGACAGCGGACAACACAAGTGCAAGAAAAGTCCCCGCACCTACCGTCAACCCGATGGCATTCATGACCGGTACGGACGAAAATGCCAACAATCCAAACCCCAACACGGTGGTCAGGTTAGCAAATAATAGCGAGCACAACATGTTGTACGAATTGCCCACTGATGTTGCCGACGATTTATTCTCAGACCCTTGGTCAAAAAATAATGCATAGTTAGAGCCTACCGCAATGACGAGCAGCAAGCCAATAAGGTGCAGCAAGCTCAGGCTGCCTTTGAACAGTACGACTCCAGCGGCCACGATAGTGACCGCAGCCAAAAGCGGAGTGACCACACGCACTACCCGCGTCAATGAACGCAAAGACACCCACAGCAAAACAATAATAGCCACAAAACCAGCGGCTGACAGCGCTATCGCTTCGCGCAAATAGGCTTGGTACAAATTGCTTGCCTCGGCGCCGATTTGTACCACGTAGGTAGTCGCTTTCGCTTGCACGCTCAATCCGGCCAGCGCGTCATTGACGGTGTGCAGTTTCAGTTCATCCACTGCTCCGTTGCGCACTGCCGGCTTGAGAACCAACAACGCCGTCCATTCATGGGGCGATTTACTGCCCTGCATGAGGAGAGCATCTACCCCCAGGCTGAAGGAGGTGTTCTCCAAGTCAGCTCGGGTCAATGGTTTTGCAATTCTTGCACGGGCCACATCGGTGAAAAAATCGCTTAACTTTTCAACCTTCAGGGGCAAATTTTCCACCGCCAATGCCGCACGGCGCTGTAGTTCAGCGTCTTCTGGCAAACCAGACTGACGTTTGGACTGCGTCAACTGGCTTGGAAGGTAAGTAGAGGGCGATTCAAACCCGCCCAACGCGCCTTTGTCTACCAATGGCATCAGTAACGCCGCGATTTGCTCGCTCCGTTGCAATGCCAATTCGCTAGTCGCAGCTTTGATCACAATCAAAGCTCCGGTATCGGCCGCGCCCATGTCGGAACGAAGATCGGTCTCCAGTTTTTGCGCTGCCTCTGGCACGGGGCTTAGGCCGCCTAACTCGACACTCCACAAATTCCCCCAGCGAATCACCAGTGTGGCGGCCGCAACGGCTGTAAGCACCAGGGCCAGCCATTTCAATCGTCCTGAAAATTTAACCGCATTGGCCAGAAAAATGCCCAGCTTGACAGGTTGGCGAATATGGAAGTTTTTCGGCAACAGTGTCGGCAAAACAAAGCGCGTCACCAACGCGGCAACCACGATGCCCGCGATGGTAAAAAGTCCCAGTTGGGCAAGCCCCAAAAAGCCTGAAAGCAATAAGGTGCTGAAACCAAACACCGATGTCAGCACACCAAGCCGGATGGTGGGCCAAAAAGTTGAGGAGAACGCCTTCGCGCGCTCCTGCCCCTCTTGCAGGTTTTCGCCAACAATCCTTGTGTGCTGCATAAAAAGGTAGATCGCATAGTCGACCGCTTCACCGATTAAGGTAATGCCAAATCCTAGCGTCATAGCATGCACCGCAGGAAAACCCAAACCCACGGCGGCCACACCAGCGATGGCACCTGACGCTACCGGGATAATACCCAAAAGCAAGGTGGTGAACGATCGGTAGATGAGCCACAGCAAGCAAAGCACCAATGCCGTGCCGATGGCTGAAAGTCGGGCAGCTTCCTGTCTGATGGTGTCGCGGGAACTTACCGCAAACACGCCTGGCCCTGAAAACTTCAATACTACGCTCCCAGCAGATGCACCCATCTTGGTCTTCACCTCGGTAAAACTGCGGGTAATTACAGCGTGCGCCGCCTCTTGTGCATCCAGATCTGACCCTTGGGCCCGTGTTTGCAGCAGCAACAATGCGCGCGTTTTGGCCGCATTCATCCAAACGCCATCCACTTGGCTGGGTTGCGACGCAGGAATGACGCGCCTGAGTACCTCTAGCAACTCACCTGTAGGATCCCGATTCAGCAACGCTTTGCTAAATAAGCCGGTTGAACTGCCCACCTCGGCCAAGCTTTCTTCAATCGCCAAGCGTAAACCGCTCACCGTCATTCGCTCTGGCCCCATGGAGGGGCTCAAAACATATCGATTGGCCAAAAGCAGCTCGTGGTCTTTTTGACTGCTGCTCATTTGGCCATTGCTGACGCTGGAGAAATCGCTGGCGCTGCGCAATTGCTGCCCCAAATTGCTGGATATTTGGGCCAGCACGCTGCTGTCCGCGCCTTCAATGCCCACGATCAACGCGCGTGATGCAAAGCCTTCACTGATTTGATCAATCAAAATCTGCTGCCGAGGCGAGGGGTCACGGGGTAAAAATGCGGACATATCTGCCGTGAATTGCGCGCGGCTGACAATCAGCACACAAATCAAGGAAAATAACAGCCATATTGCGACAGCAGGGTGAAGTAATTTTTTCATGGTGCAGATATCGAATCGATTATCCATGATGATGCCTCACCCAAGCCATCTTGCACGCTGATCGGGAGCCATTGGTATGTCAAATCAAAACTATTCGGATGTGATCATTATGGGCGGCGGCCTAGCCGGCCTGACCCTGTCTTTGCAACTCAAGCAGCGCGTACCTGGGCTTTCCGTTACGGTAATAGAGCGCCGGCAGCATCCAGTGCCCAAAGCAGCCCATAAAGTGGGGGAGTCGTCGGTAGAGATTGGTGCCCATTATTTTGAAAAAGTGCTGGGCCTTAAGCGGCATCTGGATGATGATCAACTCAAAAAATTTGGTTTCCGTTTCTTTTTCTCCGATGGACGGCGCGACCTGGACAATGTCACCG
>JAYWHJ010000344.1:0-16246 GCA_043777795.1 Polaromonas sp. | reverse complement strand
CACGAGAAGCGCAGGGATTGCATATCGCCGCGCTGGCGGTATCGCTCAAAGTACCGGTCAAAAAAATTGAAGCCCTGGAAAACGATCAAATAGACCTGCTGCCTGATGCCGTTTTCGCCAGGGCCTTGGCCGCAAGCGTCTGCAGAGCTTTGAAGGTTGACCCCGGCGAAATTTTGGCCAAACTGCCCCAAACTCATCTGCCGCGTTTGACCCAGACCCAGCAAGCTATCAATACCCCCTTTCGGATGCCCGGTGACAGGCCTAGCCAGAGCGTACTTACCACGCTGACCAAACCGACCATGCTGGCGGCGCTGGCCTTGCTGCTTGGGGCTTTGGTGTTGGTGCTCCTGCCCGATGTGTCCCGGTACACCAGTGAGGCTGCCAGCGCCGCCGTAGCAGGCTTTAAAAGCAGTACCTCGATCGGTGGACCGGGCGCAGAGAGCCCTTCCAACGGCACCGCGCTCGGTGCGGGGACACCGGTGTTTTCTACCAATGAAGTTGGCGTGACTGCCACCACGGCGGCAGGCACACCGCCAGAGCGCACGGCCCCTGCCAGTCCGGGAATGACAGCATCCGTCACTCCCTCTGCGCCCACCGTGGCCAGCCCGACGCTGGTGATCAGCACCGATCTGTCGGCCAGTACCCAAGCCTCCATGGCAGCTGAAGGTATCGTAGTGTTCCGCGCCAAAGGACAAACTTGGGTAGAAGTGATCGACGCGCGCGGGCAGGTGACTTTGCGCCGCACTCTGCAAGCAGGTGAAGCGGCCGGTGCTAATGGCGCACCACCCCTGCGCGTGACGGTGGGGCGCGCCGACCAAACGCAGGTGTTGGTGCGCGGCAAACCGTTTGAGGACGATGCCCGAGTACGTGACAATGTGCTACGGTTTGAAGTTAAATAAGTTTCAGTGGAGAGCCCGAGCATGAGCACACTTTGTTTACCCGCCACCGCGGCGCAGGCCATCGCCGTAGCACTGCCCAAGCTGCGGCATACGCGCCAGGCCAGTGTGGTGTGGGGACCTCGCACGGTGACCGTCGGCGGCAACGCCCCGGTGCGCGTGCAGTCCATGACCAATACTGACACGGTCGATGCGATCGGTACCGCCATTCAGGTCAAAGAGCTGGCGATTGCCGGCTCAGAGATGGTGCGTATAACCGTCAACACACCCGAGGCGGCGCAGGCCGTGCCGTACATCCGGGAGCAACTCGACAAAATGGGCATCGACGTGCCCTTGATTGGCGACTTTCATTACAACGGCCACCGCTTGCTTACCGATGTGCCCGCCTGCGCCGAGGCACTCAGTAAGTACCGCATCAACCCCGGCAACGTGGGCAAGGGCGACAAACGTGACAAGCAATTTGGCCAGATGATCGACGCGGCCATGAAGTGGAACAAACCGGTGCGCATCGGTGTGAACTGGGGCAGCTTGGACCAAGAGTTGCTCGCCAGCCTGATGGACACCAATAGTCAGCGCGCCCAGCCCTGGGAAGCCAAGCAAGTGATGTACGAGGCGCTGATTACCTCGGCCATCGATTCTGCGCAGCGAGCCGAAGCCATGGGCATGCGCGGCGAGCAGATTATTTTGAGCTGCAAGGTATCGGGCGTACAGGACTTGATCAGCGTCTACCGCGAATTGGCCAAGCGTTGCGACTACGCGCTGCATTTAGGATTGACTGAGGCGGGTATGGGCACCAAAGGCACGGTGGCATCAGCTACCGCGCTGTCCATCTTGTTGCAAGAAGGCATTGGCGACACGATCCGTGTGTCCCTCACGCCCGCACCGGGCGAGGCGCGCACGCAAGAGGTGGTGATTGCGTCAGAGATTTTGCAGTCGCTGGGTTTGCGTATTTTTGTACCCAGCGTGACGGCTTGCCCAGGCTGCGGTCGTACCACGAGTGATACTTTCCAGCATTTGGCCAAACAGATCGACGACTTTTTGCGCCTGCAAATGCCGATCTGGCGCAAAAAATATCCTGGAGTTGAAAATCTCAAGGTGGCCGTCATGGGCTGTATCGTGAACGGCCCGGGTGAGAGCAAGCATGCCGACATTGGTATCAGCTTGCCAGGCACGGGCGAGGCACCGGCTGCGCCGGTGTTTATCGACGGCGAGAAGGCGCTGACTTTGCGTGGCGAAGGGATTGCCAATGAGTTCCAAGTGCTGGTAGAAAACTACATTGAAAAACGCTTTGGTCAGACCGAAGTGGTTGCCGCATAAAAATTGCAGAGAGAAAAGTTGAAGTGAGCAATACGAAATTGACGGCAGTCAAAGGGATGAACGACATCCTGCCGCCCGAGTCGGCGCGCTGGGAATGGCTGGAAGACAAGGTGCGCGACCTCATGGCGCGCTACGCCTACCGCAACATCCGCACACCTATCGTCGAGCCCACACCATTGTTCGTGCGCGGCTTGGGCGAGGTGACGGATATTGTCGAAAAAGAAATGTATTCGTTTGAGGACCGTTTAAACGGCGATCCGCTCACCCTGCGCCCGGAAAACACCGCGGGCGTGGTGCGCGCTGTGGTCGAGCACTCCATGCTCTACGAGGGTGGCAAGCGCCTGTACTACATGGGCCCCATGTTTCGCCACGAGCGGCCCCAGCGCGGGCGCTACCGCCAGTTTCACCAAATAGGTGCCGAAGCGCTGGGCTTTGGTGGCGCTGAGGTGGATGCCGAAATCATTTTGCTGGCGCACCAGCTCTGGGCAGAGCTGGGCATAGCCGATGTACGCTTGGAACTCAATAGCTTGGGGCAACCCGATGAGCGCAAGGCGCACCGTGCAGCCTTGATCGCCTATTTTGAAAGTAAAGCCGAGCAGCTGGACGAAGAGGCCAAGCGCCGCCTGCATACCAACCCGTTGCGTATTCTGGACACTAAAAACCCGAGCATGCAGGTGCTGGTGAACAATGCGCCTCAATTGATCGAGTTTTTGGACGAAAAATCATTGGCCCATTTCGAGCAGGTCAAAGCGATTCTCAATGCCAACGGCGTGGCTTTTTCCATCAACCCGCGCTTGGTGCGCGGCATGGACTATTACAACTTGACCGTGTTCGAGTTCATTACCACCAGCCTGGGCGCGCAAGGCACCATTTGCGGTGGCGGGCGCTACGATTATTTGATCGAAATGATTGGCGGCAAGGCCGCCCCGGCCGTGGGCTGGGCGCTGGGCGTGGAGCGGGTGCTCGAACTGATCAAAGAGCAGGGTGTGCCAATGCCCGAGCCAGTGCCCGACGTGTATGCGGTGATTCCGGATGTGCAGGCGCTCGGTGTCGCCATGGGATTGATTCAAAGCTTGCGCGCGGCCGGTGTCGCGGTGCAAATGCATGCCTCTGCTGTGGCTGGCGAGGGCATGGGCAGTTTCAAAAGCCAGTTCAAAAAAGCCGACGGCAGTGGCGCGCGCTATGCACTCATTTTTGGCGCGGACGAGCTGGCGCAGGGCAGTGTAGCCTTGAAATCCTTGCGCAGCGAGGGTGGTGCTTTAGCGCCAGCGGCGCAGCAACTATTCGCATTAGACCAACCGGCAGTGTTGGCACAGGCTCTGAAACTCTGAAGTTTTCACCAACCGAGGGCATTTGCGGGGCAACCCCGGGCGTCCCACTACAATCGCACTATGGCAATTCAACATTTAGACCTTCAAGAACAAGAGCAACTTGACCAACTCAAGGGCTTTTGGAAGCAATACGGCAACCTCATCAGCTCTGCGCTGATCGTGGTGTTTGGCTCCATCGCCGCCTATAACGGCTACCACTATTGGCAGCGCAGCCAGGCAGCGCAAGCCTCCACCATGTACGACCAAGTGGAGCTGGCCGCTCTGTCTGGCGATACAGTCAAGGTGGAGCGTGCGTTCTCCGACATGAAGGACAAGTTCGGTGGCACTGTGTACGCAGGACAGGCAGGCCTTTTGGCTGCCAAGCAGATGCAGGAAAAAGGCAATCTGGACGGCGCCAAAGCTGCGTTGGCATGGGTGGCCGACAAAGGGTCAGACGACAGCTACAAAGCCGTGGCCAAGCTACGTTTGGCCGCCTTGCTGGTCGATGCCAAAGCCTATGACGATGCATGGAAACAGCTTGACGGCAGTTTTCCTAAAGATTTTGCCGCTTTGGTGGCCGATCGGCGCGGCGACATTTTGATGGCTCAAAGCAAAAAACCTGAAGCCAAAGCCGAATACGAAAAGGCCTACAAAGCCTTTGACGAGCGCACTGAGTACCGCCGCTTGGTCGAGGTCAAACTCAACTCTCTGGGGGTCGACCCCACGCCTGCCAAGGTGGCTGCGGCCGCTGTCGCCGCTCCTGCTCCGATGACTGCGCCAGTGAATGCAGTCGCTAAAGACGCTGTTGCGGCACCCGCTGGAGCAGCTTCTGCTGGGGCGATGACCATCACGCCCGGCGCGACTAAATCTGAGCCCGCTGCGACTGGGGATAAAAAATAATGCCTTCAGCCCTGCGCTCAAGCTCTATTTTTAAGCATTTCAGGCCTCTAGCCAAATGGAATATTGCGAGAGCAGCTATCGTTATAGTAGCGACCTCTACGCTGCTGTCGGCATGCTCTAGCGGATCCAAACGCCCCTTACCGGCTGAGTTGGGTGCCAATACCGCCTTGCTCGGTGTGCGCCAAGCTTGGACCAACCGTATTGGGGAAGTGCCCGCTGGCGCAGCCCCAGTGGTGGTGGGCACGAGCATTATTTTTGCCTCCAACGACGGTACGGTGGCCGCTCTGGACGCAGCTACCGGCAAAGACCAATGGCGCGCCACAGCAGGCGGGGCTTTGGCTACTGGCGCGGGGAGCGACGGCAAGTTGACCGCCGTCATCACCCGCAGCAACGAAGTGGTGGCCCTGGACGGCGGCAAAGAATTGTGGCGCGTCAAGCTGCCCGCTCAGTCGTTCACTGCTCCTTTGGTGGCCGGTGGTCGGGTGTTTGCATTGGCGGCGGATCGTTCGGTGACCGCGCTGGACGGCGCTACAGGTCGCAAACTGTGGGTGCAGCAGCGCCCGGGCGAACCTTTGGTGCTCAAGCAACCGGGCACCATTCTGGCTGTGGGCGACACTTTGGTGGTGGGTTTGGCGGGCCGTTTGGTCGGGTTGAACCCCAACAACGGCAGCGTGCGTTGGGAGGCGCCCATCGCTTCGCCGCGCGGCACCAACGAAGTGGAGCGATTGGTGGATCTGGTGGGCCGTACCAACCGCGCTGGCGATATCGTCTGCGCACGCGCCTTTCAGGCTGCCGTGGGCTGCGTGAACGCCGCGCGCGGCATTTTGCTTTGGAGCAAAGTTGCCAATGGCGCTGAAGGAGTGCACGGCGATGACCGCTTGGTAGTCGGTACCGAGAGCGATGGCAAAGTGGTGGCTTGGCGCATGGCCGATGGCGAGCGCGCCTGGGTCACCGAGCGTCTGCAGTACCGCTACCTCACTGCCCCTTTGGTGGTGGGCCGGACCGTGGTGATTGGCGATAGCACTGGCTTGGTGCATTTACTCTCCCGTGAAGATGGCTCAGCTCTGAACCGCCTGAGCACCGACAACTCCGCCATCGCCGCTAGCCCCGTGCTGGCCGCCGGCAATTTGATCGTGGTGACCCGCAATGGCGGCATCTACGGTTTTGCGCCCGAATAATTTTTACAGAAGCCAACCCATGAAACCAGTGTTGGCATTAGTCGGCCGTCCCAACGTCGGCAAATCGACCCTTTTTAACCGCTTAACCAAGTCGCGCGATGCCATCGTGGCCGACTTTGCGGGCCTCACGCGCGACCGCCATTACGGCAATGGCAAGCAGGGCAAGCACGAGTACATCGTGATCGACACGGGGGGATTTGAGCCTACAGCCGAGAGCGGCATATACAAAGAAATGGCTAAGCAAACCCGCCAGGCGGTGGCTGAGGCTGATGTAGTTATTTTTGTGGTCGATGCCCGCGAAGGCATCAGCGCGCAAGACTACGATATTGCCAACTACCTGCGCAAGCTGGGCAAGCCCACGCTGCTGGCAGCTAACAAGGCCGAAGGCCTTAAAGAAGGCCACCAGGTATCGGATTTTTACGCCTTGGGTCTAGGCGATGTCATGCCCATTTCTGCCTCGCACGGGCAGGGTATGAAAGAGCTTCTGGACTTGGCGTTTGCACCGCTGAACCTGGATGCGGAAGAAGAGGCTATCGCAGACAGTGGGGCGATCAAGCTGGCTGTCGCTGGCCGTCCCAACGTCGGCAAATCCACCTTGATCAACACTTGGCTGGGCGAGGAGCGCTTGGTTGCCTTTGACATGCCCGGTACTACGCGCGACGCCATCAGCGTGCCATTTGAGCGCGACGGCGTGCTGTTCGAGCTGATCGATACCGCAGGCATTCGCCGCAAAGGCAAGGTGTTTGAAGCGATCGAAAAATTCTCCGTCGTTAAAACTTTGCAGGCCATTGAGTCTGCCAACGTCGTCTTGCTGCTGCTCGACGCTACCCAAGGAGTGACGGACCAAGACGCCCACATCGCTGGCTACATTCTCGATTCAGGCCGCGCGGTGGTGGTGGCAGTGAACAAATGGGACGCGGTAGACAGCTACCAGCGCGAGTTGCTAAACCGCTCTATCGAGCTGCGTTTGAGCTTCTTGAAGTTTGCCAACATCCATATGATTTCGGCCACCAAACGTCAGGGTTTGGCGCCCGTGTGGAAGTCCATCGCGCAGGCGCACAAGTCGGCCACTTGCAAAATGTCTACCCCAGTGCTCACCCGCTTGCTGATGGAGGCCGTGCAGTTCCAGGCTCCCCAGCGCTCGGGCATGTTCCGCCCCAAGCCGCGCTATGCCCACCAAGGCGGCATGAACCCGCCGGTCGTGGTGGTGCATGGCAATTCGCTGGAAGGTGTTACGGATTCCTACAAAAGATATTTGGAAGGCCGGATTCGCAAAGCCTTTGATCTCACCGGTACGCCGATGCGTGTTGAGATGAAGTCGTCCAGCAACCCCTACGCTGACAAAGACTAAAAACCTCCAACGGTCACTGGCTTTCGCTGAACTTTTTGGTTTTTACAGAAGTCTATGGTATGTTCGAGAGTCGTATTTAATTTTAATCAACTCACTCTTGAACACGGAGAATATCGTGAGCAACAACAAAGGCCAACTTTTACAAGACCCGTTCTTAAACCAATTGCGCCGCGAGCACGTGCCCGTGTCGATTTACCTGGTGAACGGTATCAAGCTGCAAGGACAAATTGAGTCCTTTGACCAGTATGTTGTGCTGCTTCGCAACACCGTCACGCAAATGGTCTACAAGCATGCAATTTCCACCATTGTCCCCGGTCGTGCAGTAGCATTTACCAACGTGCATACCGAAGAAGACGCTGCACCAGGAGCCTCTCCTGCACAGTGAAGATTCAACGACCGCATCGGTCGTATTGGTGGGCGTTGACCTGGGGCTCCCCAACTTTGACGCCGAGCTAGAAGAGCTCGGCCTGCTGGCACAAACAGCAGGCCTCACGCCTGTGCAGCGCATCACCTGCAAACGCAAAGCCCCTGATGCGGCGCTGTTCATAGGAACAGGCAAAGCCGACGAGATCAAAGCACTCGCTGAAGCTTGCGGCGCGACCGAGATACTGTTTGACCAGTCCCTCAGCCCCGCTCAGCAACGCAACCTGGAGCGCCATATCGGCTTGGCAGTGAATGACCGCACCCTGCTGATCCTGGAGATTTTTGCCCAGCGCGCCCGAAGCCATGAAGGCAAGCTGCAAGTTGAGCTGGCGCGCCTGCAATACCTGTCTACCCGCTTGGTACGCCGCTGGACCCACCTGGAGCGCCAGCGCGGTGCCGTGGGCGCACGCGGTGGCCCCGGTGAGAAGCAAATCGAGCTGGATCGTCGCATGATTGGCGAGACCATCAAGCGCACCAAAGCACGGCTTGAGCAGGTCAAAAAGCAGCGTGGTACCCAGCGTCGTCAGCGCGGACGCAATAACCACTTTGGCATTTCGCTAGTGGGCTATACCAATGCGGGTAAATCTACCTTGTTCAACAGCTTGGTGAAAGCCAAGGCCTATGTGGCCGATCAATTGTTTGCCACGCTGGACACCACCACGCGCTCGCTGTATCTGGGCGATGCCACACAATCTGTAAGCTTGTCAGACACAGTCGGGTTTATCCGCGACTTGCCGCATGGTTTGATTGATGCGTTTGAGGCCACGCTGCAAGAAGCCGCTGAAGCTGACTTGCTGCTGCATGTGGTGGACGCCGCTAACCCCAACTTTACTGAGCAAATCAGCGAAGTGCAGCGCGTGTTGGAAGAGATCGGCGCTGCCACAGTGCCCCAGGTGCTGGTGTTCAATAAGCTCGACGCCATTGAAAAAGAGCGCTGGCCCCTGCACTTGCGCGATATGTATGAACTAGACGGCATCTCCCACGCACGCGTGTTCGTCAGCGCCCGTGATGGCCTGGGTGTACATGGCTTGCGTGAGTTGCTGGCCGAGCGGGCGAGTGTGGTCAAAGGTGCCAGTCATGCGGTGGGGCAGGGCGAATTTGCAACAGAAAGTGGGCTAGCAGCCCCACAAGATGACACACAATTCGGGCCAAACTTGGATGCGCCTTCAGTATTAGGCACAATGCACTCATCACCACGCGTAAAATAGAGTTAAACCACTTCCTCACATGAACCCCATTGTTATTTCCTCCGGCCTCAGCGCGCTACCTGCTGCCATCGCACGCGGCCTGCGCGGCATGTTTAACCTCAATGATGGCAAATGGGGCCGCAGTGACGATAAGCCTGCATCGGGTGGGGAGAGCGCTGCGCCCGCGCCTGATGCTGCTCCCGCTTCGGCGCCGAGCTCTGCACCGGCACCGGAGCCTTCCAACGTGCGCCCCATCGGTAGCGCTGGGCAAGGTGGCGGCTCCAAAGGCCCGAACCAAGGCCCGCCCGATCTGGACGAGCTGTGGCGCGATTTCAACAAAAAACTTAATGGCCTGTTTGGCGGCAAGAAGCCCAGCGGTAACAACCAGCCTACCGACTGGAACCGGCATAACCAAGGTGGCAGTGGTGGTGGTGGCTCAGGAGGCGGCTTTCAGCCCGATATGAAGTCCGCTGGCATTGGTGTAGGTTTGATCGCACTCATCGCCGCCCTCATATGGCTCGGCACAGGTTTTTTCATTGTGCAAGAAGGCCAGCAGGCGGTGATCACCCGATTTGGTGAGCTCAAGGGCACACGCGAGGCCGGTTTTAACTGGCGTATGCCGTACCCCATCGAGCGGCACGAAACGGTGGCGCTCACTCAGTTGCGCTCGGTCGAGATTGGTCGCAGTAGCGGTGCCCAAGCCACCGGCCTGAAAGAATCGTCCATGCTCACGCAAGACGAGAACATTGTGGACATTAAGTTCACCATCCAGTATCGGCTGAAGAGCGCAGCCGACTACCTGTTCCAAAACCGTAACCCGGATGACGCAGTGACCAAAGCCGCAGAGTCCGCCATCCGCGAAGTGGTGGGCAAAGGTACGATGGACACGGTGCTGAACAAAGACCGCGAATCCATCCAGCGCGACGTAGTGAAAAGCGTGCAGGCGCAGCTAGACCGTTACAAGACCGGCATTTTGATCCAGACTGTGAACATCCAAAACGTGCAACCGCCCGAGCCTGTGCAGGCTGCGTTTGACGATGCACTCAAAGCCGGCCAAGACCGTGACCGCCTGAAAAACGAAGGCCAAGCTTATGCGAACGACGTGGTGCCGCGCGCTAAAGGTACCGCCGCTCGTCTGAAGGAAGAGGCAGACGGCTACAAATCCAACGTGGTTGCCCGCGCAGAAGGTGATGCGCAGCGCTTTAAATCGGTGTACGCAGAGTACCAAAAAGCACCCCAGGTCACACGTGACCGCATGTACACCGATGCCATGCAGCAAATCTACAGCGGCGTCACCAAAGTGATGGTGGACTCCAAGCAGGGCAACAATCTTTTGTATTTGCCGCTCGACAAAATTATGCAAATGTCGTCCAACCCGGGCGCTGACATTTTGACAGTACCTAGCGCTACCAGCTCCGCAGCTGCTGGCGCAGCACCTGTGCTGCCCACCGTGCCCGATCCCCGTTCGCGCGATGCCAGCCGCACCCGTGACCGCGATAGCCGTTGATAGGGAGAAAACAACATGAACAAACTCGGACTGATTATTTCCACCCTGCTGGTTGCGCTGGCAGTTTTAGCCTCTACTTTATTTGTAGTGGACCAGCGCCAATTTGGCGTGCTGTACTCGTTTGGCCAGATCAAAGAAGTCATCACTGAACCTGGCCTGCGCTTTAAGCTGCCCCAGCCCTTCCAAAACGTGGTTTTCCTTGACCGCCGAGTTCTGACCCTAGACAGCCCAGAGACCGGCTCGATTCAAACGGCAGAGAAGAAAAACCTGGTGGTCGATTGGTTGGTCAAGTGGCGCATTGCCGATGCGCGCCAGTTCATTCGTAACAACTCGGGCGGCACGAATATTCAAACCGCTGAAGCGCGCCTGACCTCGGTGGTGCAAGATGCGCTGAACTCTGAGGTGACCAAGCGCACGGTCAAAGATGTGCTGTCTACCGACCGCGACAAAATCATGCAGGGTGTGCAACAGCGTTTGATCGACGATGCCAAAACCTTCGGCATTGAAATTGTGGATGTGCGCATCAAGCGCGTGGACTTTCCCGCCTCGGTGGCCGATTCGGTTTACCAGCGTATGAAGTCAGAGCGCCAGCAGGTGGCCAACGAGTTGCGCTCCACCGGTGGAGCTGAAGGCGAAAAAATTCGCGCTGATGCGGACCGTCAGCGCGAAGTATTGATTGCCGAGGCCTACCGCGACGCGCAAAAAGTCAAAGGCGATGGCGATGCCAAAGCCGCTGCCTTGTACGCCGAGGCCTTCGGCCGCGACGCACAGTTTGCCCAGTTTTACCGCAGCCTAGACGCTTACAAAGCCAGCTTCAGCAAGAGAAGCGACGTGATGGTGATTGATCCGTCTTCAGAGTTCTTTAAAGCCATGCGTACGGGAGGCCCGGGCGGGGCCGCAGCGGCGAATCGGTAACCCACTGCCAGCCTCAGCGCAGTTTTCCAGAAGACCGCTGAGTCAGCAAGGCAGCCAAACGGGGCCGCAGATAACCCGGCAACCTAGAATCATATGGATCACATTTGGGCTGCACTGGCGTTGGTTTTGGTCATCGAAGGCCTGCTGCCTTTTATTTCACCGGGCGCATGGCGGCGGATGTTTGAGCAAGTGCTCAAACTGCATGATGGACAAATTCGTTTTTACGGAATTGCCAGCATTTTGGCGGGTTTGATTTTGCTCTGGCTGGCCAGTTAGCGCGCGCCGTTCTACCAGCCTCCAATGGTGCAAAACGCACGCAAAAAGCGGCACGCTGCGCCAAAACCCCTGCATAAGCCCGGTAAAATCATGTCTTTAACAGCCTGCGCTTTCCCCTAGCGCCCATTTCCATGTCCGCCTGGGTATTGCCCGATCATATTTCCGACGTTTTGCCTTCCGAGGCCCGGCATATCGAAGAACTGCGTCGCGAGCTGCTAGACACTGCGCGCAGTTACGGCTATGAGCTGGTAATGCCGCCGCAGCTGGAATACCTCGAATCGCTGCTCACCGGGACGGGCGAGGCGCTTGACCTGCAAACCTTCAAGCTGGTAGACCAGCTCTCAGGCCGTACCATGGGTCTGCGGGCTGACACCACGCCTCAAGTAGCCCGTATTGACGCCCACCTGCTCAACCGCAGCGGCGTTGCCCGCCTGTGCTATTGCGGCCCAGTGCTGCACACTGCGCCTGCCAAGCCCCACGCCACACGCGAACCACTGCAGTTGGGTGCCGAGATCTATGGCCACGCAGGTGCTGAGGCCGATCTGGAAGTACTGCTGCTGGCGATCGACTGTCTACATCGAGCAGGGGTCAAAGACATTACCGTCGATCTGGCCGATGCGCGCTTGGTTCGCAGCCTGCTGACCGGCGTGAGCGCTACGCCTTCCCTGCTGGAGCAAGTGCACGCCGCGCTGGCTGCCAAAGATGCCGCTACTTTGGCCGAACTGACAGTCAGCTTTCCAGCCTCTAACCGCGATGGTTTGGCAGTGCTGGTGCACCTTTATGGTGATGATAAGGTGCTGATTGAAGCAGAAAAAGCCTTCCAGAATAATAATTCAATGCGGGAGCAGCTATTGAATTTGAAGCAGATGGCAGACCGCATACAAGCTGCGCAACCCCAGGTGAAGGTGAGCTTTGACCTGGCCGACTCGCGCGGGTACGCTTACTACACGGGTGTGCGTTTTGCCATATACACCCCTGGTGCCACCGACGCGTTGGTGCGCGGGGGTCGGTACGACGAAGTAGGCTCGGTGTTTGGCCGCAACCGTCCGGCAGCGGGCTTTAGCCTGGACGTGAAAGAACTGGTGGGCGTCGTACCCACCCGCGCTCTTAAGGCCGCTGTTCGTGCACCGTGGGGCGAAGAGGCCCAGCTGCGCGCCGCAGTGCAAGGCCTGCGCGCACGCGGCGAAACGGTGGTGTGCGTGCTGCCCGGGCACGAACACGAAGTACAAGAATTCACCTGTGACCGTGAGCTGGTGCAAGCTGCGGGCCAATGGGTAGTCAAAGCAATCTGATTCGAGCGAGTAACTGCGCTCGACTTCTCTTAATCTAACGGTATAGACACGATGATTTCAACAATAGGCAAGGCCGCCACAGGGCGTAATGTAGTAGTGGTGGGCACCCAGTGGGGCGACGAAGGCAAAGGCAAGCTGGTCGATTGGCTCACCGAGTCAGCCCAAGGCGTCGTGCGTTTTCACGGCGGCCACAATGCCGGCCACACTTTGGTGATCAACGGGGTTAAAACCGCGCTCAATTTGATTCCAAGTGGCATCATGCGCCCAGGTGTGAAGTGCTATATCGGCAACGGCGTGGTGCTTGACGCAGCGCACCTGATGAAAGAAATTGCCGGGTTAGAGGCCATTGGCGTAGAAGTGCGCTCGCGCCTGCGCGTGAGCGAGTCATGCCCACTGATTTTGCCTTTCCACTCAGCACTGGACATTGCCCGCGAAATCAAACGCGGCCAAGGCGGCGCTGAGAAAATTGGCACCACCGGCAAAGGCGTGGGCCCTGCTTATGAAGACAAAATTGCCCGCCGCGCCCTGCGCGTGCAAGACTTGAAATACCCAGAGCGTTTTGCCACTAAGCTGCGTGAATTGCTAGCGCTGCACAACCATGTGTTGACCACCTATTTGGGCGCGAGCGCCGTGGAGTTTCAGCCGGCGTACGACGACGCCATGCGCTGCGCCGAAGTCATTCGTCCGATGATGGCCGACGTCTCGCGCGAGCTTAACGCCGCGCACCAAGCCGGTAGCAACCTGTTGTTTGAGGGCGCCCAGGGTACGCTGCTGGACATTGATCACGGCACTTACCCCTTCGTCACCTCCAGCAACTGCGTTGCGGGCAACGCTGCCGCAGGCTCTGGCGTAGGCCCAGGCTTGCTTCACTACATTTTGGGCATCACCAAAGCCTATTGCACCCGCGTAGGTGGCGGCCCGTTCCCCACCGAGTTGGAGTGGCAAAAAGAAGGCACCCCCGGCTACCACATGAGCACCGTGGGTGCTGAGCGCGGCGTGGTCACTGGCCGCTACCGCCGCTGCGGCTGGTTTGACGCCGCCCTGCTCAAGCGTAGCGCCCAGGTCAACGGCCTGAGCGGCCTGTGCATCACCAAACTCGACGTGCTGGACGGCTTGACCGAGCTCAAGCTCTGCGTAGGCTACACGCTGGATGGCGAGACCATCGACCTGCTGCCCATGGGTGCGGAAGAAATTGAGCGCTGCGTGCCCATTTATGAAAGCCTTCCGGGTTGGACCGAGTCCAGCGTCGGCGTGGTCGATTACGCCAAGCTGCCCACCAATGCGCAAAAGTACTTAAAACGAATCGAAGAAGTCACCGGCGTGCCGATCCACATCGTCTCCACCAGCCCGGATCGCGACCACACCATCATGATGCAGCACCCGTTTGCTGCATGAGAAGCTGTATACCAGGGTGTAATTTATAAGAAAAAATGGCTGTAGCCCAATAGAATATTGCGGGAGCAGCTATGAAAAATGTAGTAACTGTGTTGACATTTTTTCCATCCCACTCACACTAAAGAAGGCGCACCATGCTCACCGAAGACGGCAAACATTTATACGTCAGCTACGACGAATACCATAACCTCACCGAAAAACTGGCCATCAAAGTGCACCAGTCGGGCTGGCAGTTTGACACCATCCTGTGCCTGGCACGCGGCGGCATGCGCCCTGGAGACATCCTCTCGCGCATCTTCAACAAACCCCTGGCCATCATGTCCACCAGCTCGTACCGCGCCGAGGCAGGCACCGTGCAGGGCCATCTGGACATTGCCCGTTACATCACCACGCCCAAAGGCGAGATCGCAGGCAAAGTGCTGCTGGTCGACGACCTGGCCGACACCGGCCACACCCTCAACGCGGTGGTCGACTCGCTGCGCAACAATTACGAACCCATCACCGAGCTGCGCACTGCGGTCATCTGGACCAAAGGCGTGTCAGCCTTCCAGCCTGACTATTCGGTGGACTATTTGCCCACCAATCCCTGGATTCATCAACCGTTTGAAGGCTACGACAACCTCACTCCAGAGAAGTTGATCGAGAAGTGGAAGGTTTGAATCCCCCACTGACCCATGTTTCAAAAGCCGTCGCGAGACGGCTTTTTTGTGGGCCATTCTAAAACCCAAGCGCCTACGGCCAAGCTGTATGTCGGCAGTCTCCAGCCCATTTGCGGCTAACATAAGCCATGACGCAAGCAATTACCCACCTCATCCACCACCCCTACCTTCCACCCAGCACCTTCGCCGCGCCCCAAACGGCGGTGCACAAGGCCTCGACGGTCATTTTCCCGAACGTGGCAGCCATGCGCACGCGGGAATGGAAGGATAAATCTGGCTACACGTACGGGCTGCACGGTACGCCCACCACCTTCATTCTGGAGGAGCGCATTGCTGCGCTAGAAGGCGGCTTGCAGTGCGTGCTGGTGCCCAGCGGATTGGCTGCGATAGCCAACGTAGACTTTGCCATGCTGGCCACCGGAGACGAGCTGCTGATCCCTGACAACGCTTATGGCCCCGGCAAGGTGTTGGCCACTGGTGAGCTGGCGCAGTTTGGTATTAGCCACCGCTACTACGATAGCATGGATGCCGCTGACCTGGCGGCCAAGATCACCCACAAAACCAAGCTGGTGTGGCTGGAGGCGCCTGGCTCGGTGACGATGGAGTTTCCAGACTTGATCGCTTTGGTGCGCGTATGCAAAGCGCGCGGCGTGCTGTGCGCCATCGACAACACTTGGGGTGCCGGGCTGGCCTTCAATGCCTTTGACCTGGACGGCAAGGGCGCGGGCGTAGACATCAGCATCCAGGCCCTCACCAAATACCCCAGCGGCGGTGGCGACGTATTGATGGGCAGTGTCGTGACGCGCGACGAAGCACTCGGCCTGAAAATCAAACTCACCCACATGCGCATCGGCGTGGGCGTAGCCGCTAACGACGCCGAGCTGGTGCTGCGCAATCTGCCCAGCATTGCGCTGCGCTACAGAGCCCACGATGGTGCGGCTCGTCAGCTAGCCGCATGGCTGCAAACCCGCCCGGAGGTAGACGCCGTGCTGCACCCCGCGCTGCCCGGTGCGCCTGGTCATCAACATTGGAAACAGCTTTGTACCCAGCAGAATCATGCCGGAGAAGCTGCTAATACTGTAGCAAATTCCACTAAAGATGAGGGTCATGCGGCTGGTCTTTTCAGCATTGTCTTCAAAGAACGGTACACCAGCGCGCAGGTCGATGCGTTTTGCGATGCGCTCAAGCTCTTTAAGCTCGGCTACTCATGGGGTGGCCACCTAAGCTTGGTAGTGCCCTATGACATCCTCAGCATGCGCGATGCTACGGTCGCCCATTGGCCTTACCGTGGTACCTTGGTGCGCTTCAATATTGGTTTGGAAGATGTGCGGGATTTGCAGGCCGATATGGCGCAGGCGCTGGGTGTGTTGGCAAGTTAAAGGCTTTTTTGCACTAGTTTTGTACGGGAGCATGTGGGTTGCGTGCGCAGGGGGGCTTGGCAAGTCTTGTGCGGGAGCAGGTCGGCGGCATACTCAGCTCCGCGGCTGTCCTCCGTTGCGGCCTAGGGCCGCTGCCTCCTCCTTTATGCCGCTGCGCTGAGCGCACCACCGACAGTGTCTTGCTTACGTGGTCGGCGATCAAACGGGTAATCACGGGACTTTTCTCTCGGCTAGTTACCACCCTTGACTGCCCCGGCGCTT
>JAYWHJ010000343.1:0-5751 GCA_043777795.1 Polaromonas sp. | reverse complement strand
TGGGAGGACGGTGCCTGGCGCGTGCGCGCGGCTACCCCACTGGGTGGAATGGTTTTCAAGCTGGCCATCGCTGGACGGCATAACGTAAAAAATGCATTGGCAGCCATCGCCGCATGCATCGCTGCAGGGTTGCCACTGTCCACCATTGCGCATGGCCTGGAGTCCTTTGAAGCGGTCAAAGGCCGCTCCCGCGCTTTGAGCGTACGGGTCGGCAGCAAACCCATCACTATCGTCGATGACACTTACAACGCCAACCCCGACTCTGTGCGCGCTGCCATAGATGTCCTGGCCGACCTGCCTGCGCCCCACCTGTTAGTGCTAGGCGACATGGGGGAGGTAGGCGACCAAGGCCCCGAGTTTCACGCTGAGATTGGCGAGTATGCTGCCCAGCGCGGCATCGAAACCCTGCTGTGCATGGGCGAGCTTATGCGCTATGGAGCGGCGGTGTTCCCTGGCGCCCGGCATTGCGGCGGAATCGACGCGCTCAACACCTGCGTGCTGGCCGATCTAGCCGCTTACCGAAGCGTATTGGTCAAAGGCTCGCGATTCATGAAGATGGAGCGGGTGGTCGATGCCATTACCGCATCTAGTGCGCAAGCAACACATATAAACACAATAATACAAGAGGCGCAACATGCTACTTAGTTTGGCCAGTTGGTTGCAAACCGTGTCACCCGAGTTCGGATTTTTTCGGGTCTTCCAATACCTGACTTTTCGCGCCGTCATGGCAGCCATGACGGCATTGCTCATTGGCCTGTTTGCCGGGCCATGGGTTATCCGGCGTCTGGCGGCGCTCAAGATAGGCCAACCCATTCGCGAGTACGCCATGCAAACCCATTTGGCCAAAAGCGGCACGCCGACCATGGGCGGGGTGCTGATATTGATCTCGATCGCTGTATCCACGCTGCTATGGTTTGACCTGAGCAACCGCTTTGTCTGGATCGTGCTCATTGTGACCTTGGGTTTTGGAGCGATCGGTTGGGTAGACGATTGGCGTAAGGTGGTGCACAAAGACCCCGAGGGTATGCGCTCGCGCGAGAAATACATGTGGCAGTCCATCATCGGCCTGATTGCAGCACTGTACTTGGTATTCAGTATTTCCGAGAGCAACAACCTGCGCGTCATCGAGTTGTTTCTGAAATGGGTGCAATCTGGTTTTGATGTGAATTTGCCGCCTAAAGCCGGCTTGATGGTGCCGTTTTTCAAAGAAATTAACTATCCCTTAGGTGTGTTCGGTTTTGTGATCATGACCTACTTGGTGATTGTAGGTTCGAGCAATGCGGTGAACTTGACCGATGGCTTGGATGGCTTGGCCATCATGCCGGTGGTGATGGTGGGCTCGGCACTCGGTGTGTTTGCCTATGTCACCGGCAGTTCGGTCTATTCCAAGTACCTGTTCTTCCCCCACATTCCCGGTGCTGGCGAATTGTTGATATTTTGCGCAGCCATGGCCGGAGCAGGCTTGGCGTTTTTGTGGTTTAACACCCATCCCGCGCAAGTTTTTATGGGCGATGTAGGCGCACTGGCACTGGGCGGAGCGCTGGGCACGGTGGCAGTCATCGTGCGGCAAGAAATTGTCTTCGCCATCATGGGTGGTATTTTTGTGGTGGAGGCCCTGTCGGTCATGGCGCAGGTGATGTACTTCAAATACACCAAAAGGAAATACGGCGAAGGCAGGCGCATTCTGAAAATGGCACCACTACACCACCACTTTGAAAAATCGGGTTGGAAAGAAACCCAGGTTGTTGTACGTTTTTGGATCATCACCATGCTGTTGTGTTTGGTCGGTTTATCCACTTTGAAACTGCGTTGATGGGCACTTTGCTAGACACCTCGGTACTGATTTTGGGTTTAGGCGACTCGGGCCTGGCCATGGCGCGCTGGTGCCAGCGAGCCGGTGCGCGCGTGACGGTCGCGGACACGCGCGAGGCACCGCCGCAACTGGCCGCATTGCGCACCGAGCTGCCTACGGCTCAATTTGTCTGCGGCCCATTTGCCGCGAGTTTGGTAGAAGGCCGCGAAATTCGCGCCGTATTCAAAAGCCCCGGCCTGACACCCGAGCAAGTTGCTCCTGTGTCAGCAGCTGCTCGCGCGAGTGGGTTATGGATCAGTGGTGAACTAGGCTTGTTTTCTCGAGGTTTGCAAGCGCTAAAAGACAGCCAAGCTTATGCGCCCAAAGTGCTGGCCATTACGGGCACCAATGGTAAAACTACCGTGACATCATTAACCGGACAGTTGGTAGAGCGGGCGGGTAAAACAGTTGCTGTCGCAGGCAACATTGGCCCCACGCTGCTAGACACCTTGGCTGCACACATGGACGCGCAAACATTGCCTGAAGTGTGGGTGCTGGAACTGTCGAGTTTTCAGCTTGATGGGTTAGAAGGCTTTGAGCCCACCATGGGCACGGTGTTGAACCTGACGCAAGACCATTTGGATTGGCATGGTGCCATGCCTGCATACGGTGCAGCCAAAGCACGAATATTTGGCACGCACCGTACTGACGCACCACCCATCTTGCTTAATCGTGACGACCCAGCAGTGATGGCGATGCTCCCAGCGCTGGTAAAGGGAAAACAACTGCGCAACTACGTGACTTTTGGCACCGATGCACCTACGCGTCCCGGCGATTGGGGCATGGAGTCAGTCAATGGTATGACCTGGCTGGTAAAAGCCATGGAGGCAGACGAAACCCGTCGCCGCCGCAAGGACGCTGCTGAAGAAGTGTATGTCCAGCGTCTGATGCCCGCCGATGCGCTGCGCATACGCGGCAAGCACAACGCTGCCAACGCGCTGGCCTCCTTGGCATTAGCCAGTGCAGCGGGCTGCACCTTAGCCCCCATGCTGTATGGCCTGCGTGAATACCGAGGCGAGCCACACCGTGTGGAGCCTGTGGCTATTGTCAACGACGTAGAGTATTTTGACGACAGCAAAGGCACCAATGTAGGTGCCACCGTGGCCGCGCTGACCGGCTTGGGCGGTGATAGAAAACTGGTGGTGATTTTAGGCGGTCAAGGCAAGGGGCAAGATTTTTCTCCTTTAGCTGCACCCGT
The DNA here is from genome assembly GCA_043777795.1 of Polaromonas sp. Classification (GTDB taxonomy): domain Bacteria; phylum Pseudomonadota; class Gammaproteobacteria; order Burkholderiales; family Burkholderiaceae_C; genus JAAFIP01. Next base: position 2,701 of record JAYWHJ010000343.1, on the reverse strand, counting down.
AGCGCGCTATGCACGTGCCGTGGTGTTGATTGGCGAAGACGCGCCCGCCATTGCCAAAGCGCTCGACGGTATCAGCGTGCCTGTATTGAGTGCGAGCAGCATGCAAGATGCTGTCACCCAAGCCGCGCAAAGCGCCCATGCAGGCGACGCGGTGCTGATGTCTCCGGCCTGCGCCAGTTTTGACATGTTTAAAAACTATCCGCACCGCGCAGAGGTGTTTCGCGCGGCGGTCGCCAGTTTGGCCGACGCCGCTGGTATGTCCGCGGCGGGGGGCGCATGAGCAACATGGCCGCACCTCCTGCAGCAGGTTTGGTTCAGCGCATCACTGCGTGGTTTGCTGGCGTGCGCGCCGCCGCTCAGTCTGCGGCAGAAGTGCTACCCGTACGTATTGGCAGCGCGGAGTATGGCCGCACCCGCTCTACTCCCGCCCACGTATTGGGTTTTGACCAAGTATTGTTGTGGGTCACTGTCGCGTTGCTGGCATTTGGGGTGGTGATGGTGTATTCAGCCTCGATAGCGATGCCAGATAACCCGCGCTTCTCGCGCTATGCGCATACGCACTTTTTAACCCGACATGTTCTGTCTTTGGTGGTGGCTTTTTTGGCAGCACTGATTGCTTTTCAAATCCCCATGCAGATTTGGGAAAAATTTGCGCCATGGATCTTTGTGCTGTCTTTGTTTTTGTTGATCTTGGTATTGGTGCCTTTCATTGGCAAAACGGTGTATGGCGCGCGTCGCTGGATATCCCTGGGGTTTATGAATTTCCAGCCTTCTGAGTTGGCCAAATTTGCCGTGTTGCTATACGCGGCCGACTATATGGTCCGCAAGATGGATGTGAAAGAAAAATTTTTCCGCGCCGTGCTACCTATGGCAGCAGCAGTGGCCGTCATCGGATTGCTGTTGCTGGCCGAGCCAGATATGGGCGCTTTCATGGTGATCGCCGTGATTGCCATGGGAATCTTGTTTTTGGGTGGAGTGAACGCTCGCATGTTCTTTTTGATCGCCGCCGTGATGGTGGTGGCCTTTGGCTTGATGGTGATGCTTTCTGACTGGCGCCGCGAGCGCATTTTTGCGTACCTGGACCCTTGGAGCGAGAAGCACGCCTTGGGCAAAGGCTACCAGTTGTCGCACTCCTTGATTGCCATTGGCCGTGGCGAGATTTGGGGTGTGGGCCTAGGTGGTAGTGTTGAAAAACTGCACTGGTTGCCAGAGGCCCATACCGACTTTTTGTTGGCAGTGATCGGTGAAGAGTTCGGCCTGATTGGCGTGCTGGCAGTGATCGGTTTGTTTTTGTGGATGACCCGGCGCATCATGCATATTGGCCGCCAAGCCATTGCATTGGAGCGCTTGTTTGCTGGCCTCGTAGCACAAGGTGTGGGCATTTGGATGGGTTTCCAGGCATTCATCAACATGGGCGTGAACCTGGGCGCATTGCCCACCAAAGGGCTGACTCTGCCGCTCATGAGCTACGGCGGCTCTGCCATTTTGATGAACCTCGTCGCCTTGGCCGTGGTGCTGCGCGTGGACTATGAGAACAAGCAGTTGATGCGGGGGGGGCGGACATGAGTACCCCAACCAGCAAATGCGCATTGATCATGGCAGGCGGCACGGGTGGACATATCTTCCCAGGCTTGGCCGTGGCTGAAGCCTTGCGCAGCAGTGGCTGGCAGGTGCACTGGCTGGGCGCTCCTGACAGCATGGAGTCGCGCCTGGTTCCGCCGCGCGGATTTGCCTTGCAAACCATTGACTTTTCCGGCGTGCGCGGCAAAGGTGTGGTCACCTTGGCTTTACTACCGCTCCGCTTGCTCAAAGCTTTTTGGCAAAGCATCCAGGTGATTCGCCGCGTCAAGCCTGATGTGGTGGTGGGCTTGGGTGGCTACATCAGCTTTCCAGCGGGCATGATGGCGGTGCTGCTGGGCAAGCCACTGATACTGCATGAGCAAAACTCCGTAGCCGGCATGGCCAATAAAGTGCTGGCGACGGTGGCTGACAAAGTGTTTACGGCTTTTCCTGGCGTATTTGCCAAAGGCGAGTGGGTGGGCAACCCATTGCGCGCAGAGTTTTTGCAACAGCAGGAGCCTGCCGAGCGCTTTGCAGGGCGCAGTGGCCCGCTCAATCTACTGATCGTCGGCGGCAGCTTGGGCGCCAAGGCATTGAACGAGATTGTGCCAAAAGCGGTGGCTCTTTTACCCCTTGCCAATCGTCCCTGGATCACGCACCAGAGTGGCGAAAAGCAAATCGATGCACTGCGCGCCAATTACGCAGCCGCTGGGGTACAGGCTACGCTCACGCCATTCATCGACAACACCGCAGCCGCTTTTGCGCAGGCTGATTTGATCGTATGCCGCGCCGGGGCCTCTACCGTCACTGAGATTGCAGCCGTGGGAGCGGCGGCCCTGTTCGTGCCGTTTCCTTTTGCTGTGGACGACCACCAAACGACCAACGCGCGCTTCTTAAGTGACCAAGGCGCAGCGCAGTTGATCGCACAAAAAGATCTATCCCCCGAAGGTTTGGCGCAACTGCTATTAAAAGCAGAGCTTTCCTCGCTATTAACTGTTGGCAAAAAGGCCAAATCCATGCAAAAAATTCACGCCACTGAAGCGGTAGTGCAAGCCTGTGAAGCGCTCACAGGCGGTCAAAATACTGTGTGCGCGCAAGGAGCAAAACCGTGAAGCACGCCGTTCGCAACATCCATTTCGTC
>JAYWHJ010000342.1:0-16616 GCA_043777795.1 Polaromonas sp. | reverse complement strand
TGCGGGCGGCAATCTGGGCGCGGATGCGGTGGCCAAATCGGCCCCCGATGGCTACACACTGCTGATGGGCACGGTGGGCACCCACGGCATTAACAAGTCGCTGTACCCGAGCCTGCCCTTCAACCCGGTGAAAGACTTTGCACCCATTACCTTGGTTGCTGGCGTGCCTAACGTGATGGTGATCAACGCTGAAAAAGCACAAAAGCTGGGCATCAACACGGTGGCTGATTTCATCAAATACGCCAAGGCCAACCCCGGCAAGCTCAACATGGCCTCCAGCGGCAATGGCACCTCCATCCACCTGTCGGGCGAGCTGTTTAAAAGCATGAGCGGCACCTTTATGCTGCACTTTCCATACCGAGGCTCGGGCCCGGCGCTGCTGGACATGCTGGGCGGCACTATGGATGTGATGTACGACAATTTGCCAAGCTCGCTGCCGCATATCAAAGCGGGCAAGCTCAAAGCGCTTGCCGTCACCAGCAATGTACGCTCAGCGGCGCTGCCTGAAGTACCCACGGTGGAGCAAGCAGGCGGCCCTAGCCTGAAGGGCTATGACGCGAGTTCTTGGTTTGGACTGCTAGCCCCAGCGGGCACTGCGCCCGAAACTGTGAACCGTATCCAGCAAGAAGTAGCCAAGTCGTTTGCCAAACCCGAGATCAAAGAAAAGCTGCTGGCCCAAGGTGCTATTCCTGGTGGCAACACACCGGCTGAGTTTGCCAAGATGATTGATTCGGAGATCGCCAAATGGGCGGTGGTGGTAAAGAACTCTGGCGCTAAGGTAGATTAACCGCGGTCACACGCCCCAAGTGATGGGGGCGTTTTCTTTCATGCAGCGTTGCAGCATCTCTACCAAGGGCCAGGCACGCTTGCGCAGGCTCACCGCTTCAAAACGGGGTGGTATTTCGCCTTTGCTTTTAGCTTGATCGATGGCGGTTTGCTGCTCGGCCTCTTCTTGGGACACGGCTGTGGTCAATGCATGCATGGCAGACTGCATATGCTCGGGCAAGATAATGCCGGTAGGCCCAGCGTCTTTTCCCATTACCTCCAGCACGCGCCGGCCATTGGGTTCGAGCATGATGAGATCGCCAGCGGCGGCGGACTTGAATTTGTACAGCATGGGGCGGTGTTTACCTCTTTGAGCCGTCAATGGTGCCTGACATCAGCAACGACTCGGGGTGCGTTGCCGCAAAACCACTGGAGGAGGAGGGTCGAGTCTCACTGAAGGCGGAGTCTTCTTGCTCTGGGTTGTATTTTTCAGGCTGAATAGAACGGTCAGCGCGCTGGGCATCGTCAGCGCTGACGGGCATGGTGGCGAGCATCGCGCCGGCCGCCGCACTGTAGACCACTGCGCCTGAAGCCGGTGTGCTCAGGGCATACAGCTCGCGGTTCACCCGGTCGCGCATCTGGCCGCGCTTTTTCACTTCATCGGCACTCCAAGCTTGTGCCTCGGGCATTTGGTCGTAGGGGCAACCAGCATCGGGGGCCATACGCCAGAGCACTGCGCGGATGGCGCGACCTACTTCTATATTTTCGTCACGAATCCGCTTGAGCACCGCGCGCTCAAAGGCGTAGCAATGCGCGACTAAATACTCATCCCAGTGGTTTATCACCACTTGCAGCTGAAAATAGGCCTTTTCATCGTCTGAAATAGTCACCACTTCGAAATTCAGCCAGCGCGCTGGTACGCCATAGGCCAACACAGTTTGCGTTGCAGCGGATTTGATCAACTCGCGTGCGATCCGCAAGTCGGCGGCCAGCGTTTTGAGCGGGACAGGGGCCCCGTCTACATCATAGAAACTCGTGCTGTTCGATGGCTCTTGGATGTCATTCGGGGACTTAAAAAAATTAGCTAGCCAGCCCATACTGTGCGTGTCTCACTGTAATCTTATAGGAAGGAGGGTTTGGTCAGATTGTAGGCATAAGGACGTAAATTAGGGGCAATATTTGAGTATTGGCAAGCCGCTGCAAGGTAAATGAAGATGCTTCGTGGCTTTCTATCCACCCTCAAAACACATGGTTTGCGCGAGCCGTAAACCCACCACTCTGCCCGCCCTTGCTTTTGCGTGGGATTGCGCTCGGGAAAACCCTACACAAAGCTTGATTTGATGACTGCCAACCCTGTGTCGATGCGATTGATGCCAATTTATATTGATGTTTAAATAATTTAGATGTAAAGTAAATGCATGAACGTTTTATGCATTGGTGGCGGTCCGGCCGGTTTGTACTTTGGGCTTCTGATGAAGCAGCAGCAACCGGACGCGCGCGTGGTGGTGGTAGAGCGCAACAAGCCGTTTGACACTTTTGGCTGGGGTGTCGTGCTGAGCGACCAGACTTTGGGCAATCTGCACGCAGCGGATCCTGTCACGGGTCAAAAGATTGGCGATGCGCTGAACCATTGGGACGATATTGAGCTGCACTTTAAAGGGCGCTCGGCGCGCTCCGCGGGGCACGGGTTTTGTGGGATTGGGCGCAAGCACCTGCTCAATATTTTGCAAGAGCGCTGCTTGCAGCTGAGCGTGGAACTGGTGTTTGAGGTCGATGCGCTCGACGATGTGACCTTGGCAGCGCAATACGACGCCGACATTGTGATTGCGGGCGACGGGTTGAACAGCCGGATCCGCACCAAATACGCCGCCACCTATGAGCCAGATATAGATCTGCGGCAATGCCGTTTTGTGTGGCTGGGCACCAAGAAGACTTTTGACGCGTTTACTTTTTGCTTTGAGCGCACCGAGCACGGCTGGTTTGCGGTGCATGCCTACAAGTTTAACGAAGACACCTCTACCTTTATCGTGGAAACACCCGAGGCGGTGTGGCAGGCGCATGGGCTGGATGCGATGGACCAGGACGAAGCCACCAAGTTCTGTGAAAAATTGTTTGCCAAATATCTGGACGGCTATCCCCTGATGACCAATGCCGCGCATCTGCGCGGCTCGGCTAACTGGATACGCTTTCCGCGGGTGATGTGCAACCGCTGGGTGCACCGCATAACCGTAGGCGCTAAAACCGTGCCTATCGTGTTGATGGGCGATGCCGCCCACACAGCGCACTTCTCCATCGGCTCAGGCACCAAGCTGGCGCTGGAAGATGCGATCGATCTGGCTAATGAGTTCAGGCGGTTTTTTGATACGAAATCAGCCTCTGGCGAAGAAAAATATTGCGGGAGCAGCTACGTAATTGATGGTAAATCGATGGACACGGTATTGCAAGCTTATGAGACCCGGCGCAGTGTAGAGGTGCTGAAGATTCAGAACGCAGCGCGCAACTCTACCGAGTGGTTTGAAAACGTAGAGCGCTACAGCGGCATGGAGATAGAGCAGTTTTACTACAGCCTGCTCACCCGCAGCCAGCGCATCAGCCACGAGAACCTGCGCTTGCGCGACGCTGCTTGGCTTAAAGGGTATGAACTTTGGATGGCGCAAAAACCGCGCGCGGTGCTGCCCATGCTTACGCCCCTTACGGCGCGCGGCATCACACTGAAAAACCGCATCATCGTCTCGCCCATGGCCACCTACAGTGCGGTGGACGGGGTGATGCAAGACTTTCATTTGGTGCATTTGGGTGCGCGCGCACTGGGTGGCGCGGCGCTGGTGATGGTTGAGATGACCTCGCCGACGATGGAGGGCCGTATTACGCCGGGCTGCACCGTATTGGAGAACGATGTGCAGCAAGCGGCGCTGCAGCGCGTGGTGAGCTTTGTGCACAGCAGCAACGGCAAGCTGGGTTTGCAGCTGGGCCACAGCGGCCCCAAAGGCTCTACCCAACTGGGTTGGGAGGCCACGGACGAGCCCTTGGCCTCCTCCAGCGGTAAACCCGGCGACACACCCAATTGGCCCTTGCTGGCCGCCAGCGCGGTAGCCTACGGCGCGCAAAACCAAGTGCCCCGCGCCATGACGCGCGACGACATGGACGCCATGACCGCAGCCTTTGTAGCCAGTGCCCAGCGCGCGCAGGCCGCCGGGGTGGACTGGCTGGAGCTGCACTGCGCGCACGGCTATTTGCTGTCCAGCTTTATCTGCCCGTTGACCAATCTGCGAACGGACGGGTATGGCGGCGACCTAGCCCAGCGCTGCCGCTACCCGCTGGAGGTGTTCAGCGCCATCCGTGCGGTGTGGCCGCAAGACAGACCGATGAGCGTGCGCATATCGGCGCACGACTGGGCACCGGGGGGCAACACGGCAGACGATGGGGTAGAGATGGCGCGGCTGTTTCAGGCCGCAGGGGCAGACTTTATTGATGTGTCCAGTGGCCAAACCACACGCGCCGCCAAGCCGGTGTATGGCCGCATGTACCAAACGCCGTTTGCCGACCGCATACGCAACGAGGTGGGCATTCGTACCATCGCTGTCGGTGCCATCAGCGAGGCCGACCAGGCCAACAGCATCATCGCCGCAGGCCGCGCTGACCTGTGCGCCATCGCCCGCCCGCACCTGGCCGACCCAGCGTGGACGTTGCATGAGGCGGCCAAGCTGCAAAGCAAAGACGTGGTGTGGCCTAGGCCGTATGAGAGCGGCAGAGACCAACTTTACAGAGAATTATCCAAGCAAAATCAAGCTGCAACCCAATAGATTATTGCGGTAGAGGCTCGTATAAATATAGTGTTTAGGAATATAGATTGACCATCGACACCCGCTCCCATGCCGACCACGCCGCCGCGCTGCGTCTGTGGCTGCGCATGCTGACCTGCACCCAACTGGTCGAGCGTGAGGTGCGCAGCGCCTTGCGCTCGCAATTTGATATCACCTTGCCGCGCTTTGATTTGATGGCCCAACTGGAGCGCTCACCCGAGGGGCTCAAGATGAACGAGCTGTCGCGCCGCATGATGGTGACGGGTGGCAACGTCACCGGCATCACCGACCAACTGGTGGCCGAGGGCTTGGTTGAGCGCATGGCCGTAGAGGGTGATCGCCGTGCCTTCCTGGTGCGCTTGACCCAAGCGGGCCGCGAGAGCTTTGCCAACATGGCGCATGCCCACGAAAACTGGATTGTGCAGGCCTTTGGCGACCTCTCTGACAAAGAAATGGCCACGCTGCACAAACTCTTGGGCAGGGTGAAACATACCGTCAGCGCCATCGAACTGGAAAACCAAGCTGCGGCGTGAAGCCAAGTGAGCGTTGCGAATGTCCGATCCCATCCACCTGTGCCCTACATCCTGAAACCTCGTTCCAACAAGCTCCCCCCATGAAGCACTACATCACCCCCACCAACCCTATGCGCCCGCAGTTTGCGCCGCGCGCCGCCTACCAAGCCAGCCACTTCGCCTACTCCTACAGCGCCCACGTGGCCACCGTCACGCTGAACCGCCCTGAGCGCAAAAACCCTCTCACCTTTGACAGCTACGCCGAGCTGCGCGACTTGTTCAACGCACTGCGCTACGCCACCGATGTGAAGGCCGTGGTAATCACCGGTGCAGGCGGCAATTTTTGCAGCGGCGGCGACGTGCACGAGATCATCGGGCCGCTGACCAAGATGACGATGCCCGAGATGCTAGAGTTCACCCGTATGACCGGCGATTTAGTAAAAACCATCAAAGCCTGCCCGCAGCCGGTGATAGCCGCCATTGACGGCATTTGCGCAGGCGCGGGTGCCATGATTGCACTGGCCGCGGACCTGCGCCTTGGGACGCCCAGCGCCAAAACTGCCTACCTCTTTACCCGCGTTGGCTTGGCGGGTGCCGACATGGGTGCTTGCGCCCTGCTGCCCCGCCTGATAGGCCAAGGCCGCGCTGCCGAGCTTTTATTCACTGGCCGCAACATGACCGCGCAAGAGGGTTTGAGCTGGGGGTTTTTCAACGCCCTGCACGAGGCGGCTGAGCTGCTGCCTAAAGCCAAAGCCATGGCGCAAGACCTGGCCGACGGCCCCAGCTTTGCCCACAGCATGACCAAGACCATGCTGCACCAGGAATGGGCCATGACCATCGACCAAGCCATCGAGGCCGAGGCGCAGGCCCAAGCCATCTGCATGCAGACGCAAGACTTTCAACGCGCCTATGCAGCCTTTGCAGCCAAGCAAAAGCCTGCTTTTAAGGGAGACTGAGCACCGTGACAGCCATACTACCCACTGCCGCTCCCACTGCACCCGCCCCGGGGGCTGCGCTGCGCGCCAGCACGGCGCATTTGCACTTACCGTTCTTTGACGACACCCACCACGAGATTGGCAACTGCCTGGCTGACTGGTTGCCTAAGCAGCACATTGACGAGACCGACGACCGCGCAGCCTGCAAGCAATGGGTCAAGCATTTGGGTGCCCACCAGTGGCTGCGCTACTGCGTGCCCGCAGCGCACGGCGGCGCGCTGGCGCAGCTAGACTCGCGCGCACTAGTGATCTTGCGTGAGAACTTGGCTTTTCACTCCCCGTTAGCCGACTTTGCCTTTGCCATGCAGGGCCTGGGCAGCGGGGCCATCACCCTGGCCGGGTCGCCCGAACTGCAAGCCCAGTATTTGCCCGCTGTGGCACGTGGCGAGAAAATTGCGGCCTTTGCGCTCAGTGAGCCGGGCGCAGGCAGCGACGTAGCCGCTATCACAACAGTAGCTACTCCCGCAATCATTCAAAGCGCTGGAGGCCAAAAAGCCTATGAAATAACGGGTACTAAGACCTGGATCAGCAACGGCGGTATTGCTGACTTCTATGTGGTGTTTGCCAAAACTGAAGCCAAGCTGGGCACGCGCGGTATCAGCGCCTTGGTAGTCGACTCAGACACTGTGGGGCTAGATACTAGCGCACACATCGAGGTGATGGCGCCGCACCCCTTGGCCACCTTGCAGTTTGACCGTTGCAAAGTACCCGCCACACACTTGCTGGGCGAAGAAAACGCGGGCTTTAAGCTGGCTATGCAAACGCTGGATATCTTTCGCGCATCGGTCGCCGCTGCCGCGCTAGGCTTTGCCCGCCGCGCCCTGGCTGAGGCAGTGCGCTATGCCCAGCAGCGCGCCATGTTTGGCCACCATCTGGCGGATTTTCAGCTCACCCAGGCCAAACTGGGCGAGATGGTAGCGCTAATCGACGCGGCGGCCATGCTCACCTACCGGGCCGCATGGATGCGCGATATCGCCCTGCCCGCTGGCACGGCCACCCGCGCGCAATACACTGCAGCCGCCGCAACCGCCAAAATGACCGCCACCGAAAATGCCAGCAAAGTGATCGACATGGCGGTACAAATGCATGGCGGCATGGGGGTGAAGGTGGGCAGCCGTGTGGAGAGCCTGTACCGCGACATCCGCTCGCTGCGCATTTACGAAGGTGCTACTGAGGTGCAGCAACTTATCTTAGGCAAATCCGTTTTGGCGGGGGTCTCATGAGTGCAACCCATCCTTCATCTGGTGCGAACGCCCTGCAAGCCGCAGCATCACGTTCACACTCTCTACCAAGGTCAGATGTAACCTCGCGGCCTACCTCTGTGCCACCGTCAGCGCACGTTGACCGATTTGCCATCGAGCGCCTGCCGCCCCTGGAGCAACGCGCCCAGTTGCGCTACGACACACCCGAGCTGCAGGCTTTGACGGCTCTCATATCGGTCAACTTGGTGTCCGTGCTGCTTGACGATGCTATAGCGCTCAAGGGCTGGGGCACGCAGCCGCTACTGCGCTCCTCCAAAATCACTTTAAGTTTTTCCGACGTGCGGGAGCGCGTGAATCGCATTGCGCAGGTATTGACGGAGGATCTGCATTTGGTGCCCGGCAACCGCGTGCTGCTGCGCGGTGGCAACTCGATTGGCATGGCATTGGCGTGGCTGGCGGTGGTCAAAGCCGGCCTGATCGCGGTGGCCACCATGCCGCTACTGCGGGCCAAAGAGCTGGTCGACATCATCGACAAAGCACAGCCCACCGTGGCGCTATGTGAAGGTAAGCTGCTAGATGAGTTGCGAATTGCACAACATGCGTCAAGCGCGTTGCAGACCATCGTGGGCTTTAACCTGATGGATGACCCAGACGGGTTTGCCTCTCGCTGCGCCCTTAAAAACGGCGTCTTCTGCGCCTGCGCCACTGCGCCTGATGATCCTGCCATGATGGCCTTTACCTCTGGCACTACCGGTAAGCCGAAAGCCGCCGTGCACACACACCGCGGCATCTTGGCCGCCTGCGAGGCGTGGCCTCGCCATGTTTTGCGGGCGCAGCCTAATGATATCGTCGTGGGCTCGCCGCCCTTGGCATTTACTTTTGGCTTGGGTGGACTGCTCATCTTTCCTATGTGGGCAGGTTGCTCTGTGTACTTTCCCGATGCGCCTTACACCCCAGAGAGTATGGTGGACACCATCAACGCGGCGGGCGCTACCATCTGCTATACCGCGCCCACTTTTTATCGCCAAATGGCTGCATTTGCGCAAACCAAAGGTCTGCCCACCCTGCACACCAGTGTGAGCGCGGGTGAGGGCTTGCCCGATGCCACGCGCTTGTTATGGAAGCAGGCGAGCGGCTTGCACATGCTCGACGGGATAGGCGCTACAGAGCTATTTCACATCTTCATTTCCTCCCCGGGCGCCGAGGTTGATGCCAAGCGCGGCTCTTTGGCGCACTTGGGTGTGCCGGGCGCGCCCATCGGCAAAGTCGTGCCGGGCTACAGCGCCAAGGTTGTCGGCGGCGATGGCGTTGAGTTACCGCGCGGCAGTATGGGTAAGCTGGCTGTCATCGGCCCCACTGCTTGCAACTATTTGGACGATGCGCGCCAGGCCCAATATGTCAAACACGGTTGGAACTACCCTAGCGATACTTTTTTACAAGATGCCGACGGCTATTTTTTCTACCAGTCACGCGCCGATGACATGATCATCAGCTCGGGATACAACATTGGTGGCCCCGAGGTAGAGGACTGCCTGCTCATGCATCCTGCGGTTGCTGAATGCGGAGTGATTGGCAAGCTCGATCCGGAGCGCGGCATGCTGGTGAAAGCGTTTTGCGTTTTGCGCGCTGGCTGTATTGCCGATGCCACCATGGTGCAAAACCTCCAAGAACATGTGAAGGCCCATTTGGCACCCTATAAGTATCCGCGCGAGATTGAGTTTTTGTCTGCCTTGCCGCGCACAGAAACGGGAAAACTACAGCGCTTTCGCTTGCGCCAAACCACATCCAGTTAAACCGATGTTTGTCTGCCCAACACCTTTTCCCGTCCATACACCTGTAGGATCGCGTACACCATGATGCAACGACTCCAACCGCCCGACTGGGCTGCTCCCAAAGGTTATAGCAACGGCATTGCAGCCAGCGGTACTCTGATCTTTGTGGGCGGCCAAATTGGCTGGAATGCCCAACAAAAGTTTGAGACCGATGATTTCATTAACCAATGCGCACAAACTCTAAGCAATATATTGGCCGTACTACGGCAAGCCGACGCGGGCCCTGAGCACATGGTGCGTATGACTTGGTATGTAGTAGACCGTGTGGAGTACAACGCACGGCTACAAGAGCTGGGCATAGCCTACCGCGACGTAATGGGACGCAACTTCCCGGCAATGACTTGTGTAGAGGTCTCCGGCCTGATGGAGGCGCGGGCAAAAGTTGAAATCGAAGTCACTGCAGTGCTACCGCAGAAATGAAAATGCCTCGATGTCCCTATGGCACATTGAGGCAAATTTTCAAACGGCAATTGGATTGAAGCCTGAAATTGGGGCTAAAACCGCAGTTTACCTCACCACGCCAGTCACATCAATATTGACCCGGCGGTCAGGCTGCAAGCATAGTATCTGCGTAGGTCGCGGTGCTGAAGTAGAGCATTTGGTCACTGGCTGGCTTTCCCCCATGCCAATCACCTCGGTTTTTCCAGCCCGCACGCCCTGGCTCTCCAGATAGGCACGCACAGTAGAAGCGCGCCGAGCAGATAGATCGTTGTTGTACTCCTCGGAGCCATAGCGGTCCGTGTGGCCCACGATGCGCATGGTAGACAAGGATTGGTATGTTTTTAGCCGTTGGACTATCCCATTGAGACGCTCGATACCACCAGGCAACATCTCAGTGATACCTGATTTATTAAACTTGAACAATGTGTCGCTGAGCAGTACAAAACTCTCTTTGGCGATCGTTTGCGCCATAGGAGGTGCCTGAACCAACGCTGGTGCTGGCGTGGCAGCAGCCTTCGGCGCAACGACAGCAAGCACCGGTGCCGTGCAACTCGCAGCTTCTTGGCCGGCACGTCGAATGCCGTCTTCCGCCATCATCACATGCGGGGTGGCAGCGCGCCATCCGGTTTGCTCGTCAGCATGTCCTGCGCGAACCAAGCGTACTTCAGCGCAAGCTACGGTGCGGGCATTGCAAGCTAAGGTGGTTTCGTTACTTTTGAATTTGGACAGCTCGGCCCATAGGTCGTCGCGCAAACGTGAGCTGCGTGCCACCAAAGGTGTTTCGTAGCCCACTTTAGCACTCTTGTTGCCTTCGAGGGCTTGAATGATTTTTTGCGACTCGGTCATCGACTCTTCGATGTAGCCGGTCCGATCATTTTCGTGGTACTGAGCCTTCGCTGTGTCCAGCCAGCATTGGGCTTTTGCCAGTGGGTAGCTATTTTGTACGATGCCGGCTTCGTTCAGTTTGCGCAAACGTTCTTGCAAACTTTCGATGGTTTTGCGATCTGCCAGCACTGGCGCATAGGTAATCCTGTTTTCTTGGGTAGCCAGCCCAGTCGCCTGCGCGGCGGAGCCGGGAGCTTCGCTTCGATTCCCCGTGGATCCGCAGCCCAGCAGAGCCAACGGTACAAAAAAAACAAATAAATATCGCATGGCGAACCTCATCATGGTTTGGCAGGTGCCGCACCCGTACCAATGGCAGGTGTTGCAGTGGGACTCAGAGCACGGTTCACTCGCGCATCGTCCCGTTTAAACAAGTCTTCATCAAACTTATAGCGCACACCCAGAACCCAACCGCGGTTGGTGTAGTCACTACCTGTCAAATCGTCGTCGCGGAATCCACGCCAGTTATAGCCAAGCGTTACCAGCAAGTTGTCCATAAGGGTATAGCCAACCTCCAAACCATAGCCATATTGGCGAGCTCCACCAGAACCGGCCAACATCGTGGTAATCCCGCCGATTGACCAGCGATTGGTCACATCGTAGGTCACGCGCGCACTCAATAACGACGCGCGGTACGAATCATTGACAGTGCCTAGTAAAAGCTCATTCACTTGCTTGGTAGCGAAGCGACCCGAAACAAACCACGGACGAGAAGGGTGATAATTTCCACGCAAGCTCACCACATTTGTTGTGTTCTGTTTTTCTGTGCTGGTTTCAGATTTACGCTCATACAAACCCAATGCATCGAAGCGGTTGTTATCCACTGGACGATACGCAAACCCTAACTGGAGGCGATTTTGACGCGTGTCTGTAGCACCATTTTTGGGACTGATTAGGCTGAAGTACTCACGCCCAACAAACGTCCAGTCGCGATCCAACTTGCGGGCAATACCAGCCGTGAGCAACCAGTTGGTGTTAGCGGAGTCTTCGCGCCATTCGATGCGGCCAGATCCCTTCCACAGCTCACTGGCCGTATATTCCAGCCCTACGCCGGCGGCAGTGCTATCACCAGCAGTGCTGTTCAAGCGCTCGATATTTGTAATTAGGCGCAAGCCTTCCGCTACGTTCCACCCATTGCGCAAGCCTATAGCGTTTTGCACTGACTTTCCTGAGCTACTGTCTGTCAAACGGTACTCGTTATACAGTGTGCCATCCTGCATGTATTGGGTGTCTATCCCCAAAGCAAACGCACGGGTCAATGGCCCTGTTCCAAGACCGTAGTTTGCACCATAGGCGTGGCTGTACTCGTAACGTGTATATAGCCGTGTCTTGTCAGCTACCCTCCAGTCGGCTCCGAGGCGGTAAAGATTGTCGTTACCGTCGCCACCAAATTCGCGCTGCAATTCACCGGTAAAGTTGAGCGTGTCGGTCGCAGCATACTTGGCGCCTAGCTTGATTGTGTTACCTGGATCGGTACCACTAATGCGCTGCAACTCACCATCAATAGTCAGTTTATCCGTTGCTTTGAAGCCTATACGTCCAAACACAGCATTTCGATCTAAACCAACAGCTGGCGCTGCGCTGGAGGTTGGAATATTGGGAGTACACACCACAGGCAAGCCTGTGGCGGGATCAATTTGTTGATTTCCTACTTGGCTAATGCCGTACCCTACGTTATAGCCAGCAACGCCACCGATGTAATTTGCAGCATTTGTCAACAAACAGTTTGATGCGCTTTGCTGGTTTTGACTTACTGCATTCTGCTGAACGTGGCGAACACCTGCTCCTATAGTCAATCTGTCAGTGAGCTTTAAATCGCCGGCAACAGAGGCTGAATCGCTCTGGGTACCCAAAACACGATCTTCGGTGCGCTTGCCATCGGCTGTAATCGTGATGCGCTCGGTCGCCTTGTACGTCAATGCACCACCGATATCTTGCTGCCCACCAGTTACGCCGCTAGATGCGTTGTTAAAATTGTTGTCAGCCCGCATTACATACGCATTACCGCGCAATGTTTCGTCTGAATGGCGTATTTCTAGGCGTGTTGCAGTTCCATTAAATTCTCCGCTCTTATTCGCGAAGTTGGCACTGTTATTGGTGTTAAATCCGTTAGCACCGGTGTTCACCACGCTGCTTGAACGCGCTACTTCGCCCAAAAGCTCTGTATTTTTTGTTAGTTTCAATAATAAATTGGCACCGACCACAGTTTGTGCGGCCGCTGGATTATTGTCTTTAGCTGCTGACACACCAACCGTTATGCTATCGGTGATTTTCAATCGAACATCGCCCCCATAAACAGTGTACCGATCGCCACCTTGATCGACCTCATAGGTGACTCGGATTGATACAGGGTTTAGTTGATCGTCAATGCTCGGAATGGATGAGCGAAATAAAATTTGACCGTTGAATGGCTCAAACTCATAATCAGTGCCACGGATAAGCGCAGTTGTTTTCAGAATGACGGAGGTTTGATTGCGGCTGCGTACCAGGATGTCAATCTTTTCGCTACCCTTGATACCGTTTGGATTGGACACCGAATAAGGGCCTGACACTCCGCGCGCTGGAAATTCGTCGACTATTTGCTTAAAACTTTGTCGTGCAACAAAAGCATTGGCGACGACTTTGCCTTCTTCGTAGTGGCCGCGCAGCCCAGGTAGCGATCTGCTGTATTGACCAAGGGAACGGGCGGGATTGTCGTCGGTAGTCGTGTAGTCACCGTAAAGCAAAAAACTTTTGTTCTTGTCTAAGCGCACGTAGAGCTTACCTGAACTCTGTGCGTCCGCCCCACGAACGCTGGAGTCCCCGTAGACTGGATAAAATGCATTTGGATCAATCGAGTCAAACAATGCTGGCCGTGTATCTTTGTCTGAATCGTAGGCCATCGTCAACAAATAGTCGCCCTTGACTTTACCTTTGAGGTACATGGCAGCGCGTACACCCAAATTACTCTTGCCACCACTGAACTCTTTGCTCAACCCCCGCAGTTCATTGTCAAAGCCATCATTTTCCCGTACCGGAACGATGGCTTTGGGATCAAATTTATCTGAGCGTAAGCGGCCTTCAATCAAACCAACTGCAATCATCTCCCGCAAATCAGGCACATACCGCACGATGACACGCTCGACCACACCACGCACACTGACGCGCAAAACAACAGCATCCGGCTGATAAGGTGCAATCAGCTTAAAGCTTAACTTACCTTCCTTCACCTTGGCTTGCACGCCAGGGGTGATGCGGTCTACGTCCCCTCGATCGGCTCCCGATTCAGACGTCAAACGGCCAGGCAAAAGAATCCGTGCGCCGCCATTCACTTCGATAGTGACTTCTTGCTCACCCTTCAATAACTGCCCTTTGGCGTCCAGCAATTGAACATTGACATCAGTGCTCGTTGCACCATCAGCCGATATATTGTCTGCAGCTACATTGACTTTGATTTTTTCCACCGGCGAGCCGAGCCGCTCTAAAAACGAATTGAATGGACGGGTACCGATACCAGCTTGCCCACCCGTTTCATATAGACTTTTTGACTCAAGGACGTCTGCACTGGTAGCATTGATAGCTGGTTGAGCAATAGCAATGCCGCTGAGCAAAGTTATCGCCACCGCTATTGGGGTTTTCGGTAGCAATGATTTTCCAGCTGTTACAAATTTAACTTTCAACGTCATGGTCGTGCACCTCCGGGCGCCACGGCACCGCTACTAGCGGGTGCAGCAGGCCGCAGGCTAGGCAAAATTTGTTGTTGCGCATCGATTGACCGGTTGTCAATTTTTAAGTCAGGGCGCATTTCATTTTCTGGAGCCAATACGCCACCTTGTGCACGCCGAGCCTTAACTTGGTCAAGCACTTCAGGGCTGCACGAGCCTTCAATAAAATCAGCGCGCGCGAGCTCACCAGCTTTCAGATCGACAAACAAACTGTCACCGACACCCGCATTGCGGTTGCTGGAAGGCATCAGACGCGAGCCCTTGGGCAGTGTAGTGCGATCAACTTTGATCACATGTGTCTGCGCCTTCACACCGCACATACTGTACTTACCTTCATTGTCAGTAATCACGTAATTGCCATCCAACATCACCAGACGTACACCTGGAATGCCTAGCTCGCGCGATCCGCTTTCGTTGCTCTGGACGTGATTACCGTCACAATCAACATAAACCTTGCCAAGTACGCACCCATCGTTACTGAATACGCCAC
Organism: Polaromonas sp.; assembly: GCA_043777795.1. Lineage (GTDB taxonomy): Bacteria > Pseudomonadota > Gammaproteobacteria > Burkholderiales > Burkholderiaceae_C > JAAFIP01. Next base: position 1,990 of record JAYWHJ010000342.1, on the reverse strand, counting down.
CTTGGACAGTTACCTTAAACTGTGCAGTGTTAGAACGGATTATTGCGCCGTTCGCACCAGTAAATAGAGCTGTGGCCCGATTGATGCCATCGCCTTGCTGCGAACCGACTCCCAAACGAACAAAGTAGCTCAGCTCAACAGTAGTGTTTGCGGAGATTGTGCCAGCTGAGAAGGTCAAAGCTCTGCCGGTTCCACCCAATGGATCAGCCAACGTCACGCTATTCAAACGCGAGGTAGCCGGGATATAGCGGAAACCAGCAGGCAAGAAATCTTCAACAGTTACATTTGCAATAGTCACCGCGCTCGTATTTCGAACTCGAATTGTGTATCTGACGGAGTCTGCAATTTCGGCCACCGACTTGTCACCAACTTTGCTAACTAAGAGTGCTCCCCTCGCAATTGGATCAAGCGGTATATGGTTGTGAATTACGCCTGCCGATTGGTTCGCGCCAAACTGGATATCAAATTCCAGGAAGTACTGCGTACCAACTCCACCCACAGCGACTGCGCCATTTACACCTACTGCCGGTGGTGCAGCATTTGATTGAACTGACACCAACGCTACGTTACTAGGAGGCTGAAACACTCCATTAACTACCCGGCCCTGGGTCGTATTCGGGGACACACCCGGCTGTGACACGCCACCTTGACTTGCCGGTGTATCCGTGTACCCCTGCGGGGGAGTAATTTGCAAACGGTATCTTCCACTTGGTGCGATTGGCAACAAGTCAAATTGATAGATACCACTGACATCGGTGGTGAGTGTAGAAGCACCTTGTAACACGTTGCTAGCTGGAACAGGATTGCCGTCGGGACCGAGCAAGGTCACTATTGCTCCAGCAACTGGGCGACGGGTAACTGAGTCGTAAACGATGCCACTTGGATCAATTGGCAAATTTTGCTCAATGGTATTGTCGCCCGCATAAAGTATGACGCTATCAATTTGCCCGCCAATGATATTTGTTCCCGTCACAATACCGGTCGTCGTGCCAAGAGACGGGTTTCCGTTCAATGTTATGCGACCAGCAACTGCAACCGGGCCTTGGTTATATGGCGTAGAAACGATCACTTGCCCAGCAGGATTCTTAAAGCGCACCGAGTATCCGCCACCAGGTGTTTGTCCACCAATGGTGTAGCGCCCATCCGACCCTGTGGTAGCTGTGCCTACTACCGTAGACCCTTGCAACAACTCGACTCGCCATCCAGATAAGTCTTGATCTGTGCCAGTAGTGTATGCCCTATCACTGTTGATATCCAACCAAACTCGACCCGAGACGGTTGCGTTGAACACCTTTATGACAGTAGTGGTTCCTGCGGAAGAGTTGTTCGCAAGATTGGTATCAGACACTGTGGTAGTGACATTCGCACTCCATGTCATTGTTGCAGTCTGTGCAGGTGGAACCATGTACACCAAAACAGTCAATGTGCTACTTCCAGCATTCAGGCTGCCAACAGGAACTGCCACGAATAGTCCATTTGGTAACACAACAACACCACTGACGTCCGGAGCTACTCCTGGACCATTGTTTGTAAAGGTAACCGTGACACTAACAGTCTGCCCGGGTGTCGCACTTACCGGAACTGCAATGGTGACACTTACATCTACAAGCAGGCTTATCACTACCGACGCAGTACTACTGTTATTGCTTGAAGTTGGGTCAATTACATTGGTCGGCTGTGTCACGCTGGCCACGTTGACCAGGCTGCCCGTGGCGTTCAGGGCGACGCTGACTTGGAAGGTGACGGTGGCGCTTGCGCCGTTGGCCAGGGTGGTGCTGCCCGAGATGGTGCTGCCGGCGACGGTTGCGTTGATGCCTGCGCTGGTGGTGACGCCGGTGATGGTGCCCAAGCCGGCTGGCAAGGTGTCGCTCCAGCTGGCACCGGCGACTGCGCTGGGGCCGTTGTTGGTGATGACGATGGTGTAGGTGAAGGTGCTGCCGGGGGTGGCGCTGGCGCCGCTGGCAACTTTGCTGATGGCCAGGTCTGCTAC
>JAYWHJ010000341.1:0-16686 GCA_043777795.1 Polaromonas sp. | reverse complement strand
GGCTAGTCATTGGGTCACCTTCTTTTCACTTTTGGCCAGTAGCGATTTGGCCTCTTTCTCATGCACCTTGACTTCGTCGAGGTTGGCCTGCAGCTCGGCCATTTGGCCCTCCAGCTCGATGCGGTGTTGACTCAAAATGGCCAAAAATTTCTTCAGCTGCGGCCCCGTATCGCGCGGGCTGTCGTACATGTCAATAATGTCTTTTGCCTCATTCAGACTCAGGCCCAGGCGCTTGGCGCGCAGGGTAAGCTTCAGGCGGGTGCGATCCCGCGCGCTGTACACGCGGTTGCGCCCACCAGGGCCGCTGCGCTCGGGCGCAAGCAGGCCCATGTCTTCATAAAAGCGCATGGCGCGGGTGGTCAAGTCAAACTCTTTGGCCAAATCGCTGATACTGTAGGTGGTGCCCATACTGGTATGTTGTGCCGCTCTTGTTCCGCTTGTCATGGCGAAGTTGATACAAAACCTTTGTGACAGAGCCTGCCAGCGCTGCCGCCTACAATGGCGCTATTCAATTGACGTTTACGTAAACGTCAATTCTCCCAATTATGTACGAAAACAGCCAGCCAACCAGCACCCCATGAACGCCCTAGAACACGAACTCCACTATCCCTTGCAAGACACTCTGCCCGCCCTCAGCGAGGCCTTGCCGGTCGCCGACGGCGTGCGCTGGATTCGCATGGTGCTGCCTTTTGCGCTGAACCACATCAATCTGTGGCTATTGCGCGATGAGATAGATGGCGTGCAGGGCTGGACTATCGTGGACTGCTGTATTGACCGGGCCGAGAGCCGTGCGCAGTGGCAAGGTATTTTTGACACGCAACTTGAAGGCCTGCCCATCCTGCGGGTGATTTGCACCCATATGCACCCCGACCATATTGGCCTGGCGCACTGGATTTGCGGCATGTGGAAAGTGCGCCTGTGGATTAGCGCCACCGACTACAACGTGGCACGCAATTTAAGCTCTGCGGCATCGAACGTCGACGGTCAAGCGGCCTCCGACTTCTACGCGTCTCACGGCCTGACCGACCCCGAGTCGGTTGCCAAAATCAAGGCCCGCACCGGCTACTACTCCGGCCTGGTACCCGCTGTGCCAGGCAGCTACCACCGCATCATGGATGGCGATGTGATCCGCATTGCTGGCAAAGACTGGCGCTGCATCAGCGGCTACGGTCACGCGCCGGAGCACATTGCCTTGTACTGTGAAGCGCTCAACGTGCTGATCAGCGGCGACATGGTGCTGCCACGCATCTCCACCAATGTCAGCGTGTTTGACCTGGAACCCGAAGGCGACCCGCTGCAACTGTTTCTCAGCTCCATCGACAAATACCTCCCTCTACCCGTTGACACCCTGGTGCTGCCCTCCCACGGCAAACCCTTCACCGGCATGCACCAACGCATCGCCCAGTTGCATAGCCACCACGCGGATCGCCTCGCCGAGGTGATGCAGGCCTGTAGCGAAAAACCCACCAGTGGCGCCGACATCGTGCCTATTATGTTCAAACGCGAGCTGGATTTACACCAGATGACTTTTGCCATGGGCGAGGCGGTAGCGCATTTGCATATGCTGTGGTATGGCGGCAAACTGACCCGCGCACTGGGTGCTGACGGCATCTACCGGTTCAGCGCCAGTTAATAATTATTTAGCCCTGTAGACCAATAGACTATTGCGGCAGCAGCTATTGAATACATAGTGCCTAGATATTCAACAGCAACCCGCTTTTCACCTCACCCTGCGCCACATAGCTGGTGAATTTGGCCACATTGTCGTGGCTGACCAGCGCCTCTCGGGTGAACTGCTCGTACCCGGCCATGCTGGCCACGCGCACTACCAAGATAAAGTCTGTCAGACCCGTGGTGTACCAGCGCTGCTGCACCTCGGGCCGCGCTCGCATGGCGGCTTTGAAGGCGTCGATGTACTGCAAGGTTTCGCGCTCAATGTCGACATGCACCACCACGGTGACCGGCAGGCCCACTGCGTCGGGGTTAATCTGCGCTATCTCTGCGGTGATCACTCCCGTCTCGCGCATGCGCTTGATGCGGCGCTGCACGGCGGCGGCTGACAGGCCAATCTCGTCGCCAATGGCTTGCGCAGGCAGGCGTGTATCGTGCTGGTAGCGGGCGAGGATGCGGCGGTCTAATGTGTCGAGTGCATCTGCGATGGACACAGCAGCAGTGGATGCGGCGTGTGCGGCTAGAAGTTTGCGAGAGGTCATGGCGGCTATTTTGCAGAGAAACCGCGGCGAAAGCCCCAAATATGCCGTGCGGCACACTGCGGGTGCGGCGACACTGCATGCATGCACGACCCATTTCCACAGCATCGCCTGTCGCTGGCCCACATCGCGCGCAGCGCTTTGGACATACCCCCAGAGTTTTTAAACTCTCCGCAGTACAACTGCGAGCCTCTGAGCGAAGCGCTGGGCTGCCAGCTTACTATCAAACTGGACTTTGCCAACCCGATTCGCAGCTTCAAGGGACGCGGGGCCAGCTTTTTTGTCAGTGAAATGCAGCGGCGCGGTGACCAGCGCGCCATCGTCTGCGCCAGCGCAGGCAACTGGGGCCAGGCTATGGCCTACGTGTGCCGCTCTTACGGTTTGCCCATCACCATCTACGCGTCGCTCAACGCGAACCCGCTCAAGGTAACGCGGATGGAAGCCTTGGGCGCTGAGGTGCGGCAAGAAGGCGTTGACTTTGATGCCGCCAAAGATGCTGCAAAAGCCTATGCCAAGCACATCAATGGTTGGATGGTGGAAGACGGCCTGGAAGTGGAGATCAGCGAGGGCCACGGCACGATTGCCATGGAGCTGCTGGCTGATCGAGGAAAAGGCGTACCAGGTTTTGACGCTGTCACCATCCCACTGGGCAACGGCGCGATGCTCAACGGCATGGCCCGCTGGTTTAAAGCCGCCTCGCCTGCTACCCGCGTGCTGGGCGTCTGCGCGGCCAACGCACCATCCATGGCGCAATCTTGGCGGCAGGGCACCCTGGTTCAAACGCCGACAGCCGACACCATGGCAGACGGCATAGCGGTGCGCGTGCCAATACCCGCGGCGGTGCAGGATATGCAGGACATGGTGGACGATGTGCTGCTAGTCGATGAAGCGCACATCGCAGAGGCGATGCGTTTGGTGTACCAGCACGCAGGCCTGGTATTAGAACCTGCAGGTGCTGTAGGCGTAGCCGCCATCGTGGCGCACCGCGCGCAATTTGCAGGCCAGCGTGTGGCGACTGTGCTGTGCGGCAGCAACGTGCAGCCAGAGTTTTTCCAATCCATGCTTTGAGCCGCTAAGGGCTTGCCGCTATTCCCAGCGCGGAATCGCATCGTCCTTGAGCTGCCCGCGCAATTGCGCATAGTCGGGCATGATGGATTCGACCGTGCTCCAAAAGCGGGGGCTGTGGTCCATCACGCGCAGGTGAGAGAGTTCGTGCACCACCACGTAGTCGATCACGCTCATGCGGAAATGCACCAAGCGCCAGTTCAGGCGGATCGAACCGTCGGACTTGGCGGTGCCCCAGCGGGTGCCTGCGCTGCTTAAGCTGAGCTTGGTCCACTGCACTTTGAGTTGGGGCGCGTACAGGTTCAGGCGCTCTTCAAAGATGCGTTTGGCCTGGCGCATGAGCCAGGCTTGCACGGCATCGCGGATGCGCTCGGGCGCGGCGTCTTGCGGCAGGCTGATGTACAGCGTGAGGCGGGGCACGCCGGGCAGGGACGCGTTGGCGGCTTGCGCATCGGTGTGTAGCTGGGCTTGGCCATCACCCGGCCTGCCGTCTTTCAGCGCGCCGCGCTTGGCCGTGGCGGGCACGCCTGAGCTGTACAGATGGCGCGGGTCGATCACCACGATCACCTGCTCGCCCATAAACGGGATCAGGGTGCCGTCTTTCCATTCAATGCGGTTGCTCTCCAGCTTTCCTTGGCGCTCGCGCGATTCTTGCAGCTTCTTCACGATCCATGCCGACTTTTCTTGTACGGCTTTGTCGATCTCGTACAGCGGTACCCAGCGCGGCGCGCTGACGGTGAGGCCGTCAGCGCCTACGCTAAAACCGATGGTTTTGCGTTTGCCGCGCTTGAGTTCAAAGGCGACGATGCTGGTGTGCAGCCGCGCCTCGCGGTTGGCACGCGGGTGGGCAAATGCGGCCGGGCGCATGACTGCATCTAGCGGCTCAGCGGGAGGGCCTGCCTGCGCGGTAGGCATAGATGCGGCAATAATAGGCGCTCTATTTGCTACTATTTCAGTAGCCTCTCCCGCAATACTCTGCTGCGCCAGAGGCTGATTCTCGATTAATTTTGGCGGCGCAATAGCCTCCGCAAACAGATCGAGAGTGAGTTGCAATAGGCCGCGCATGGTGAAAGCCAGTTTAACGGTAAGCCTCGGGGTCGATCTCGCGCATCTTGGCTTCGATCCAGGTTTGCACCTCTTGCATCAGCTCTTCGGGCTGGCGGCCCACACTGTCAATGGGCTCACCTATCACCACGTCCACCACGCCGGGGGTTTTGACAAAGGCTTTGCGTGGCCAGCGGGTGGCGGCGTTCACGGCGATGGGCACCACGGGGCGGCCAGTCTCGCAGGCCAGGCGTGCGCCGCCGCTTTTGTAGGTGCCCGCTTTGCCGCGTGGGATGCGCGTGCCCTCAGGGAACATGATGACCCACACACCCTGCGCCATCACGCGCTTGCCCTGCACCACCACTTTGGCAAAGGCCTCGCTGCGCTTGCTGCGGTCAATGTGGATCATGTCCATGCGGCCCATGGCCCAGCCAAAAAACGGCACATACAGCAGCTCGCGTTTGAACACATAAGCCAGCGGGTGCGGCATGATGGCTGGCATGAGGAAAGTCTCCAGGGTGGACTGGTGTTTGCACAGCAGTACCGCGCCGTCTTTGTCGCCTTGCGGAAGGTTCTCCATGCCCGTAATGCGCCAGCTCACGCCGCAAATTTTGGTCAGTCCCCACATGGCGCAGCTCAGCCAGCCTGCGCACATCCAATACACCCGCGAGGGGCTGACAAACCAGGACGCGACGATGACTGCAAGGGCCCATGGAATCACGGTGAGCACCATCCAAAGCATGTGCAGGCAAGAGCGGATGAAAGCAAGTGGGTATGCCATGGTGGTGGAAATAGTAAGTGACGGTGGATCGTGCGCAGCGCGATGCAGGACTAAGTTGCCAGGGACAGAACATACTCTGCAAATGCAGCCAAATCAGCATGCACCACAGTGCCCGCAGGTAGCTCTGCGGGCTTGGCGTGGTACCTGGCCCCTTTGCCGGTCAGCACCAAATGCGGCGCACAGCCTGCGGCCACCCCGGCTTGCAGATCGCGCAGACTATCGCCTACGGCATGCACGGCTCGGGAGCCGTCGGCCATGTCAACGCCATAGCGCTCGATGATCTGCTCAAACAAACCGGGCAATGGCTTGCGGCATTGGCAGGCCTCATCTGGTGCGTGCGGGCAGTAAAACACGCCATCAATTTTGCCGCCTTGGGCGGCCAGCAGCTTGTGCATTTTGCTGTGCATCGCGTTCAGCGCCGCCACATCAAACAAGCCACGCCCTAAACCCGATTGGTTGGAGGCCACCACCACATGCCAGCCCGCATGGTTCAGCCGCGCAATGGCCTCCAGCGCGCCGGGCAAGGGCACCCACTCGTCGGCAGACTTGATAAAGTCGTCACGGTCTTCATTGATGGTGCCGTCGCGGTCTAGAATGATGAGTTTCATGGGGCTGCCCCGCGCGCGCGGCGCTCGGTCCATTGGGTGATGTGGGGTACGGGATACTTGGCAAGGTCTAGCCAATCGCTTGGCATCGCCGCACTATCGTGGCCTACGCCATCGGCATCGTAGCCAAAGGTTTGGTCAAAGCTACACATAGCCCCGATCGCACCGTCAATCAAATCGGCCCGTTCCAGGTGCCAGCAGGGATACAAATCGATTTCCGGCGACACCCGTAGTTCCTCAGGCGCATGCGGGAAGGCATTCAAAATTGCCTTACTCTCCACCACGACAAAAGAGTTTTTTTGCGCAATAGCCGCAGGTGCACGCAACACATGTTCCAGCTCCGAGCGTTTCATTGCATTGGCCTTGCTTGGCCGAGCCACTGCGCCCTCTCGGCCTGCGTGATTAGCACCGACATAGGAGAACCACTGCGCAGCAACGCTGCATGGTCGGTTTCGGCGCAAACTTCTTTGGCCAAGGCCTCCGCAGGCTTGGCCAATCGCCCCTCCCACTCACCCCACTCATCATCAGACCGCGTCAGGCCCGCTTGCATCCGCCAATACGATCGCTGGGCACACACCTTCACCACACGCTCGGGTTGCTCCCGCAAGCGCTGCAACGCCAAGATGTGCGCTTGCGCGACAAAATGGTCAATTTGCAGTTGGCGGTTCATGCGCTGATTATGAAGACTTGGACTTAACTTGCCAACCTGGACAAATCCGCCACCCGGTTCATGGCGCTGTGCAAGGTGGCCAACAAGCCGAGCCGGTTGGCTTTGAGCGCGGGGTCTTCGGCGTTGACCATGACTTTATCGAAGAACGCGTCTACCGGCTCCTTGAGCGCAGCCAAGGTTTGTAAATTGGCCGTGTAATCACCGTCAGCCCAAGCTTTATCTGCGCGGGCAGCGATGGCGTTGATAGCGATGTGCAAGGCTTTTTCTTCTTCTACTTGCAGCAGCGCGGGATTGACTTTGGCCTCGACGGTGCCTTCGGCCTTCTTCAAGATGTTGCCCACGCGTTTGTTGGCTGCGGCCAGGGCCGCAGCTTCGGGCAGCGCGGCAAAGGCGCGTACGGCAGCCAGGCGTTTGGGGATGGTGCGCCATTCGCCCAGCTGCTGAGCGTAGATGGCGGCATCCACCTCGGCAGCGGAGTAACCGCCGTCCTTGAGGTAGCCTTTGAGGCGCTCAATCAAAAACTCATCCAACGCCACCGCCTGGTCTTGCAACAAGCCGGGTGCAAAGGCAGCAAAGGCCATGCGGGTCAGCTGGTGGTAATGCAAGGGCAAGTCACGCTCTACCAGCATGCGCGCTACGCCCAGCGCATGCCGACGTAGCGCAAACGGATCTTTGTCGCCCGTGGGAAGGTTGCCGATGCCAAACATGCCTGCCAGCGTTTCCAGCTTGTCGGCCAGCGCTACGGCCAGGCCCGCATGGCTGCGCGGCAACTCGTCACCCGCAAAACGCGGCTTGTAATGGTCTTCAATCGCGTTAGCTACGTCGTCGGTCAGCCCATCATGGCGCGCGTAGTAGCCGCCCATGATGCCTTGCAGCTCGGGGAACTCGCCCACCATGTCGGTCACTAAATCGGTTTTGGCCAATCGGGCCGCAGTATCTGCCTGCTTGGCTAATAGGTCACCGCCCAGTTGTTGGCCGATGGCTTTGGCAATGCTGCGCACGCGCTCCATGCGCTCGCCTTGAGAGCCCAGCTTGTTGTGGTACACCACTTTGGAGAGGCTCTCCACGCGGGACTCCAGCGTCTTTTTGCGGTCTTGGTCAAAGAAGAATTTGGCATCCGCCAAGCGCGGGCGTACCACGCGCTCGTTGCCTTGGATGACGGCGCTGGCGTCCTGCGGGGTAATGTTGCTGACCACCAAAAACTTGTTGGTCAACTTGCCGCCAGCGTCCAGCAGCGGGAAGTATTTTTGATTCGCCTTCATGGTCAGAATCAAGCACTCTTGCGGCACAGCGAGGTATTCGGTTTCAAACTCGCACACCAGCACGTTGGGGCGCTCGACCAGTGCGGTCACTTCGTCCAGCAGCGCATCGTCTTCAATGGCGCGGGCACCATTGCCCACCTTCGCAGCGGCGGCGGCCAACTGCTTGACAATTTCAGCGCGGCGCTCGGCAAAGCTGGCAATCACTGCGCCCTGCTCGCGCAAGGTTGCGGCATAACTGTCAGCGTCTTGGATCACCACGGGCGACACAGCGGCCTCAAAGCGATGGCCCTGCGTGCTGTTGCTAGCTTTAAGCCCCAACGCCTCGACAGGCACCACATCGCTGCCGTGCAAAGCCACCAGGCCGTGTGCGGGGCGCACAAAGCTCACCGATGTCCAGCCGGGCATGGCGCTGCCTTCGCCCAATTGGTAGGACATGACCTTGGGAATGGGCAGCTTCGCGATAGCCGCTGCCAATGCCACGTTCAGCCCCGTGAGCAAACTGGCGCCCTTTTGCGTCGACTCATAAAACAGCGCCTCAGCCTTGCCATCCATCACGCGCTTAAGCCCCGCCACCGCGGAGGCATCGGCCCCCAGCGCTTGCAGCTTCTTTAAAAGTGCGGGAGATGCATTGCCGGCAGCATCCAAACCCACGGCCACGGGCATGAGCTTTTGCGATACGGCCTTGTCGGCGCCGTTGCTAGCCACTGCCGTCACATGCGCAGCCAAGCGGCGCGGCGATGCAAATGCCGTGACCACTGACGCGTCACCGCACAAGCCCTGCGCTTTAAGCTGCTCGTGCAGGACCGTGCTAAATGCATCGCCTAGTTTCTTGAGCGCCTTGGGCGGCAGCTCTTCTACAAACAGTTCAACAAGTAAATTTCGATGGGTCATGGCTTACTTCAGGTCAGTCACTGCATAGTGCAGCACCGTGGGAAAAGGATCATAAAAATGGTGCAGCAGTGTGCGCCACTCTTGGTATTGAGACGATTGGCGAAAGCCTACAGTGTGGTCTTCCAACTTAGCCCAGCGCACCAGCAGCACGTAGTGGTGGTCGTTCTCGATGCAGTGCTGCAACTCGTGGCTCAAGTAGCCAGACATGGAAGCGATGATCTTTTGCGCCTGCGCAAACGCGGCCTCAAAAGCAGCGGTTTGCCCGGGCTTGATCTGCAGCGTCGCCACTTCCAAAATCATCAGGCAGCCTTCTTGGGCATCTGCTCCACCCACTCACGCGGGGCCATGGGGAAGCCCAGGCGCTCGCGCGAGTCGTAGTAGCTTTGCGCTACGCTGCGCGAGATGTTGCGGATGCGGCCGATGTAGGCGGCGCGCTCGGTGACGCTGATGGCTCCGCGTGCATCTAGCAAATTGAAGCTGTGCGCAGCTTTGAGTACCTGCTCGTAGGCGGGCAGCGCAAGCTGCTGCTCCATCAGGTATTTGGCCTGCTTTTCGTGTGCGGCAAAAGCAGTGAACAAAAACTCGGCGTCGCTGTGCTCAAAGTTGTAGGTGGACTGCTCGACCTCATTTTGTTTGTACACGTCGCCGTAGCTGAGTCCTTCAGTCCACTTGAGGTTATAGACATTGTCCACGCCTTGCAGGTACATGGCCAGGCGCTCCAGGCCGTAGGTGACCTCGCCGGTGATTGGTTTGCAGTCGATGCCGCCCACCTGCTGGAAGTAGGTGAACTGCGTCACCTCCATGCCGTTGAGCCACACCTCCCAGCCCAAGCCCCAGGCACCCAGCGTGGGGTTTTCCCAATCGTCTTCGACAAAGCGGATGTCGTTCTTTTTCAAATCGAAGCCCAAAGCTTCGAGCGAGCCGAGGTACAGCTCCAGAATATTGGCTGGCGCGGGCTTGAGCACGACTTGGTATTGGTAGTAGTGCTGCAAGCGGTTCGGGTTCTCGCCATAGCGGCCGTCTTTGGGCCGGCGGCTGGGCTGCACATAGGCCGCCTTCCACGGCTCGGGGCCAAGGGCTCTTAAGAATGTAGCGGTGTGCGATGTGCCAGCGCCCACTTCCATGTCGTACGGCTGCAGCAAAGCGCAGCCTTGTTTAGCCCAATAGGACTGCAGGGTAAGGATAATGTCTTGAAAACTCAGCATAGAGCGTTATTTTAGCGTCTCTATACGGGTTTTTATAAGAAAAATGCGGCTCTAGCCCAGCGTAATATTGCGGGAGCAGCTATTTAAAATATAGCGTGATAACACTGCACTTGCGCGCCAAACCCTCGTAAACCCTTGCGCTGCGCCGGCTCCGGTGGGTTTAATCTACAGGCCATCACTACTCAGGACGCACCTATGGGCACCACACAATTGATTTTGAGCCTGGTCTTGGCCACGATGGTGTTTTCGGTGGCGCTGGAGCTGAAAATTGACGACTTCAGGCGCGTAGCGCAAGCACCCAAGGCGGTGGTATGCGGGCTGATACCCCAGTTCATCTTACTGCCAGTGGGTACCTGGCTGGCCACGCTGGCGCTGGACCTGCCGCCCAATGTGGAGGTTGCCATGATTTTGGTGGCGGCCTGCCCCGGCGGCTCGCTGTCCAATGTGATCACCCACTTAGGGCGCGGCAACACAGCGCTGAGCGTGAGCATCTCCGCAGTAGCGGCGCTGATGGCTATTGTGCTGACCCCCATTAACTTCAGCTGGATGGTGGCCAACAACCCGGCCACTGCGGGCTGGATGCGTAGCCTGCAACTGAACCCCAGCGGTATCTGGATGAGCTTGGTGGGGCTGCTGGCGCTGCCGATGGCGCTGGGGCTGACCTTTTCGCGCCGAATGCCCGCAATTACACAACGTATCCAGAAGCCCTTGGCCAACTTTTCGCTGTTTGCGCTGCTGGCCTTCATCGTGCTGGGGCTGGTCAAAGAGCGCAGCACCTTGACGATGGCGCTGCTGCCCATGCTAGGCTTGGTGGTGGCGCATAATGCCAGCGGGTTGTTTTTTGGTTGGGCTACTGCCAAGGCGATGGGGGTGAGTGTGCGTGACCGCCGCGCGGTGATGATCGAGGGGGGCATGCAAAACTCGGGCCTCGCGCTGGGCATCATCGCGCTGCAATTTGGCAACGACTTTGGCATGGTAATTATTGCCAGCCTGTGGGGCATTTGGCATATCGTCAGTGGCCTGGCCTGCGCGGGGCTATGGCGCAGACAAGACGCAAAGGAAGCACATGTTTGATGTATTGATCCAAGGTGCCACCGTCATCGACGGTACGGGCGCTGCGCCATTTAGCGCTGACGTAGCGGTACAAGATGGCAAGATTGCCGACGTGGGCCGTATCACCAGCCCGGCACGCGAGACCATTGCCGCGCACGGTGCTTGGCTGACGCCCGGCTTTATCGACATCCACACCCACTACGACGGCCAGGCTACTTGGGACGAAACCTTTAGCCCCAGCATCCAGCACGGCGTGACCACGGTGTTGATGGGCAACTGCGGCGTAGGCTTTGCACCGCTGTCTGCCAACACGCTGCAAGAGCAGCAACGCCTGATCCGCCTGATGGAGGGCGTAGAAGACATCCCCGGCGCGGCCTTGGCCGAGGGCGTGCGTTTTGGCTGGGAGAGCTTTGCGCAGTACATGGACGCGCTGGATGCCACGCCCCACACGCTGGACTTTTTATGCCTAGTGCCGCACGACCCGCTGCGCATGGCGGTGATGGGCGAGCGCGCTCTGGCGGGCGAAGCGGCCACCACGGATGACAACCAGCGCATGGCCGCCCAACTGCGCACGGCGTTGCAAGCCGGTGCCGCAGGCTTTTCTACGGGCCGCAGTGACAACCACCGCACCTCACGCGGCGAGGCCACACCAGCATCCGAAGCCAATGCCGCCGAGCTCACCGCCCTGGCCAGCGCCTTTGACGGTTTGAAGCACGGCGTGCTGCAAATGGTGAACGATTTTGACGTGCTGCGCGGGCTACCCACTGACGTGCCGGCCGCCAAAGCGCGCTTTGACCAAGAATTTGCGCTAGTACAAGCGCTGGCGCAGCGCAGCGGCAAGCCCCTGTCCATGACCTGGCTGCAGCGCGACCCCGGTGGTATGCAGTGGCAGTGGCTAGCGCAGGCCGTGGAACTTTGCGCCGCACAGGGCCTGCCCATGCATCTGCAAACCGCCGCACGCGGCATTGGCACCATCAATGGGCTGGACGCCAGCTTTCACGCGCTGATGGGCTACCCGCTGTACAAAGAGGTTGCCCACTTGCCCCTGCCCGAGCGCGCCGCCGCCTTGCGCGAGCCAGCACGGCGTGCACGTCTGTTGCAAGAGAAATCAGAGCGCTTGGCAGGTGACGGCAGCTCGGTGCCCCCCATCGTTGATATGCTACTGGCCCGCATCGACATGATCTCAGCCCGCATGTTCCCGCTGCAAGCCATACCCAACTATGCGCCGCCGCTAATGGACTCGATGCTGGTGCGCGCCAAGCACCTGGGCATACCGCCCCTCTTGGCCATCTACGACTATTTGAGCGAAGGCGACGGCAGCAACCTGCTGTACTTCCCCATCTTTAACTACAACGACGGTAACCTGGACGTCGTAGGCCAAATGCTGAAACACCCGCGCGCCCTGCTGGGCCTGAGCGACGCAGGCGCGCATGTGGGCACCATTTGCGATGCCAGCTTTAGCACCTTCATGCTCACCCATTGGGTCAAAACTGGCCATCTGGCTCTGGAGCACGCGGTGCACATGCTGACCCAGCGCAACGCTGCATATTTGGGTCTGCAAGACCGTGGCCGCATAGCCGTAGGCCAGCGCGCCGACCTGAACTTGATCGACCCCGCGCAGTTGCACCTGGCCAAGCCCCACATTGTGCGCGACCTGCCCGCAGGCGGACGCAGACTGCTGCAAGCCGCCAGCGGCTACCTGCACACCTGGGTAGCAGGGCAGTGCGTGCAAGCGAGCGGCGTGGTCACCGCAGCGCGGCCTGGGCGGCTAGTGCGGATGGGGTAGATTTGGCGGTTTTTTTTCGTTGAATAGCTATAAATAATATAGCAAACGGAGCAATGATTAATTGCGCTAGCGTATTAGTGGGCTTGCAGATCTTTTCAAGCCAAACGCCAGCAGCAAAATACCAATGGCAAACAACCATAACGGCCACAGCCCAAAGCGTGCCGCCCACCATGCATAGGGCGTGATGCCGCTACGCCCCTGCACCTCACCCACCAGCACGCCGCGTGTGTGGCGCTGCAGGCTGTGCGTGACTTTTCCTTGGTGGTCGATGATGACCGTGGGGCCGGTGTTGGTGGCGCGCACCATGGGGCGGCCCAGCTCGATCGCGCGCATGCGGCTGATCTGCAGGTGCTGGTCGATGGCAATGCTGTTGCCGAACCAGCCGATGTTGCTCATATTCACCAGCACGGTAGGCGCTGCGGCGGGATCTTTAAAACGGGCGGCCAGCTCACTGCCAAACAGGTCTTCGTAACAAATGTTAGGTGCCCATTGCTGGCCCGCGTGCGCAAAGCTGGGCTGGCCCACTGCGCCGCGATTGAAGTCGCCCAGCGGGATATTCATCATTTGGGTGAACCATTTGAATGCCGGCGGGATAAATTCACCAAAGGGCACCAAGTGGTGTTTGTCGTAGCGGTAGGCTTCTTTTTGACCCGGCTTGAGGCCCATCGCAGAGTTGGTGTAGCCGTCTGCGTACCCGCCCAGCGGCACGCCAATCAGCGCGGCTTGGCTCCCAGTTGAAAAGCGCTTGGTGAGGTTATTGAAGTAAGCCTGTGGCAGTTGCTGGGGCAGCACAGGGATGGCGGTTTCGGGGGCGATCACCATCGTGGCCGTGCTCAGCGCCAACTGCTGCGCATACCAATCCAGCGACAATGGAACGCCCTTGGAGTTGTCAAACTTTTCGCCTTGCGGAATATTGCCTTGCAAGAGCGCCACGCTCGTTTTTTGACCCGCCAAGGAGCCTCCATGCAGTTGATGCACATACAGCAGCCCTCCCAGCAGCGCTGCCAACCCAGCGCTCACCAGACTCCCATAAGCAAAACCTGGCCATGTCCAGCGGCGCGCAACAAAGCCCCCCGCCACAGCGCCCAACAGCGCAGAGGCCACGGCCGCCAAAAAACCAATGCCGTACACGCCGACCGTGTCGGCCCACAGCACAAGTGGGCTGTCTACATGCGCATAGCCCCCGGCTGCCCACGGAAAACCGGTAAACCAGCTGTCCCGCGCTAATTCGGCAAATAGCCAGCACGCTGCAAAAATAATAGCTGATCCTGCAATATTTCTTTGCGCTAGCAGCCCAAAATGCTTAAAAAATGCACTCGCCGCCGCGTAAAAAATCGCCAGTGCGCCACACAGCGCCAACACAGCCAGCGCAGCCAATTCGGATGCCAAGCCGCCAAATACATGCATAGAGGTGTACAGCCACCACACGCTACCCGACAGCCAAGTGGTAACAAACAGCCAACCCAACAAGGCGGCGCTTTTAACGCCCGCGACGCTGTGCAGCGTGGCCACCAACACAGACAAGGCAAGGATTTGCAGCCACCACACAGGCTGCCCGTCCCATGGCGAGGCGATGGCGCAGGCATGGGCGTAGCCCGCAATGATGGCAAGCAGGGCTAAACAAAACAGTTTCAAGCCGGCAGCTCCACGGGCGAGACCTTAAACCACTTGACCGCGCCGCCTTTGGTATGCAGCACGGTAAAGCCCAAGTTGGCCAAGACACAGCGCTCGCCGCGCTTGGGCACATGGCCCATCTCATGCGCGATCAGGCCGCCCACTGTGTCAAACTCTTCACCGTCGTGGGCTATGAGCTTGACGCCAAAGGCCTCGTCTACCCGTTCAATCGCCGTGTCGCCACTGACGCGGTAGGTTTTGTCGGCCAGGGCGTAAATATCGCCCTCGTCCTCGCCCACGTCGTCAAACTCGTCCTCTATCTCACCCACGATTTGCTCTAAAACGTCTTCAATCGTGATGAGCCCCGCTGTGCGGCCAAACTCGTCAATGACGATGGCCAGGTGGTTGCGGTTGCCTCTAAATTCACGCAGCAGATCATTCAGTCCCTTGCTCTCAGGCACAAAAACGGCTGGGCGCAGCAGGGCGCGCAGGTTCAGCTCGGACGCCCGTTGCAGCTTAAGCAGGTCTTTGGCCATCAAAATGCCAATGATATTTTCGCGGTCTGTCTCGTACACCGGAAAGCGGGAGTGCGCGGTGTCGATGATGGCGTGGATCATCTCTTCAAACGGGGCGTCGATGTTGATGGTGTCCATACGCGGTGCGGCCACCATCACGTCGCCTGCGGTCATTTCGGCCATGCGAATCACGCCTTCCAGCATGGCCCGGCTCTCGGCGTTAATGATGTGGTTGTCTTGCGCCTCGGCCAGGGTTTCGATCAGCTCGTCGGTGCTGTCGGGGCCGGGGTGGATGAACTCGGCGAGCTTTTGCAAGAAACCGCGTTTGTCTTCATGCTTTGGAGGGGGCTTGGGCAGCGTAGCGCCGCCGACAAAGGATTTAGAAACCAGCAAAGGCGCTGGCCCACTAGGATGGGGGTCTGACACGGCGATGGTGTGCGGTAGTTAAACAGCCCTCTAGGATAGCCGATTTGTGCGACTTGGCCTATCAGGCTCCGAAAGCGGCATAGGTATTTGGTTCTATCTCTGCGGGGCTAAATTCGGCCGAGTTATTCAACCGACTCATTCAGCTGATTTGTGCCGTCCTTCGCGCACGCCACAGCGAATTTCGTGCACTTGCGACAAAAACTCCCAAAACCGCTTGGCTTGCAGCTTGAGTTGAAAATCCATCTCGGCAAACCGGTCCTCGACTACCTCGGTCATGCGGCTTTCCAGGTCGGCCGGCGGCAACCTGAGGTAGGCCTCGGTCTCACTGCCGTCTCGCTCTACCAGAGCCCCTGCATTACGGGCTATTTTGAGCATGGGGACGTTCTCGCTCAAAGCGTGGATGAACATTAAATCCACCCCTTTATTGCGGGCGTGGGTAATGGCGCGGTCAAACAGCAGGGTGCCGTAGCCATTGCCCCGCACCTCGCTGAGCACCGACACGCCAAACTCGGCGCAGTTCTGGCAGTCCGGCTGGGCAGCAAAGGCCAAGTGCGCTACGGCAATCAACACCAAAGAGCGGTTGTAAATGCCGTAAATCTCGTCGCGGTCAAAGTCTAGTTTGTCCACGTAGGCGCGGATCTGCGCTTCTTGCGCGGCGTAGCCAAAACGCAGGTAGCGGTCTTCGGGAGTGAGCGCGAGCAAATGCAGGGCAATGCGCTCGCGGTGGCGCACCCCCAGAGAGCGGATAGGCACCATCGGCGGCTTGGCGCGCGAGTCGGCCTCGCTAGCCTTGCCGGTGTAGCTTGGCGGCGCATGAAAAAACTCCATCCCCGCTCCTAGCGTGGCCTGGATAAGTGCTTTTGAATCAACCATGACCAGAATATAAGGGAAAACCCGTATATTTGCCAGCCACTTGTTAGATAGCCCTGCTTAAAGGGGTTTAAGTAGTAGTATTTGCTATTAAAAAAATAGCTGATTCCGCTCTATTTAATTGACCTGCAACTCGATATGCATCTGGAAATTCGCCATTTCGGGGCATTTCTCTCGCTCACCGGCATTCAAAAAGGACAAAAACCACTGGTGGTATGTAATTTTGACCCTGTTTTTAGGCTCTAGTTGGGCTGCAGGCCTTTAAATTATTGCGGGGAAAGCTATTTAAATATGAGCAACAAAGGAATCTGAAAATATGACCCACTTTAAAGAAGCGAGTGGATATGTCACGAATGATAAATATTGTGGTCGCAGCCTCGGCTGGCTACCGGCTATTCGTCAATCAGCGCCGACCTGTTCTGCGGTGGTCAGGCAGGTATGATGGGCAGCGAGATTGATCCGCAGCTTGCCAGCAACCGCTTCATCTATGTGTACTCCAGCTAAAACCTCGGCGGCCCCGGCGCCTCTAAATAGATTGCCTTCATCGGCTTGTTGGGCGCTGCGAGTTCGGCGCATGCCGATTACGACCTTGTCGTGAAGAAGAACTGCCTGGCCTGTTACCAAGTCGATAAGAGAAAGTACGGCCCCACTCTCAAGGAGGTCGCAGCCAAATATGCAGGTCAAAAAAC
>JAYWHJ010000340.1:0-16727 GCA_043777795.1 Polaromonas sp. | reverse complement strand
ATTTGGCTGGTGCCGAATCCTAAGCACAACCTCAAAGGCGATTTTGGGCTGCAAGCAGATGGGCAGGTGCTGAACGATGCTGCGAATTATGGTGTCTTTGACGGCCAAAAATTCACCTTCAGCACCATTGCGCTGTACCGCAAGTCCTTGTTTTCATTGCCTTATTGCGATATTCCTGCGGGAAATCCGAACGGTGTCAAAGCCACATTAGCCCCGCTACTCAGAAAAGCCATTGCTGCACAACAGGTGAGCGGCGAGTTGTACACTGGCAATTGGACGGATGTGGGGACGCCCGAGCGTCTGTCGCAGATTAATACTCAACGGTAAATATATGACTACAGTTACAAACGCAATTTACGCCGCCCGCCGCGCCCGCTTTGCCGCAGCGCTGGGTGCAGAAGGCATCGCTATTATCCCGACTTCGCCCGAGCGCCCGCGCAACCGCGACAGCGATTATTTGTACCGTTTTGACAGCTATTTTCACTATTTAACGGGTTTTGCCGAGCCTAATGCGACGCTGGTCATCACCGGCGACGGTAAAGCAACTCTGTTTTGCGCCCCCAAAGACATGGAGCGCGAGATTTGGGATGGTTTTCGACTTGGTCCCACGGCAGCACCTGCCGCTTTAGGCATAGATGCTGCATATGCCTGTGCCGAATTGGATGCGCTTTTGCCGAAATTGTTGGAGAACAAAGCCGCCGTTTACTACCCATTTGCGATGCATTCGGGGTTGGAAACGCAAGTGGACGGCTGGCTTAGCAAAGTCCGCGCCCGCGTTCGCTACGGCGCGCTGTGCCCCGAAATTCAGCGCGACGCCTGCGCAGTGCTGGACGAAATGCGTATGATCAAAGACGTGTCCGAGCAAGCCACCATGCGACGCGCTGCACAAATCAGCGCGGCCGGCCACATCCGCGCCATGCAGCGTAGCGCTCAAATGCTGCGCGAAGGCAAAGACGTGCGTGAATACCACTTAGATGCCGAACTGCTGCACGAATTTCGCCAGCAGGGTTCGCAATATTCCGCCTACTCTGCAATCGTCGCTGCCGGTGCCAATGCCTGCGTGCTGCACTACCGAGCCGATGCTGCCCAAGTTAAAAGCGGCGATTTGGTGTTGATCGACGCTGGCTGCGAGCTAGACGGTTACGCCAGCGATATCACCCGCACATTTCCCGCCAACGGCAAATTCACCGGGCCACAACGCGCGCTGTACGACATTGTTTTAGCAAGTCAAGAAGCGGCGGTAGCTGTCACCAAGCCGGGTGCACGTTTTATCGATCCACACGAAGCGGCAGTGAAAGTCTTGGCGCAAGGCATGTTGGATGTGGGGTTGCTGGACAAAAACAAGGTTGGCAGCTTGCAAGATGTGATCGAAAAACGTGCGTATTTTGATTTTTACATGCACCGCACGGGCCACTGGTTGGGCATGGATGTGCATGATTGCGGCAGCTACAACGAATTGTCAGAAGTTGGCAATGCCACCCAACGCACAGACCCTCTGAGTAACGAAATCATCACCAGCCGCCCCAGCCGCATCTTGCGCCCCGGCATGGTCCTAACCATAGAACCCGGCATCTACGTCCGTCCAGCCGCTGGCGTGCCCGAGCAGTTTCACAACATCGGCATTCGGATTGAGGATGATGCGGTGGTGAATGACACAGGATGCGAGTTGATTTCGCGGGGGGTGCCGGTTAGGGTTTCGGAGATTGAGGCATTGATGCACAAATGATATTGTTAATTCGAAATTTGCTGAAGCCAGCCCTATCAAGGCAAAAAATTGGCACTAAACGCCTTTGTATTGGACTTTGTTATAGTACGAGTTGTTAAATTTAAATTTAGGATGCGCATGTCACTCGATAAGCTGGTACCACATAAGGGCGACCATGCTATCCAAAACGTTGCTTTTGGAATGGAATGGGAGGGCATTTTGCCCCCACAAGCTATTTCTGAAATTGACCGAGCATTAGTGGAAGCTATTCCTGAACTCGGACAACGCCAAGATGTGACAACCTTGCGAGTAAATATGACACCCGATGGGACGCAGGCTACTAAGGATGTCTCCGGCTTCGTATATGAACGAAAGCAAGGCGGTATAGTAGCGCGCTCATGCCAGTTAAATCCCAATTTGTTTCTAGTGACTAACAACAACTATACGCGCTGGGATAACGTATGGAGTGATGCAAGAAAAATTCTGGAAGCTGTTCTCCCTGTTGTTAGCAACTATAAAAATGTTACGGCATTAGGTTTGCAATATATTGATCTATTTGTGTGGAAAGGGGTACCTGAACAAATACCCTTAAAAGAAATTTTCTCAGCAACGGGACAAGTCTTGCCTATTCTTGCTTTGGAAAACCAGTCCCTGTGGCATGTACATCAAGGCGCATACACTGATATGCCATTGCCAATACCGTGCAGAAGACTTGACAACTACAATGTAGACATAGTAGATATTGATGCATTTCGATGCATTCAAATTTTAAGTGGTCATCGCGCAGTGTTTTCGACGGCACAGCCCGCAGGAAATCTCGTAAGTTCAGCGTCAACAAGCGCAGACTCCGTTATGAGTGCGCTTCACAAGCAGAACAAAGATTTTTTGAATAAACTTCTCAGCATTGAAGTGTGCAAATTGATTAACCTTAATGGAGCTAATTAATGATCGGAACTGCAGCTGCATTTGCACTTTATTTGTCTGTCGCAGCGATCCCCGCTGCATCTCAACAGAAACGATGGATTGCTGATAAAGGTTCGGAGCCAGCCACCGAGCGCTCATCAAGCCATCTATCGTATGGCCAAGATATTCACCTCGCACCCTCTTATCAGGTGCTCAGTGCCGCAATACCATCGCCAGCAGACGCAGGCGTTATACAACTGAGAAAAAGTATTGTGGCCTATAGAGATTTTCATCCTGGTTGGGATGGCGGCACCGCTGAAGCACCATCCGCAATAGATATCGATGATGCTATTGCCTTTATAGGATTGCTTAGCTCTGGCACGCCCCTCCCGCAGTCAATGATTTCATCTTCCGGGACGATTGGTTTATATTGGGATCAAGCAGATAAATATGCTGATCTTGAACTTGAAGGAAATGGTGCTGCTTCCTTGTTCATATCCCAAAAAGGCTCCCTCCAACCACCAGTTCTTCACGAATTTTTATTGACAGAAGTTACTCCTAACCAAATTGGAGTCTGGCTTCACCCCTTTGCACGAGCATTGCACTAATTGTGCAATGCGTTGAATTTTTCGCGCAATACCGCGGGCAACCACAATGGGTTCATGAGGCTTCCAAGCATGCCTCTGAGTTAGCGGGGTGGGAAAGCGAAAGTGCAATGCCGTCAGTTTCTCCTTGCCCAGTCGCAGCGGGCGAAACAATTGCACGTCGCATTTTTCACCCAACACACATTGACTCATATGGAGTACTAGTGCCCGCTGTTTTCGACGATATGTTTAACAAAGGACTGTCGGTGGATCGCGTGGCGTATTCTGATCCCGTGTTGTTAGCGGCGGACAGCCATTTAATCGCCGTATCTCGTGGCCGGGAGTACTTTGGTGCGGCAACGATTCGCGTTAACACTTTGCGCGCCTTAAAAACGCTTACTGGCTTACGAATAGCTTATGTGTTCGACACAGCAATTCCTGAGGACTTGGCCGCAGGTGTTTCTGCCAACCAAGCTCATGCCGATGTTTGTTGCATTATTTCTAACAAACTTGAAAGACGCGCTGCCCGGCTAAAAGTGTTTGAAGCCTTTAAACCGGGCATAGAGGTAATTGGCGCCTCCGCTCCAATTACCAATTGAAGATTGATAAGACGAACGAGTGATTCTTTAGCACTCAATGAACCCAACACCTACAAGCCAGGCTTCTGCACCACCGGCAAAATTTTCAGCGCCATGCCATTGGCTTGTTTTCTGCCAACCTCTCACTTTATGCGGTGGACTCGTTGATGTTGAGGTGCTTGGCAATTGGTTTGGCTACGACTCGTTCAATACTGCTAATCTCTCGTGATTGATGCGTGACGCACTGCGTCGCGTTTCTATGGCCAATATGCTGGCGCGGGCGTCGCTGCTGCGGCCTGCTGCGACATCAGTCAAACCTTTTTCGGCTTCGACTAGCCAGGCGAAGTAAGTCTCGTCGCTATACAGGCGTTGCGGGTCTGGCTGTTGCTCATGGATTGTGGGCACTTTAATATCTCCTATCGCTCGTTCGCCTCATCGCGGTTAAATTTCCACCCGTTGAGCTTCCCACCGGATGTCAGGCAGCTTTGCTCAAACTGCGTCCATTCTTGATCGCACTGGATGCTGCTTGCCAGTTGCTCCAAATAACTCAGTACAGCTTGGTCGAGACTTTTACCCAGTTTCTGAGCAGCCTCGCTGGCGTGCTGTGCAACTTGGTCATCTACTGTGAAAGTAATGTTCACGATGGGCACGCCTTTATTTAGCTAAAAGACTGGTTCATACAAATTATCGGCGTATTTGATAGGGATGCCAGCCCTCAAAACGGCCCCTTCATCCGATAAACCAAAAACCCACTCTGCGGCGTGTACTTGTCGTACAGCGCCCGGGCGCGGTAGTTGGTCTCGCGGGTGTTCCAGTAAAGGGCGGACCAGTTTTGCTGTTTGCATTCAGCTATCAGCCAGTCGATGATTTGCTTGCCTACGCCGCTGGCGCGGGCGGCGGGGTCTACGTAGAGGTCTTGTAGATAGCACACGGGGGTGAGCTGGCTGGTGTTTTCGTGGGGGAGGTAGTGGGCTATGCCGACGATGTGCTCTTGGCCGCTGGCGGTGGCTTGCACAGCGGCTATGGCGTGCACGCTGGCGTGGGCCGCTACGGCGCTGCCCTGCGGCATGGCGTGGATGCGCTGCCACAGGTGGGCGGTGATGGCGGGGTGGGGCTCGCGCTCATAAAAGCGGGTGTAGGCGTCCCACAGGGTTTGCCAGCGGGCGTAGTCTGCTTGCGTGAGTTTGCGCAGGGTGGTGGTGGGTGCTTGGGGTGTCATGGTTTTGCCTGTTTGGGTCGCCAGTTTATATGCCTAATTGGCCTGTAGCGCAATAAAATATTGCGGTAGCAGCTATAAAATACATAGTAAATACTTCCTTCATCGTGTCGCGCATGGGCCTATGTGCTGCCAACGCGGGACACATCGGTCGAAGCGGGTGCGCTATCATTCTGCCCATGAACACACCACATTTCGGCATGATCGGCTTGGGCAAAATGGGCGGCAACATGGCGCGCCGCTTGGCTACTAAAAACATTCCACTCGTGCTGCTTGACCAAGACCCGCAGGTCACGCACGCTGTCGCCACAGAAACAGGCTTGGCGGCCGCCGCCAGCCTGGCGGACATGGTGGCCCAGCTGGCCGCGCCGCGCATTGTGTGGATGATGCTGCCGGCGGGCGATGTGACCGAGGCCACCTTAGCCCAATTGCAAGCACTTTTGAGCCGTGGCGACACCATTGTCGACGGGGCGAACAGCAACTATAAAGACTCTGTGCGGCGCGCAGCGCAGACTGAGGCACTGGGGCTGCATTACATGGACGCGGGCGTGTCGGGCGGGGTGCATGGCCTGGCCAATGGCTACTGCCTGATGGTGGGCGGCTCGCAGGCTGCGTTGGGCCATGTGCAGCCTTATTTGGAGGCGCTGGCGCAAAGCAGCACAGTGGGCTGGCTGCACGCGGGGCCTGCGGGTGCGGGCCACTTCACCAAGATGGTGCACAACGGCATTGAGTACGGCATGATGGCCGCGCTGGCGGAAGGGCTCTCGCTGCTCAAAGGCAAGAAAGAGTTTGATATCGATTTGGCCGAGGTGAGCGAGCTGTGGCGGCACGGCTCGGTGGTGCGCTCTTGGTTGCTAGACCTGACAGCGAGCACTTTGAGGACCGATCAAAACATGGACGGCATTCGCGCCCATGTGCCAGACTCTGGCGAGGGCCGCTGGACGGTGAACGAGTCTATTGAGCAAGGTGTGCCCACGCCGGTAATGACGATGGCACTGATGTCGCGTTTTGCCAGCCAAGGCGCGGATGACTACGCCAGCAAGCTGCTGGCCAAAATGCGCCAAGGCTTTGGTGGGCATGCCGTAGCCGTTGTGCAAGATGCGCCGGTCAGCCAATAGCAGTCTGCAACTCTTTTAACGCCAGGCGCTGCATCTGCGTGCGCAGGCGCGACAGGCCCAGGGCGTGGATCGCGGTTTTGCTTGGGGGCAGCGGCGTTGCCCGTTGAAATTGCACCGTGCATCGATTCAGAAGCACTATTATTTTGAGAGCTTATCCCGCGATATTCTATTGGTCTAGGCAATGATTTGACTAGTAAATCGAGGTCTGCATCTTGGTCCACACCCCATACCACCTCGCGCTCTATGCTTTGGCGGTGGTTGTGGCTGATCAGCGGGCCCATCTGGGTGCGCTCGCTTGCCGGGTCACTCACCCGCAAGGCTTGTGCACCGGCGACTAGTCGGCATTTAAATTGACTTGTGTCAAGCTTGCAGTCATAGCGTCATACTTCCTGCGCGGTTGTGCAAAAAGCGCAGCGCGCTGAGCACCGTGAGCATCGAAGTTTTAGGGTTCCCGGGCAAGGGGTTGCCACGCATCTCGATTTTGATGCTGCCAAAAGCGCCTGTGGCTTCAATCTCGTGGATATTCTCGGTGATGGTGGGGTCGGCTATCAAGCGCACTTGTGTGGCGTCCAGCCCCAAACCGGCCAATGACACGGTGGCGGCCACGTTGGCGTTTTTCGGGTACAGCGCAGCCGCTTGGCGGGCGGACGCTTCTAAAATAATAGCTGGCTGTGTAAGTTTTTTAAGGTCTACGACCTGCTCGGCCGGTGTGCCGCGCCAGCCCTGCGGCGGCTTGCGGCCGGTGTAGCGCACGCTGGTAAGGCCAGCTATTTTGGCGGCGGCTATCGCGTCCATACCGCCTACCGCACCGCTGAGCAAATGCACCTGGGTGTGGCCGCGCTCTGCGGCTTGGCTCAGCAGCTCGGGCAAACCGGGCTCTGACAAGGCCCCCACCGACAACACGGCACATTCCACACCGCGCCCCAAAGCAGACAACACATGCGCTGTCAAAGCGCTGTGGCCGGCGCACTCCAGCACCAGTGTGGCACCCGGTGGCACGGCAGTAACGGCGGTGGTGTGGGACGGCAACTGCGCCTGCACCTGTGCCAAGCGCTCGGCGCGCACCACCACATGGGTAACCTGCAAGCGCGCATCGCCCTCTAGGCGCTGAACCACCGCGCGGCCAATGGCGCCAAAACCGATCAAACATACTTGCATCACCATAGCCATCTCAGAGCGTGCGCTGCGGGCCAGCCGCCTTGTGGGCAAATGGGCCCCAGGCTTTCATGTACACCTCCAGTACCACTGGGGTGGTGAGGGCCAAGGCCTCGCGCAGTAGCGCCGCAGTGCTCCAAAAAATTGGGCGACTAACTCACCTACGGTGATGTTGGACAGGTAATTTGATGGAGGGAGCATGCAATGGTCTAGGCTTGGCTGCACCGCGCGCCCTGTGGGCTGCGTGGGTTTTGGACCTGTGGCAAATGGCTCAGGCGCTGGGATAGCGCGCTGGCCGCATCGCGCACATGGGCCACCAGTCTGTCGGCGTGGGCGGGATCGATGGGCGAAGCGGGCACCGTAATGCTGATAACAGCACGCACTTGGTGGCGCTCATTGAATACAGGCGCGGCGATGGTAGAGATACCGGTTTCAAACCCACCCTGGCTGATACCCCAGCCGCGTTGGGCATCGGCCGCCACGGCGGTTTGCAGGGCGGCCAGGGTGACGGGTGTGCTGGGGGTGTGGGCTTTAAGCGGGTAATCGGCATACAAAGCGGCCAGCTCTTCGCTGGTCAAGCCGCCCAGCAGCACGCGGCCCTGCACGGTGGCGTGTGCCGGCAGGCGTGCGCCCACTTGAATCGGGTGGAGCAGCACATCGCGCCCCGCCGCCTTGGCCACAAACACCACCTCACGCGCGTCGCGTATCACCAAGTGCGCAGAGTAACCGGAGCTATCGCGCAGCGCCTCGATGATGGGTCGACCATACTCAGTCAGCTCGAGCGAGGCCAGGTATTCAAAGCCCAGGCGCAGCACAGCCACGCCCAGCTTGTACACCGGGCCTTCGCCACAGCGTTCGATAAAACCGGCTTGCTCGAGTGTTTGCAGCATGCGAAACACCGATGCGCGGGGCCAGCCTGTACGGCGTGCCAACTGCGCGCCGGTAAGCACACGGTCATCGCGGCTGAAGTAGCCGAGCAATTGCAAACCGCGCGCTAAGGCGGGCACCGTGTAGCGATCCTCATCGCTGGCTTGGGGTGTGGTCCCTGCAGGCAAGTCTGCAAGCTCGTTCATGCCCACTCCCGATCCATGCCCAGCAAAGCGTTGACTTCGGTGCTGGCCTGTACAGCACACAGATGACCCACATCGCCCAAAGACACATAGTGGGCGCCCACCGCTTGCGCCAACGCTCTGCACGCTTTGGCGGGTGTAATCGTGTCCAGCTCTCCGCAGGCCACGGCGATAGCGACCTGACTGGTGCTGGAGAAGGCACGTAGATCGGCCATGATGTCGGCATGCGCCAGCATATGCACCGCTTGGGTATAGCCCGTGGTGTGCAGGCGCGACATCATGTAAATCGCAAGCTGTACATGCTCTGGGTTTGCGTTGGGTGTGAGCAGTGCAGGAGCGCGCGTTTGGGCCAGCTTTTCTGCGCCCAGCTCGGCTAACATGCCCAAGCGGTCTTGCACCATTTTGCGCCCCACCTCGGGCGCTGCCAGCCCATAGCCTTGCGCAGGAGCGAGCAACGTGAGCGCCGCGATGCGCCCCGGCTGCAAGCGCGCAGCACTGGCGGCCATCAAACAGCCCAGCGAGTGACCCGCCAAGCGCACTTTGTCAACGCCCAAGGCATCCAGCCACGCCCACATGCTTTGTGCATAGTCTTGCGCCAGCGGCACGCTGGGCTCCAGCCTCGTACTGTCGGCGTAACCCGGCGCATCCCAAGCTAAAACGCGCGCCTCCCGGGCGTTGTCCACGGTATCGAGCTGGTAAATCCAGCTGGCCGAACCCGAGCCAATCCCGTGCAACAGTACCAGCGGTACATCGGCGCCCAACTTGGAGCCCGCCTCGCGATAGTGCACCACTGCTTGCTTGCCCGCAAGGCTAATCAGCTCATGCTTGACGGGCAAAGCTTGAAGATGTTCCACCAAGTTCATCACAGGCTCCCTTTTAAAATTCGAGTCCAGCCAGCGGCGAGTCGGGCGGGCAGACAGGGCAAATGGGCGCAGGTGAGCCCAACATCACGCACATCAACGCGTCTTCATCGCCGATGTTGATGTCTTCACGGTACGCGCCCTGCGGCACGCTGAGGTGGTCGCGGTCTTTGCGCACCATTTCCCAACGCTGGCCGTCTTTGTCGCACACCACTTTGGGGGTACCGCGCAGCATGACGAAATTTGCTTCCATATCGTAATGGATGTGGCTGGACCCCTCGTGGGCGGCAGGAATGGCCATGGTGGAAAAAGTGAAGTTACCTACTGGCACGGTGTTGTCGTCGCTCGCTAAGCTGGTTGCGTCAATGCCTGCGTAGCGCATTTGCGCGCGGCGGTATTTGGTGTCAAAGGTAGCTTGGAATTTGAGAGCGTCCCAGTCATAGCTGCGGGCGGCAAAGCGGGCTACGCTGCTGTCCAGCCATACGGCAATGTTTCCTCCGGCTTGGGGCAACATGGTTTGCTGGGTGGCGCTGGCATGGGGGGACATAGTGGGTTCGGTGTTCATTTTAATTTTCACTGCATGGCAAAGCCGCCATTGCCTGGAAGCACTTGTCCGGTAATATATCCTGTGCCAAGGCTGAACAAAAACAGCGCAGCGGCATTCACGTCGTCGGGCATTTGCGGCCGCTGGATGGCGCGGCGCAAGTTACCAGCCCAGGGGCCTGTCACATTCACGGCCAGCACGCGGTCCGAAGTTTCTTCGCTGATCTCAGCCATGGGTTTGCCGCCCGAACGCTGGCGCGGATAGCTGGCCGCAAGACCAGTCCATCGGCATGGGGCTCCGTTTGTCGGTGATTGGTTAGCGTTGCCCAGCTGGCATGCCGCGTAGCTCCACACCAAACTCAATTTTTTTCGCAATGGTGGGCTAAGGCATGAGCAGGTATTTTTGCGGCATGAGAGCCACTTGCTTGTGGCGGCCTTTGACTTTCGCGCCGCCCACCATTACCTCGCCTGGGGTAGGTTTGGCTGAGCCCGAGACGTTGTAGAGCGTGGTGCTTTTGGCGCTGCCCGAAAGGCCGACGATACAGACCACCTCTTGAGCGGCAATCCGCAAGCTGACCTCGGTGACCGCCAGCACACCGCCCTCATTCGCTTTTCTGGCCAAAGCTGGCCGATCGCATTGAGACAGGCTTGCCCGCAAAGCGCTTGGAGACGCGGTGAAATTCAATCGTTACGGGCATAGGTTGCGCATATTGTTTCTAATTTGACACGTCTGTGGCGTCGTGAGCCAACGTCGACTGGTTTTCGCAGGCTTAGCCACCGGGTTTGCCTGTACCTTTGCGACATCGCGTGAGCGCCATACGGGCCGAGGGTGGTAAGCTCAAATTTGGCTAACCCTGTTTTTTGGAGACATTTATGGACTTAGGTATTGCAGGCCGCTGGGCTTTGGTGGGTGGTGCGAGCAAGGGACTGGGCTGGGGCTGCGCCCGGGCGCTGGCGCTGGACGGCGTGAATGTGGTGATGGTCTCGCGCGGCGCAGAGGTGCTGGAAGCCTCCGCCGCAAAATTGCGCGCTGAGTGCGCCAACAACGCCAGGCCCGGTGGTGTCAAAATCCCAGAAATCACCACGATCGCGGCCGACATCACTACCGAGGCTGGCAGAGCGCAGATTTTTGCCGCTCGCAAAGACTTCGACATCGTCGTCACCAACGCTGGCGGCCCACCCACCGGCGACTTCCGCACTTGGGACCGCGCCGCATGGCTGGCTGCCATTGATGCCAACATGCTCACCCCGATCGAGCTGATCAAAGCCACGGTAGACGGCATGGCCGCACGCGGGTTTGGCCGTATCGTCAACATCACCTCCAGCGCGGTGAAATCACCCATCGACATTCTGGGCCTGTCCAACGGTGCGCGCAGCGGCTTGACGGGCTTTGTGGCGGGTGTGGCACGCTCCAGCATTGCCGCCAAGGGCGTGACCATCAACAACTTGCTGCCGGGCATTTTTGACACCGACCGCTTGATCGGCAACTTTGCCGCCGCCGCCAAGGTGACGGGCAAAACCCCCGAAGAGATACGCGCCGCTCGCATCGCCCAACTGCCCGGCAAACGCCTGGGCGTGCCAGAAGAGTTTGGTGCTTACTGCGCCTTCATTTGCAGTGTGCACGGCGGCTACATCAACGGGCAAAACCTGTTGATTGACGGCGGCAGTTATCCGGGGACATACTGAAACCTGCGCGCTGGCTTGATGCCCTCCCGCCAGAGCGGAAAGTGCGCAATTGCGGGTGCGCTAGTCGCTATAGATAGAGTAGCTGCCACCCCATTATTTTATTGCGCTGCAGCCTGATACTGTGTTTATTTTCCGATGCAAAACCGGGAAAATATTTCGCCTAACAAATCATCCGCGCTGAACTCGCCGGTAATGCTGCCCAGTGCATTTTGCGCCAAACGCAGCTCCTCAGCCAGCAGGTCCAGGCTTTGCGCTTTGGCGGCCAAATGCTGCGCTGCCAGCCCAAGGTTGGCCTGCACGGCCTTGAGGGCTTGTACATGGCGCTCCCGGGCGATGAACACGCCTTCGGGGGCTGATTGCCAGCCAGCAATGTCCAGAAGCTTTTTGCGCAACTGGGCGATGCCTTGGCCGGTTTTGGCGCTGATGGCGATGCTATCGCCTGCTTGCGGCTCAGTGGTTTGACTGCGTACGGGTTCGCCCAGTACGTCGCTCTGGGTGGGTGCCAACCCACCAATGGATACTGGCAACGCGGTGCCTGACGCGACCGCATCCAGCTTGTTCCAGATTTGCACGACGGGGATGCTCTTAGATACTTTCAACCCAATCGTCTCTGCCAGCAACGCGTCGGCAGCCATGTTTTGCGCTGCAGTAGCTGGGTGCAAGGTGGCGGCTAGGTCGTGCAGGTGAATCACGGCGTCGGCACCTTGAATCTCGTACCAGGTGCGAGCAATGCCAATGCGTTCCACCTCATCGGTGCTGTCGCGCAGCCCAGCGGTGTCGATGATGTGCAGCGGCACCCCGTCGATCTGGATGGTTTGCTGAACTTTGTCGCGCGTGGTACCGGCAATGGGCGTGACGATGGCCAGCTCGGCTCCGGCCAGCGCGTTGAGCAGCGAGCTTTTGCCTGCGTTGGGCTGCCCGGCTATCACCACCTTGATACCCTCGCGCAAAAGAGCACCTTGCTGGGTTTTGGTCAACAGTTGCGCAGCGGTGTGCTGCAAATCGTGTAGCTGGCCTCGCGC
This sequence comes from Polaromonas sp., assembly GCA_043777795.1. Lineage (GTDB taxonomy): Bacteria > Pseudomonadota > Gammaproteobacteria > Burkholderiales > Burkholderiaceae_C > JAAFIP01. The sequence goes on along the minus strand of JAYWHJ010000340.1, from coordinate 4,287 downwards.
GTTACCTCTGGTCAAATGGTCAATTTCCTCTTCAGGGAAATCCAGTGTAGCCTCTACCAGCATGCGCAGGTGGATCAGCGCGTCTCGCAGGGCGTGCACCTCGCGCGAGAACACGCCCGCCAGCGAACGGCTGGCGCTACGGGCCGCCGCTGCGGTGCTGGCATCGATCAAATCGGCTATCGCCTCGGCCTGCGCCAGATCGATTTTGTCGTTCAAAAAAGCCCGCTCGGTGAACTCGCCGGGTGCCGCTACGCGCAGGCGCATCGCTTGGCCCGCCTCTAGGCAACGGGCCAGCAAAAGCTGCAGCACCACCGGCCCGCCATGGGCTTGCAGTTCCAGCACGTCCTCGCCGGTGTAGCTATGCGGCGCAGGGAAGTGGATAGCCAGGCCTTGGTCAATCGGTGAGCCATCCAAGGATTTAAAGGGCAGGTAAGTGGCCTCTCGGGGCTTGAGCGCCTTGCCGCACAGCGCATCGATGATCGGCTGCACCGACGCACCCGACACCCGCACGATACCCACCGCTCCGCGCCCGGGGGCGGTGGCAATGGCGGCAATAGGGTCGGCGTGGCGAGAGAGCATGGGCTAATCCTAAGCAAAAGGCTCGCAAAGCGAGCCTTTTTATTGCGTGGGCAGCTAAAAGGTGTTTAGCGCTTCGCCGCGTCCGCCGGCTGCTTCTTCAAAAAGCCCGGCAGATTAAACTGCGGCGGTACACCCATGCGGGTATTGATCAGCCATTGCTGGGCAATCGACAGCACGTTGTTGGTGATCCAGTACAGCACCAAGCCAGCGGGGAAGAAGAAGAACATCACCGAGAAGGCCAAAGGCATGTACCACATCAGTTTGGCTTGTAATGGATCTGGTGGCGCGGGGTTTAGCGCAGTTTGCAGCATGGTGGTCAGCGTCATGATGACGGGCAGCAGGAACCATGGGTCAGGCAAAGACAGGTCGTGGATCCAGCCGATCCACGGCGCGCCACGGAACTCCACTGAGGACAACAGCACCCAGTACAGCGCGATAAACACGGGGATCTGCACCATGATCGGGAAGCAGCCACCCATCGGGTTGACTTTTTCTTCCTTGTAAATCTTCATCATCTGCTGCTGCATCTCTTGCGGCTTGTCTTTGAGGCGCTCGCGCATTTCCATGATCCTGGGGTTTACCGCTTTCATCTTAGCCATGCTGGAATAGGCCTTGGCATTGAGCCAGTAGAACGCGGCCTTAATGAGCAATACCAAGGCAATGATGGTCCAGCCCCAATTGCCAATAAAGCCGTGCAGCTTTTCCATCACCCAGTACATAGGCTTGGCCAAAATGGTCAGCACGCCATAATCTTTGATCAACTCCAGGCCGGGGTAAAGGGCTTCCAGATTTTTTTCTACCTGTGGGCCAATGAACAGCCTGGTTTCGGTGGTTTGCGTGGCGCCCGGGGCAACTGCGGCCATTGGTGCTTTCATGCCCACAGAATACAAATTGTCTTTGACCTTTTGCATGTAAAGCTCGCGCTGGATGCCATCACCCAATAGCCAGACGCTGGCAAAGTAGTGCTGTGCCATGGCCACGTACCCGCTGGCGGAGGTTTTCTGAAAGTCAGTCTTGTTCTTTTCAATGTCGCTGAACTCCGCTTTTTGGTATTTCTTCTCGGCGGTGTAGACCACCGGGCCAGTGAAGGTGCTGTAGAAGGCGGACTCGCCCGGAGGCTTGTTGCCGTCGCGTACCAGCTGCATATAGAGCTGGGTCGACACGGCGGCCGCGCTGGTGTTAATGGCTTCATGTTTGACGGCAATGTCATACGCTCCGCGCTTGAGGGTGTAGGTTTTGATGTATTTGATGCCGCCTTGCTCGGGCGACTCAAAACGCAACACCAGTTCGTTCTGGCCGTCTTTCAGGGCGCGTTCGCCGGTAAATTGCATCACCGTTTTGTGGTTAGGCAAGCTGGCTTGCCCGGCCATACCCACCAAACCCGATTGCGCCTCATAGGCACGTGCGTTGCTGGTATCGAGCAAAACGACGTTGCGTTGGTCTTTTTTGTCACCTTCCAGATGCTTGAGCAGCTCTGCGCGCACAATGCTGCCCCCTTCGGCGCTGAAAGAAAGCTTCAATACGTCATTGCTTACCTCATAGCTTGGCACGGACGCGCTCGCTGGCGCGGTCACCACGCCTGGCACGGCACCAGCCACAGCGCTTACCCCTGGCACCGCAGACGAGGCTGGAACACCGGTAGCAGATGCGCCAGACGCTGCCGCACCTGGGGCTAACGCCACGGGAGCCGCAGTTTTAGCGGGCGCAGGAAAGAAAGTGGCTTTGTTGCCGTTATGTACCTGCCACGCATCCCACAACAAGATCATGGAAAAACCAAAAATCACCCACAAAATGGAGCGGCGAATATCATTCATAGCAAGGTCTTTGAAACAGGGGAAGAAAGAGAAGTATCGATGGCGCTGGTCGTCCCTGAGGGCGCAGCCGTTCCAAGAAAGCGGGAAAACAATTTGGGTGCCGTGATCCGTGCCGGCACTGCGTCCATACCGCCTTGGCACCACGGATGGCAACGCACCAAGCGTGCAGCGCTCAAGTAACTACCGCCCACAGCGCCGTGGCGCAGCACGGCGCGCAACGCATAAGCTGAACAGGTGGGCGTAAAGCGGCAGTCCGAGCCCAGCCATGGACTGAGCAACAAACGGTAGCCCTTCACCAAAACTATCAATGCCATTTGCGGCACATGGTAGAGGCGCTTTAGATTGTTGGCGAGGCTCATGCAGCGACTCCCAAAGTGGCTTTTTGCAGCAACGCCATCAGTTCACTGCGTACGAGCTTTTTTAAAGCGTCCGAAGTCGCACTGGGAAATTCTTTGCGTGAAAACTCACTGCGCAGACGCACGACATAATGGCCCATAGGAAGGCTCTGGGACTGTAGTTCGCTCACAGCGTAAACCTGTCGTTTGATGGTGTTGCGCGTAACCGCGCGGCGCGCCCAGCGCTTGGGAATGACCGCACCAATAGCCTGCGCTTGTGCTGCTATAAAGTGCAGCGCAAAGTGCGGGCTTTTAGAAATGATGCGTCCCGCAAAGACAGCGTCAAACTGCGCTTTGGAGAGTAGGTGCGCGAGCAAATGCGCAAAGCTAAAACGTACGGTTTAAGCCTACGGGCTTAAACAGCCAAACGCTTGCGGCCTTTGGCGCGGCGAGCGTTAATGACAGCGCGGCCGCCGCGGGTTTTCATACGGACCAAAAAGCCATGGGTACGTGCGCGGCGGGTCTTGGAGGGTTGGTAAGTGCGTTTCATGGTTCAATTCTCAAAATAGCTTAACTTTATAAGCTTGGGCATGTTCCGCCAACATAGCGTTCGGCGAAACCTAGCATTATCGCAAAATCTTGGCTAAAAATCCAGCCACACCAAGCATTTAGTCGCTTTTTCGGTGGTTTCGCGCGAGCTTGACGCGCCAGCGCCTTGTTTTCGTCCGCTCGTGCTTTTTACAATTGAACAGACTTGTGGATAACCTCCTGGCCAAGCTACAATAGAAGGGAGTAGTTTAATGACATATCCACAAATACAAGGCAAGCGATAAACATGGCCGAGGGACAAGCCGCTCACAGCCCGCTGGACTTGCCACCAGCGGGATTTAACTCCACACAGTTATGGGCTTCCTGCGTGGCGCAGCTGGCACTGGAGCTGCCCGAGCAGCAGTTCAACACCTGGATCAAACCCCTTACCAGCCTGGTCTCGCAAGACCTGTCGCGCATCACCGTCTTCGTTGGTAACCGCTTTAAGCTGGACTGGGTGCGGGCCCAGTATGCAGGCCGTATTGCCTCCTTGCTAGACGTCGCCTGCCGCCAGCTTTCTGGCCAAGGGATTACACTGGAGTTAGCGCTTGCTCCGCGTGAAGCGACTGCCAAGCCTAGCAGTTCTACGGTCATCGATAATTTGATTGCCATACCTGAGGCGCTGCCTGACCTTACCAGCTATGCAGACGAGCCGTCCGAGCAAGGCGTAAAAACCCGCCTCAACACCGCGTTGACTTTCGACAGCTTGGTCGAAGGTACTGCCAACCGCATGGCGCGCGCCGCCGCTATGCATGTGGCCAGCAGTTTGGGTAACCTGTACAACCCTTTGTTTATCTACGGCGGCGTCGGTTTGGGCAAAACCCATTTGATGCACGCCATCGGCAACCACCTGCTCAAAGACAAGCCCAACTCCAAAGTTCTCTACATCCACGCCGAGCAGTTTGTCAGTGATGTGGTTAAAGCCTACCAAGGCAAGCGTTTTGACGAGTTTAAATACCGCTACCACTCGC
>JAYWHJ010000339.1:0-5897 GCA_043777795.1 Polaromonas sp. | reverse complement strand
TTTAGTTGCCCCATGCACCTGCCCGCCCCATTTTCGACAACCTCTTTTTCACGCCAACGCGGTTTTTTTGTTTTTAAGGCCCTGCTGAGCCTGATGGTCATCCCTCTCCTGTGCGGCGGTGCTGCCTGGTGGTGGTCTGGCCAGCCCTTGACGCTGCCCGCAGGCACGGCGTCGGTCAACTTGGTGCTGCCAGCCGGCAGCTCGGCCCGCAGCGTGGCCAATGCCGTGGTCAAAGCCGGGGTCGACACCCGCCCGGCGGTGCTTGACTGGTACTTTCGCCTCTCGGGCAAGTCTGGCGCTCTGAAAGCGGGCACTTACGAGATAGAAGAGGGCGATACCCCACAAAAACTGCTGAACAAGCTTTACAACGGGCTACAGTCGCTGCGCAGCGTGACCATTGTTGAGGGTTGGAACATCCGCCAAATGCGCGCTGCGCTGGCCAAGGCCGAGCATTTAAAGCCCGATACACAGGCCCTTAGCAACGATGCCCTGATGGCCAAAATAGGCAAACCCGGCGTGCACCCCGAGGGCCGCTTTTTCCCCGAAACCTATAGCTACGCCAAGGGCAGCAGCGACGTAGCGGTACTGCAAGCCGCCGCCCGCGCCATGGACAGGCAGCTGGCTGCCGCCTGGGACGCCCGCGCCAGTAGCATCAGCTTGAAAACTCCGGACCAGGCCTTGACCTTGGCCAGCATCATCGAGAAAGAAACCGGCAAAGCCTCAGAAAGGCCCGAGATTGGCGGCGTGTTTAACAACCGCCTGCGTATCGGCATGCTGCTGCAAACCGACCCGGCGGTGATCTATGGCATGGGGGAGTCGTACCAAGGCCATATTGGCAAAAAAGGCTTGCAAACTGACACGCCTTACAACACCTATACGCGCGCCGGCTTGCCGCCCACGCCGATCTCGATGCCGGGTAAAGCGGCTTTGTTGGCGGCTGTGCAACCGGCTGAGACCAAGGCGCTGTATTTTGTAGCCCGGGGCGATGGCAGTAGCCAGTTCAGCGCTACTTTGAATGAGCACAATAATGCGGTGAATAAGTACATTCGGGGGCAGTGATATGACCACCGGCCTCTTCATCTCCTTCGAAGGTATCGACGGCGCAGGCAAATCCAGCCACATTGCCGCTCTGGCTGCCGCCTTCCAAACTGCGGGGAAAATCGTCACCATGACACGCGAACCCGGTGGTACGCCACTGGGCGAACGCCTGCGCGAGATGATCTTGCACGACAACATGGACCCTTTGACCGAGGCGCTTTTGGTGTTCGCCGCCAGGCGCGAGCACATCGTGCAGGTCATTGAACCGGCCCTGGCACGCGGCGAGGTGCTGCTGTGCGACCGCTTTACCGATGCCAGCTTTGCCTACCAAGGAGCAGGGCGCGGGTTTGACCTCAAAACGCTCTCATTTTTAGAGCTGGCCGCGCAGTATTCTATTGCGCTAGAGGCTCAAAAGCCTTTAAGTTTAGGCATTCGCCAGCCCGATTTAACCGTTTGGTTTGACGTGCCACCCGCCGTGGCCGCCCAGCGCTTGGCCAGCGCCCGAACACCCGACAAATTTGAGTCCCAATCCCAAGCGTTTTTTGAGCGCGTCGTCACCGGCTATGCACAGCGTGCCGCCCAGCAGCCGCAGCGCTTTGCGCGCATCAACGGCAACCAAGCCATCCAGGCTGTGCGCGCCGAGGTGCTGGCTGCGGTGCGCAGCAAGGGGTTTTTGGCATGAGCAAAGACAGCGCCGCCGACCTGGCCCCACCAGCGGCCCCCCCCGCGCAGATGCCCCCCTGGCTGGCCGCGCAGCGCGACGCCCTGCTGGCCCAGCGCGGCCACGCCTGGCTGCTGTATGGCCCCTCGGGCCTGGGCCAGTATGCGCTGGCGCTAAGTTTGGCACAAGCCTGGCTGTGCGAAGCCCCGGGCAAGCTAGCCACCGACGCCGCCTGCGGCCAGTGCGCCAGCTGCCACATGATCGCCACCCACGCCCACACCGACATGGTGGTGCTGATGCCTGAAACCCTGATGCTGGAGCACGGCTGGCCCTTAAGCGAAAAAGCGCAAAAAGAGATCGACGACAAAAGCCGCAAGCCCAGCCGCGAGATTCGGGTGGACGCCATGCGTGAGGCCATTGAGTTTGCCCAGCTCACCAGCGGGCGAGGGCGCAGCAAGGCCGTGCTGGTCTACCCCGCAGAGCGCATGAACACAGCAACGGCAAACGCGCTGCTCAAAACGCTGGAAGAACCCACAGGGGACGTGAAGTTCGCCTTGGCTACCGAGGCTGCCCACCAACTGCTGCCCACCATCCGCAGCCGCTGCCAGAGCTTTGCCCTGCATTGGCCGTCTGAGCCAGAGGCGCTGGCCTGGCTGCGTGAGCAAGGTGGTGCAGGCAACCTGGACGACGCAGCGCTGCGCACGGTGCTGGCCGCCGCCGGTGGCAGGCCGCTGGACGCTACGCAAAGGCTAGCTGCTGGCGCGATATCTGCTTGGGCTAAACTCCCCAAGGCCTTGATCAACGGGGCCCAAGGTACAACGGACGACTGGTCACCCAAAACCTTGCTAGACGCTTTGCAAAAGCTCTGCCACGACCTGTGGGCCATCAAGCTGGGCGCAGCGCCGCGTTTCTTTAATGCGGCCGACCTGCCCAAGCCACCGCCCGCCCGCGCCTTGTCAGAGTGGAGTGAGCAGCTGAAAAGCCTGGCCCGCAGCATTGAACACACCTGGAAGCCTGAATTGTTGATGCAAGACCTTGTAAGCCAGGCCAAGATAGCCCTAAACTCCAGGCAGTAGCCCGTAGCGCCACCCTCATCGCATACACTGCACACATTATGAGTACACCCCCCAGCAATGTTTCCAGCGCCGCTGGCGCCGCCTCCACTGCGCCGCGCCCCAGCGTCATCCAGTTGGCGATCAAAGAAAAAGCCGCTTTGTATGCGGCCTACATTCCTCTGTTTCAAGACGGTGGCGTGTTCATCCCTACTGCGCGCGAATACAAGCTGGGCGACGACGTGTATGTGCTGCTGACCCTGCCCGAGGACTCACAGCGCTACCCCATTGCAGGCAAAGTGGCCTGGGTCACACCTGCCAAAGCCGCAGGCAACCGTACCCAAGGCGTAGGCATCCGGTTTCCGCCGGACGAAAAGTCCAAACAGCTCAAGGTCAAGATCGAAGGCATTTTGGGTGCCCATTTGGCCTCTGACCGGCCCACGCAGACCATCTGACGTTTGCCCACTCCGTCAGTGACATCAGGGCAGTGTGCACAGTATGCCTGCCGGTTACTATCGATTCAGTAGCTGCCCCCGCAATTAAATATTGCGCTGGCAGCCAATATCTCTGTATATATTACGCGGCGCTGCCCATGTTTACCGACTCCCATTGCCACCTGAATTTTCCCGAGCTGAAAGCCCAGCTCCCGCAGATCCGCGAGGCCATGGCTGCGGCCCAAGTGACCCGCGCGCTTTGTATTTGCACCACGATCGAAGAGTTTGAAGGCGTGCACGCCCTGGCCACCAGCTACGATAATTTTTGGTCTACGGTGGGCGTGCATCCGGATAACGAAGGCATTTACGAGCCCACGCTGGACGACCTGGTGCAGCGCTCCAAGCTGCCCAAGGTCGTCGCCATTGGCGAAACTGGGCTGGACTACTACCAAATGGCCGAGCGCAAAGGTGGCCGCACGGTGGCGGACATGGAGTGGCAGCGCGAGCGCTTTCGCACCCACATCCGCGCCGCGCAGGTCACCGGCCTGCCGCTGGTCATCCACACCCGCAATGCGTCAGACGACACTCTGGCCATCTTGCGCGAGGAAATGGCCAACCCGGCACCAAGCGCACTGACTCGCGGGCAGGGCGCTGCCAGGGCCAAAGTAACCGGCGTATTCCACTGCTTTACCGAGAGCATGGCCGTGGCCCGTGCCGCGCTTGATCTGGGTTTTTACATTTCGTTCTCGGGCATTTTGACCTTCAAAGCCGCCGCCGATCTGCGCGAAGTGGCTGCTTTTGTGCCCTTAGACCGCTGCCTGATCGAGACCGACAGCCCGTATTTGGCACCCATGCCGTACCGGGGTAAAACCAATAACCCTTCTTACGTACCCTTTGTGGCGCAGCAGTTGGCCACGCTCAAGGGCTTGGATGTAGAGTCGGTAGCAGCGGCCACCAGTGCCAATTTTGACCATCTTTTTAGCCATGCGCTCAGCGCATAGCGTGGTTTTGGAGTGATATTTATGCTGAGAAATTACATTAAATATATCTTTTATCTATATGTTTTATTTCATTTTTCTCTCGCTAGCGCTGGTTCTTATGAAGATTACTTCAAAGCCATCCAGCAAGACGATGCCCGCACCGTGCAAAGCCTGCTACAGCGCGGCTTTGACCCCAACACCCGCGACCCCAACCAGCAGCATGGCCTGTACTTAGCCTTGCGTGAGCCATCGCTTAAAGTGGCCAAAGTGTTGATCGACTGGCCCAAGATCGATCTGAACGCCACCAACCTGGCAGACGAAACCCCACTGATGATGGCCGTGCTTAAAGGCCAAGTAGAACTGGTCAACGCCTTGCTGGCCAAAGACGCAGATGTTAACAAGACCGGCTGGACACCGCTGCACTACGCCGCCACGGCTGGGAACATTGCCTTGATCAACTTGCTTCTGGAAAAACATGCCTACATTGACGCTGAGTCGCCCAACGGCAGCACGCCGCTGATGATGGCCGCCATGTACGGTACGCCCAGCGCCGTCAAACTGCTGCTCGAAGAAGGCGCTGATCCGCTGCTGAAAAATCAAATCGGCATGAGCGCGATTGACTTCGCCCAAAAAGCTGTGCGCCAGGAAAGCGCCGACATCATTGGTGCCTTTGTGCGGGCCAAACAGCCCAAAGGCAAGTGGTAAGCATCACAAGACGTAGCTTGCTACACGTTCAATCAGCTACTGCAGTGGTGACGCAGCTGGATGATTTAGTTGAACTTATTTAGAATTCAGGCTGGATGAGCGTTTTCTAACTGCCTATTTAACTTTATACGATGTATATTATGTTAAGTTAAATCATAATTCGTGTCACGTAACTCCATCACCTCGCCAAGTTGCAAACCCGCCTAATTTAATCTAACGCGATGCAGACCGATGAAGTGCATCAACCGGACCAACCCGCCACGCGTAGACAGCTGACAAACTTGTCCATGACCGCACGGTCGGCAAAGGGATGGCCGGCGCGCATTGCCGCTGCTGGGTACGGGCCAAACTGTTGTGCCTGCGCGATGCTGCGCTGCGCAGACACCGTATCTCCCCCAGCTGCTTGGCAAGCGGCGCACAGGTAATAGTTAAAGAACCAATCAGGCCGCTTGGCGGTGGCCTGGATCGCGTAACGTGTGGCGCCAGCGTAGTCTGTGTCGATAAAACAAGCGATGGCGCGGGTGCGGATCCACAGGCTCAGGTGCGGGTCTTGCGGGCTTGCATCGATGGCCTGCAGCACGTACTCTACGGCTTCTTTGGTGCGCCCGGTGAACGCAAACAGTCGGCCCAGCTCGCCTGCAGCACTGGCAAACTCGGGATACAGGGTCAAGGCGTATTCCAGCTCGGCGATAGCCTGGGCAAAATCACCCGTAAACGAAAGTGCGGTGCCTAGCGTGAAATGCGCATTGGCATCGGTGTCCTGCTGGCGCACGGCGCGCAGGGCCAGGCGGTGGGCTTCGAGGATGTCGGTTTTGGGGTTCTCGGCCCACCCTGCCCATACGCGGGACATATGGGTGAATGCCATCAGGCACAGGCAGGCGGGATCGTTGGGCGAGATTTCCAGGGCGTTGGCCAGGCAGCGCTGGGCTTGAGAATTATGCTCGCGTGAGGTACGCCAAAAATGCCAGCGCGCCCGCATCAACAAATCCCAGCAGCGCATGTCTGGCGCGGCCATGGATGTAGTCAA
>JAYWHJ010000338.1:0-5914 GCA_043777795.1 Polaromonas sp. | reverse complement strand
CCTACGAACACGGTACCGTCAGCAAGGGCTAGGATTGCGGGGGGATGGGCTGACTTCAAAGACAAAAGCACTGGGTTTTCTCCGTTTTTCTGCGGGTGCGCCCTAGCGCTTCAAAACCTACGCTTTTTTGGGCGTAAATCGGTAAAGCTGTGCTTGGTAGATTGGCTTGAATGCGTAAGGCGTGGGTTGGGTGCGGGAAAGCCTCTAATTATAGCCTAGGGCGGGTTTGTACTAGGCGTCGAGCAGTCTATCTTTTGTGCAACTTGCTCACTAATGAAGAACTGTGCATAACATTAAGACATGCTCTGAATTACTTTTCAGCTACTTGCACCGGGATGTCGGGCAGACCATCAATATGCCCCAGCATCACGTCGCCGCGTACCACCAGGCCGACATTTTCGGAGGTTCCGGAGTAAATGATGTCACCGGCTTTGAGTTCGCTACCCATCTCGCCTATGTCGGACGACCGATTTCTGGTATTCCAGTATCCGGCCGTTTGGCATACGCTCAATCGCCGACTAAGCCAAAGAACGTCGCTTATAACCGCATGCCAACTACCAATCAAGCAGACCATGCCTCGGGCAGAAAATCGTCACATTTCAAGCCGCCCACTTGACCCACCCAGTCCAAGCGGTCACAAGCACAACCACACCAAACGCAATACGGTAATAGGCAAACGGCACAAAACTATGCGTTGAAATGTAGCGCAGCAGCCAGCGCACACATATCCACGCGCTAATAAAGGAAAACAGCAAGCCTACGCTGAACATAGGAATGTCAGCCATGCTGAGTACCGCACGCTCTTTGTACAGACTGTAGGCGCCCGCACCAATCAACGTAGGCATGGCCAGGAAGAACGAAAAATCCATCGCCGCCTTGCGCGACAACCCTAACAACATACCACCAATGATGGTGGCACCACTGCGGCTGGTGCCCGGCACTAAGGCCAGGCACTGCACCAAGCCCACTTTCAGCGCATCCATCGACGTCATCTCGTCCACACTGTTCACGCGCACGGCAGACGCATTGGTTTGCTGCCGCTTCTCAGCCCACAAAATGATGAAGCCACCAATAATGAAAGTAGTAGCCACCACCACAGGGGTGAACAAATGCGACTTGATAGCCTTGCCAAACAGCAAGCCCAGCACGACAGCGGGCACAAAAGCAATCAATACATTCAGCGCAAACTGCTGCGCCTGCTTGTCGGTGGGCAGCGCTACGAAGGTAGAGCGAATTTTTTGCCAGTACACCAAAATAACTGCAAAGATAGCGCCCGTTTGAATGGCGATATCAAACACTTTGGCTTTCTCATCGTCAAAGCCCAACAGCGCGCCCGCCAAGATCAGGTGTCCAGTGGAGGACACAGGTAAAAACTCAGTCAAACCCTCCACAACACCCATGATCGCGGCTTTGATTAATAGCGTAATGTCCAAGAAGGCTCCTCAGTAGTGAATCTCTGTATTGTATAGGGCAGTATGAATTTGATAGCTGCTCCCGCCATATTATGGTGGGCCAATGCACTATTTGTGCATTGATTGCGTACAATGGATGCTCACTTTGCGCAACACAATGAACCCTCTGCAACGCACCCTGCTTGAACCCGCACGCCATACGCCCGTATGGGGTGAATACGATGTAGTGGTGCTGGGCGGTGGCCCCTCAGGCATAGCAGCAGCTAGCGCAGCCGCCCGGGCCGGACAAAGCACTCTACTGGTAGAAGCCTATGGTTTTTTAGGCGGCATGGGCACCGCGGCTGGGGTGACCAACTTTTGCGGCCTGCATGCCAATGTGCATGGCGAAATTTTGCAAGTGGTGCACGGCGTGGCGGACGACTTGCTGGCACGCATGCGCGCTCTGGATGGCCTGAATGAGCCGCACACCATCTTTGGCGGCAAAATTGCGGCGCAGGCTTATGACAACGCCGTGCTGAAAGTAGCGGCTGATGCGCTGGTGCTCGCCAGCGGCGCGCAGTTGCTCTTCCACGCACAGGCCGTGGGTGTCGTGATGGCATCAACGACAACCATAAGCGCTGTGTTGATAGAGACAAAATCAGGCCGCTTTGCGGTGCTGGGCCGCTGCTTTATTGACTGCTCGGGCGATGGCGATTTGGCAGCCATGGCGGGCGCGCCATTTGAAAAAGGTGGCGCACTGGACGCCAATGGGCAAAGTGCAGGCATGATGTATCCGAGCACCATGTTCCGCGTCAATGGCGTTGACCCCGTGCGTGCGGGCGATGCCTACAACCACTTTGGCCAATGGATGCAAGAGGCCGAGGCGCGGGGCCACAAGTTCCCACGCAAAATGCCCATCATTCGCCCACAAAAAAACCCAACAGAGTGGCGCGCCAATGTAACTCAGCTCTCTAACGCCGACGGCAGCCCCGTAGACGGCACCAACGCCGCGCAGTTGAGCGCCGCCGAGGTGCAGGGCCGTCAGCAGATCGTAGAGTTTTTTAAATTTCTGCGCGAATCAGCGCCCGGTTTTGACAAGTCCTACATTCTGGAAATTGCCCCGCAAGTAGGCGTTCGCGAAACTCGCCGCGTGCTGGGCGCCTACCAGCTCACCGAGAGAGACGTACTGCAATGCGCCAGCTTTGCCGACACCATAGGCGTCAACGGCTGGATGGTGGAAGAGCACGCCGCTGGCACCGTGAACTTGAAATGGCAAGACATTCCCCGCTGCCGTGGCTTCAACCATCTGCCCTACCGTATGCTGCTGCCGCTGGGCATGGACAACCTATTGGTCGCTGGCCGCTGCGCGTCGATGACCCACATGGGCCAATCTGCAGCCCGCGTATCAGGCGGCTGCTTTGTGATGGGCCAGGCAGCAGGCACGGCGGCTGCGCTGGCCCTGCGCGCTGGCGTGCCACCGCGTGCGCTAGAGGTGGGCGCGCTGCAGCAAAGGCTGGAAACCGACGGTGCCTATCTGGGCAACCAACCGCTGTAGCTGGCGCTGCGCTACCGACCCGTGGCATGTAATATCAAGCTCCAGTCCAATAAATTACTATTAAATTAGTAGCTGCTCCCGCAATATTTCATTGCGGTAAAGCCCTATTTTGCGTAAATTCCAGTGCACAGACGCCGCCGCGGAGCATCACCAGCGCCCCCAGCAAACCCATCCATCTGGGGGAACCCTTCACCCTTGGCAGAAGCACCAACATATTGGCCCGCGCCATTGGCTTGAAGCTCATCAACGCATGGAGCCTGCCCGCGGTGATTGACAACATGCGCGGTGCACGGAGCGGCAACGGCAGCGCCGCCAAGAGGTCCTCCGAATACCTCAAACTACAAACCGGCACCTCTTTCCTGCACACCCCCTACCGCGGCGCAGCTCCCGCTGTGACTGACCTAATTGGAGGGAAAATTCAAATACTGTTCACCACCCTACCCGGCTGAACAACGAAGGCGCTCTGTCTGCGCCCCACACTCCCGAGATGTTTGGCGGGCTGATTGTGAAAGAGATTGTCTGTTGGAAGCCAGTGATGACCTCGGGGCGGGTGAAGGCGGATTAAGCAACGACCGATCTTCACCGCTTTTTTACAAATATGTCCCATAACGTAACCGTTAGCTTGGCGGGGCGACAGGATGCCGTACCATCACTCCACAGTCCACAGTCCACAGATTCGGAGCCTCCATGCCACGCGAGACACTTGACGAAACCCGTATCCACGCCGCCATTCGCAGCAAAATTGCGAGCCATCAACACACTATCGTGGACGAAGTGATGGCAGCGGTAAAAGACAACGATGTTGTCGTTGTAGGCATGGGCCTAAACCCCTTCCCCAAAAAAGCGCGCAAATCGCTTGACCTAATTAAACAACCGCACAAATACCTTGAATACGGCAACTACTTCAACAACTGGAACCGTCGCAACGCCTTGAAAATGTGGTGCGGCTGGCCTACTTTTCCAATGGTGTTCGTGAAAGGAACCTTGGTAGGCGGCGCAAATGATTTGCAAGCCTTGATCGACAATGGCGAATTGAAGAAAATGCTGGCCACATGAGCACTACATAATCCATAGCTGCTCCCGCAATATTTTATTGGCCTACAAGGCAAAACACCATTGAGATACACCCATGACATCAAAGACTGAAGCCCCCTTATTGCCAAAGCCGCTCAGCGGCATCCGCATCATCAGCCTGGCGCTTAACTTGCCCGGCCCGGCAGCCATGATGCGCCTGCACAGCATGGGCGCGGAGTGTATCAAGGTAGACAGCCCCGCTGGCGACCCAATGCGCCACTACAACCCGGCGGCCTATGCGCACATGCATGCGGGTATGCGTTTGGTCACTCTGGATTTAAAAACCCCCGAAGGTCAAACCGCCTTGCACGCGGAGCTGGCGCAGGCGCAGGTGCTGCTTACCTCGTTTCGGCCGTCGGCGCTTCGCAAACTGGCTCTGGACTGGGAAAGTTTGCACGCGCGCCATCAGCAGCTCAGCATGGTGTGCATCGTCGGCAGCCCTGGCACGCGCGCCGAAGAGCCGGGCCATGACCTGACCTATTTGGCAGAGAACGGCCTGATCACCGGCACCGAGCTGCCCGCTACGCTCTACGCCGATATGGCAGGCTCGCTGGCCGCCAGCGAGGCCGTGCTGAAAGCCGTGCTGCTGCAAAAAACGCAAAGCCTGACAACGTGCCAAGAAATAGCCTTATCCGACGCAGCGGCCTACCTGGCCCTGCCCCGCAACTGGGGCCTGACACTGCCCACCGGCGCAGTGGGCGGTGCGCATGCAGGCTACCGCGTGTATCCCTGCAACGATGGCCGCGTAACCGTAGCCGCGCTAGAGCCGCATTTTGCAGCAGCGCTGTGCCAGGTGGCAGGCATTACGCAAACCGGCATGGCGGCAATGCTCCATCCTACAACCCAACTGGCCTTGACAACTTTCTTCGCTACGCGCAGCTGCTTAGACCTAGATGCGTTGGCTACTGCGCACGATATTCCGATTTTTTGTATTGAAAACGAGCGCTAGCCCAATAGAATATAGCGAGAGCAGCTACTAATTCAGAAGCAATTTAGTACCAATTCAAAAGCAAATCAACCACGCCCCACAAACGGCATGCGCGTCGCCATCACCGTATGGAACAGCACATTGGCCTCCAATGGCAAATTGGCCATGTACAGCACGGAGCTGCCCACAATATCCACGTCCATCAGTGGCTCGATGGCGATCTCGCCGTTGGCTTGGGTGACCCCTGTGGCCATGCGGGCGGCCATCTCGGTGGCGGCGTTGCCAATGTCTATTTGGCCTACCGCAATGTTGTATTTGCGGCCATCGAGTGACGCGGTCTTGGTCAAGCCCATCACGCCGTGCTTGGTGGCGGTATACGCAATCGAGTTAGGCCGTGGCGTGTGCGCCGAGATGGAGCCGTTGTTGATGATGCGCCCACCCTGCGGAGTTTGCGTTTTCATGGTGCGAAAAGCCTGCTGGATGCACAAAAACATGCCGGTGAAGTTGATGTCCACCACGTTTTTCCATTGCTCCAGGGTCAGCTCTTCCAGCGGAATACCGGGGGCGTTCACTCCGGCGTTGTTAAACAGTAAATCGACCCGACCAAAGGCTTTGACCGTACTCTCAAACAGCGCGGTAACCGAGGCTGGATCAGCCACGTCGGTAGGCACCGCCAGTGCGCGGTCTGCTGCACCTGAATGCGCAGCCACCTCGGCCAAGGGCTCTGGCCTGCGCCCGGCCAGCGCTACGTACCAGCCGTCGGCGAGCAAAGCCAGGGCGGTGGCTTTGCCTACGCCAGTGCCTGCACCGGTGACGATAGCTACTTTTTTAGTGGAGTTCATAGTGTCTTTCTTTCTGCGTTGGCGGTCATGGTGTTTAGGTAAATACTGCGTAATCATATCCAGCCAACGGGCTATTGCGCATGAACCGATCAACTTGGGGACACTCAATTCAAGGGCTATGCTT
>JAYWHJ010000337.1:0-16805 GCA_043777795.1 Polaromonas sp. | reverse complement strand
ATGGCCGGACCATCACGTTTTAAAAAGACTGACAAGCGCCCTAAGCGCCCCGCACAAAACCTGCTGTTCAAGCGCAAGCGCTTTTGCCGCTTCACCGTGACCGGTGTGATCGAGATCGACTACAAAGATGTCGATGTTTTGCGCGACTTCATTGCCGAAAACGGCAAGATCATCCCCGCCCGCCTTACCGGCACCCGCGCAATTTACCAGCGCCAGCTCAACACCGCTATCAAACGCGCCCGCTTTTTGGCCCTTGCGCCTTACAGCGACCAGCACCGCGTTTAAGCCGAGCACAGGAGAACTACTATGCAAATTATTCTGCTCGACAAAGTCATCAACCTGGGTAACCTGGGCGAGATCGTCAAGGTCAAAGACGGCTACGCCCGTAACTTCCTGATTCCCGAAGGCAAAGCACGCCGCGCTACCGAATCTGCCAAGGCAGAGTTCGAAGCCAAACGTGTTGAGCTGGAGAAAGCTGCTGCTGCCAAGTTGGCCGCGTCGCAAGCTGAAGGCGAAAAGCTCAATGGCCAGACCATCAAAGTCTCGCAAAAAGCGGGTGTGGACGGCCGCCTGTTTGGCTCCGTCACCAACCACGACATCGCTGAAGAACTGGGCAAGATGGGCTTCAAAGTCCTCAAGGCCCAGGTGCGTATGCCCACCGGCCCGATCAAGATCGTTGGCGACAGCAAAGTGACCATCGCTCTGCACACCGACGTGGTGGTAGAAGTGACTGTGACGGTATTGGGCGAAACGGCTTAAGTCGTTCTCAACTTTCCCGCCAAAGCCCTGCGTTGCGAGATGCGGGGCTTTTTTTTGCTATTTTTTAGAAGCTGCTCCCGCAATATTTTATTGGGCTAGACGTTTAAATCGCTTATTTAATGTCGAAGTGGTGCATGCCGAACTGCCCCGTTCTGGCTTCTAAAAAGTAACGCTTCAAGGTCTCGCGTACGGTGTGAAAAGCAATCTGCTCCCACGGTATGTCGACTTCGTGGAAGAGGCGAGCCTCCAAGGTCTCAAAGCCGGGGTTAAACACGTCGCTGAGCAACTTGGCGCGGTAGAAAAAGTGTACCTGTCCCACACTGGGCACGTTGATCAAGCTGTACAGGGCTTGCATCTCAATTTGTGCTCCGGCTTCTTCGTCGGTCTCTCGCGCAGCCCCCTCGGCGGTTGTCTCGTGCAACTCCATAAAACCGGCGGGCAGCGTCCAATAGCCTTTGCGCGGCTCGATATTACGTTTGCACAGCAACACCTGGCCGCCACTGGACCGATCACTGCTGCCGTGCCACACGGGGATGGTGCCGACGACATTGAGCGGGTTCTCGTAGTGCACTGTGGCACAGGCGGTGCACACGGCTCGGGGCTTGGTGTCGCCGTCGTCGGGCAGTCGGTACACCACGGCCATGCCGCAGGCTTTGCAGTGTTTGATGGGTTGGCGTTGGAACATGTGCGCAGTGTACGTGAGAAAGAATAAAGGCCTCGCAAGAGGCCTTTATTGGGGAGGGGCGGAGGCTTTAGGAGTCTGGTTGGTACCCCATCACTGCGCCCCGCTCAAACGGGTTAGGCCTTCGTGGTCTTGGTGTGCTTCTCGATCAAACTGCGGGCGGTGTCCAGCAGCTTCTGGCCGTCAAAGCCGCGCTTTTTCATGTCTTCGACCCACTCCACCTCCACCAGGCGCGATGCACGGCGGAACTGCTGAGCCTCTTCCTTGCCTACGGTAAAGATGGTGTTGCCACGGTCGCTGGCGGTTTTGCGGCCAGCCGCATCGCCAGCCGCCTGGGTTTTGCCTAGCCAACCCGAGGTGGCCATGCCCGAGTTGTTATCGATGATCTTTTTCAAATCTGCGGGCAAGCTGTTGTACTTGGCTTTGTTCATGGCCATGACAAAGGTGGTGGTGTACAGCGCGCCGCCTGCGGGGTCAAACTCGGCGTGGAACTTGGTCAGCTCTTGCACTTTGACCGAGGGCACCACTTCCCAAGGAATTACTGCGCCCTGGATGGTGCCTTTGCTCAATGCATCCGGAATGCCGGGCAGCGGCATACCGACCGGGGTTGCGCCCAGGCTGGCCAGCAGCTTGGTAACGACGCGGGTAGGGGCGCGCACTTTCAGGCCCTTCATGTCGCCAACGGATTTAATTGGTTTTTCCACCGTGTGGATAACTCCCGGGCCATGCACCTGCAGCGCCAGCACTTGCACATCTTTAAATTCGTCTGCCGCCACGGTTTGAAAATATTCCCAGTAGGCTTTGGAAGTGGCCTCGGCATTGGTCATGATGAACGGCAGTTCAAACACTTCCACACGCGGGAAGCGCCCCGCCGTGTTGCCAGGCAGCGTCCAGACGACATCCACCACGCCGTCGCGGGCCTGGTCGTACAGCTGCACTGGCGTGCCGCCCAGTTGCATGGCGGGGTAGGCTTCAAACTTGATGCGGCCACCCGACTCTTGCTCTACCTTGGCCATCCAGGCTTTGTGCATGTTGAGCCACACATTGGACTGGGGTGCCATGAAGGTGTGGAACTTGAGCGTGACCGTCTCTTGGGCCATGCTGGACAATGCAGTGCTACCCACAGCAGCAGCCAGGCCAGATTTGATAAGTGTGCGGCGTTGAACCATGTGAAAAAACTCCAAAAAAGTCGATGGATAAGAAGATAACGCAGGAGAGGGGAAGAGGTTGAGCGGACTTACCCTGAAATTCAAAAGTATCTGAGCTTGTAAAACATGCGGGCTGGCTGCGTCGTGCCGCTATTTCATAAACTGCAGCACATACAGCGAGATGCTAGGCACAAACAGTATCAGCAGGGCACGTAGCGTATCGGCAATCAAAAACGGCACCACGCCCCGGTAGCTCTCGGCAATCGGTACGGCATCGCGCTTGCCTTTGGTCATGCCGTTGACCACATACACATTCAGCCCCACGGGTGGTGCCAGCATGCCAAAGCCCACGGTCATCAGCACCATGATGCCAAACCAGATGGCGGTGTACTCTTTGCTCATTCCAAAGTCCAGGCCCATGACCATGGGGAAGAAGATGGGGATGGTCAGCAAGATCATCGACAGCTCGTCCATCACCGCGCCTAGCACCACGTAAAACAGCATGATCGCACCGACCACCATTACTGGGGCCAAGCCCCAGCCGCCGACCACTTGGGCGAGCTGCGCTGGCACTTGGGTCAGCGCCAGGGCGGAGTTCATCAGGTCAGCACCCAGGAAGATCAAAAAGATCATGGCCGAGCTTTCAGCCGTAGCGTAGAAGCAGTTTTTGAACTTCTGCCAAGTCATCTCGCGTTTGAGCAAGGCGGCGATGAAGGTGGAGAACGCGCCAACTGCCGCGCCCTCGGTGGGTGTGAAAAAGCCGCCATAAATGCCGCCAAACACGATGACGAAAATCACTGCAATCGGGCCAATGCCCAGCAGGGCGCTCCAGATGTTGTTGTTGGCCACCTCATGATGCTCAGGCGCATGGCCGGGCACTACGCGCACATAGATGCCAATGGCCAACATATAGCCCAGCATGGCGATGATGCCGGGCACCATGGCGGCGGCAAACAGCTTGGCAATGTTTTGCTCGGTGAGGATGGCGTAGATGACCAAAGGCACCGAGGGGGGAATCAAAATGCCCAGCGTGCCGCCTGCAGCCAGCGTACCCGTGGTCAAGCGGCCCGAGTAGCCGTGCTTGCGCATTTCGTCATAGGCTACATTGGTAATGGTGGCTGCTGTGGCTACGGACGAGCCACAAATTGCACCAAAGGCCGCGCAGGCCAGCACCGCTGCCATGGCCAAGCCGCCTTTAAAGCGGCCCATCACGCCGGCAGCAAAGGCAAACAGCGCCTTGCTGATGCCGCCTTGCGTGGCGAAGTGGCCCATCAAAATAAACAGCGGAATGACCGACAGGTCGTAGCTGGCAAAACGGGCATAGGCTTGGTTATTTAAAAAATTGGCCAGCGGTGACCAGCCTGCTTGCGCCACATAGCCAATGCCGCCCGCAATAAACATGGTGACGGCGATGGGCACGCGCACAGCCATCAAGAGCAGCATGATGCCAAAGATGGCGAGCGCTAACTGGATGGGAGTCATACGGCCAGCTCCGGGTTGTCTTCAGTTGCATCGGGCGCAAAACCAAACACGGTCTGGTGCAATGCGATGAGCACCGACAGTGCCAGCGGTGGCACCATGGCGCTGTACACCAACCATTCAGGAAACCCCAGCATCATGGTGCCGCTTTGGGTGGTCCATGCGTTCAGGCCGCCCAAGGTGGTACGCCACGTCATCAGCGCCATCACCAACGCCATCAACAGCGCGCCTACGCGCTCCATTTTTTGCTGGGCAGACACGGAGGCTTTGGTGGTGAAGAAGTCCACCATGATGTGGCCGCGCCTAAACTGGCACCACGGCATAAAAAGTGCCACCGCAGCACCGGCGGCTGCGCCTGACAGCTCAAAATCACCCACGATAGTTTTGCCAATCGTGTCGCGGCCAATGATGCTGACGACCGTCATCAAGGTGATGAAGATCAGCAGCAGCCCGGCCAGGATGGCGCAAAGTTTGGCTAAATTTTCAAGAGTTTTCAAGCGAGCGGTCTTTCAATGGAGAAAATTGACAATGCCAGGGTGAGTTAATTTACTATGTAATTAGTAGCTGCTCCCGCAATGATCTATTGCGCTGCAGCACTAAACAGCTTGTAAAGCCTTACAGTACCTTGATGCGCAGCTCGGTCAAGCCGCCTACCATGCCGACCATGGTGTCGCCGCTGACCACCGCGTTCACACCGGCGGGTGTGCCGGTATATATCAGGTCGCCGGGTTGCAGTTCCCAGGCGGTGCTAAGGTGCTCAATGGTCTCGGCCATGTTCCAGATCAGTTTGTTGATGTGGCTGCGCTGGCGCTCTACGCCATTGACGTTAATCCAGATCTCGGCGTTCACAATATCGCCCGCTTGCTCAGCCGGGGTGATGGGGCCGATGGGCGAGGAGTGGTCAAACGCCTTGCCAATGCACCATGGGCGGCCAAGTTTTTTCATCTCGCCTTGCAGGTCGCGTCGCGTCATGTCCAGACCGACGGCGTAGCCAAAAATGTGCTTCATGGCATCCGCGGCCTTGATGTTTTTGCCACCGGTGCCAATGCAGGCTACGAGTTCGATCTCGTGGTGGAAGTTTTTGGTGAGGCTGGGGTAGGGCAATGTGCCCGTTTCGCCTGCGTCAACTACCACCACGGTGTTAGCAGGCTTGATAAAGAAGAATGGAGGCTCGCGGCCGGTGAAGCCCATCTCTTTGGCGTGGTCTTCGTAGTTGCGGCCTACGCAGTAAATGCGGGCTACGGGGAATCGCTCTGCGCGGCCTACGACAGGCACGCTAACGAGGGCGGGGGGCGTAAATACGTAGTTCATGCTTCTAGTCTCTCTTCTCTGTGGATGCCCAGGGCTTGGTGCACAGGGCGGTCTGAAAAACTGAACAGTACGCAACCAGGCGCGCTGCTCAGACGGAGGGTATGCCACGACGGCACCACAAAATGGTCGCGCGGCTTGAAATCAAATTGTGTCTTACCTGTGGGGGATTCTATGTACGCAGTGCCCGTACCTTCCACGACGCTGAACACCGTGCCGTCGGTTTGGCGATAGGGTTTGCCGCTAAAGCGTGCTGGCAGCAACTGCATGTAAGTGCCCATCGTGGGCATGGGTGAGCCGCCCGTCAGCGGGTTGGTGTAGCGCAGCTTCACGCCGTCCCACGCATCCACAGGGGCAGAGCGATCTAAATTGTGCAGCGCCTCGCGCGTGCGGCTGTAGGGGTAGCTGAAGATCGGGCTGGTTTGGCCGTAGGGCGAGGTGCCGCGCACCGGGGCCATGTTGTGGCCGTAGCGGGCAAAGCTGCTGCCTTCGGGTTCTTTGACTTGTTGCGATTTGGACGTGTCGTTCTCTGCAAACCCTGCATCAAAAAAGCGCAGCATGGGGATGTCCAGCCCATCGAGCCACACCATCGGACCTTGGGCTTCATGGCCGTGGTCGTGCCAGGTCATCGACGGTGTGGTGATAAAGTCGCCCGGCTGCATGGTGGTGCGCTCGCCGTCCACGGCGGTGTAGGCACCCGAGCCTTCGACGATAAAGCGCAACGCGCTTTGCGTGTGGCGATGGCTGGGGGCTACCTCACCGGGCAAAATGAGTTGCAAACCTGCATACAACGACTGCGTGATGCAGCTTTGCCCACGCAATGCAGGGTTTTCCAAAATAAGCACCCGGCGCACCGCCTCTTCAGCGGTGATCGCGCTGCCCGCGCGCATCAGGAAGGGCCGCACCTCGTCGTACTTCCACAGTGCAGGCACGCAAGCCGTTTTAGGCTGCGGCGGCACCAGGGCATGCAGCACCTCCCAAAGGGGGGTGAGATGGTGCGGCGACATGTCTGCATAGAGCTGGGCGCGGTCGGGGTGCTGTGGGCTGTGCATGGTGCTGTGTCGAAGAAGCAGAAGGTTCTATTCGATCTTGATGCCGCGTATGGCGATGATGTCGCCCATGATGGACGCCTCAGACTTCACGCGGCTTTTCAGACCTTCAGCCGACGTGCCGACTGCTTGCCAACCTTGGGTGAATAGTTTTTGGCGAGTGTCGTTGTCGCGAATAGCTTTGCTTACTTCTTTAGCCAGCCGGGCTTGGGCTGCGGCGGATAAATTGGCGGGGCCCACCAGCGCCGTCCATACCTCCAGGTTAAATTCACGCAGGCCAGCCTCTGCCAGCGATGGCAACTCAGGCACCAAAGCGCTGCGCCCGCTGGTCACGCCGATGGCTTTGAGTTTGCCTGCACGCACCTGGGGCATGGCTACACCTGGCGGCATGAGCGACATCTGCACTTGGCCGCCCAGCATGGCTGTGACGACCTGGGGGTTGCCTTGGTAGGGCACATGCACTGCGGTCATGCTGCCTACTTTGGATTTGAGGTATTCCATACCCAAATGGCCCACGGTACCGTTGCCGGGAGTGCCGTAGTTCCACTTGTCGCCACCATTTCGGGCAGCGGCAAAAAATGCCTCGCCGCTGGGCTGATCGGGCGTGGTGACCAGCACCAGAGGTGCAGTGGTCAGCAGTGAAATATAGGCAAAGTCCTGGGCCGGGTCATATGGCAGCTTGCTGTAGAGCATTTTGGCTGAGGTGAGGTTGCCGTTGATGACCACGCCCAAGGTGTGATCGTCAGTGGCTTTGGCCACCAAATCGGCCGCAATATTGCCCGATGCGCCGGGGCGGTTTTCAATAATGACAGGCTGCCCCAGTGCTTTGGACAGCGGCTCGGCCAGGGTGCGGGCGGCCATGTCGGGCGTGGTGCCACCGGGGAAGCCGACCAAGATCTTGATCGGCTTGGTAGGCCAAGTGGCTGCCGATGGACTCATATTTTTCTGGGCCGTGGCGGGCGCAGAAAATGCGCAAGCAGCGGCTAACAATGAAGCGTTTAACAAGTGGATCGGGCGTGTCAACATGGTGCTTGTTTCTCTCAGTGGGTTGCAAATTAGGTCACAGATGAGAGCGTACCGTAAATGGTCCTACTTGGTAAACAAGTACGGCAAATTGCTTTGCAGGGAAAAATAATAGGTGTACATATCATATGCATAAATAGTATTTGCCATAGTGCGCCGTCTTTTAGCCGTGTTGTATCTCATAATTGAGCGATGCCAAGTTTTGATTTCACTCAAGCCGCCGGCCATTTGATTCGCCGCGCGCACCAGACGTCGATCGCCTTGTTCGCCCAGGAAATGGCGGCATTTGACGTGACTGCGGTGCAGTTTGCCATCATGCAGGCGCTGCTGGACAAGCCCGGCGCTGACCAAATCACCGTGGCGCAGCAGGTGGCCCTGGACGCCGCTACCTCAGGTTCCGTGATTGGACGGCTGGAAGCGCGGGGCTGGCTGCTGCGCGAGGGTGATCTGGCAGACAGGCGGCGAAAGCTGCTCTGGCTAACCGAAGAGGGCCGCAAAGCCGCCAATCAAATGAAAAAACCTGCGCAAAAGGTGCAAGACCGTTTGCTGGCTTCGCTTAGCGCAGACGAGCAGCTGCAACTGGTGGCGCTCCTGAAAAAAATCAATTCGATCAACTGAGACATTCCGCGCGTAACCTTCAGCCGTCGCGTCCGCGTGAAGCAGGTGTTTACCGAAAGCGCTGTACCACGCTGAGCAGCCCCAGCAGCACGGGCTGGTGCAGCATGTAGTACAGCAGGCTCCAGCCCCCCAGCCAGACCAACCAGCGCGCACCCGCAGGAACGGCGGCTGTCAGCACTGCAGGCCGCTCGCGCAGCAGCCATTGCGTAGCGGCTACGCCCCACCACATCACGCCCAGCCAAGGCAGCAGGGGCACGTAGTCTTCGGTCAGCGGTTTGCCAGACACGAAGCCCAACCAGCTGAATGCCTTTGCATTGAAAAATTGCAGTCCAGGCCAATGAAATATTGCGGTAGAAGCTATAAAACTAATAGCGATAGCCGCCACCCCTGCCAGCCACAGCCAGCGACCCCAGTGCGCTGTGAGTCGCACAATCACCAGCATCACAGCAATGCCATGCAGTACGCCAAAGAAAATAAAACTCTTGGGGTACATCATGTACGAACCTGCTGTCACCAAAAGGGCGCACAGCGCCACCTGCGCCCAGCGCCGCCCAAAGCGCCGCCAACTCTGCCCCTGGTGCAGCGCCACAGCCTGGCCAGCGCCGGCGCACAGCAAAAACAGGCTCACGATGCAGGTGCGCTGCCAGGTCCATACCGGGTCGCGGTAAAAGTCTTGCTTGATCCACTGGAAATAATTGAGGTCAAAGCAAAAATGGTAGACCGTCATCCACACCATGGCAAGCCCACGCAGTGCGTCAAGGCGGTCAAAGCGGGCGGTCGTGTGCGCGGTGGACATGGTTGCAAGGCAGTTTAAGCGATTGGTACTTCAGGGGCCGCAAAATGGTTGAGACGCAAAGGAATGCGCCTCGTGCCATGACCACAGCGTAGCCAATGAAAAAGGAGGCATCAACCCGGCAACGACAACTGCCGGCCCGCCTGTACCATCGCATTCACCAAAGCCGCACGCAGCGGGTGCTCTGGTGCCACCATTGGCAACAGCAGGCTCATTTGGAATGCGATCGCCACCGACAGCGGCCGCACCACCAGGCCGGTGCCTGCCAGCTCCAGCGCGGTCAGCGGGTTCACAATCGCCAGCCCCAAGCCGCGCCGCACCATGGCGCACACGGCTACGGCGCTGGCGGTCTCCAAACTGAGTTGGCGCTGCACGCCGGCTTGGTTGAACACGTGGTCAATCTGTTGGCGGTAGGGGTCGTCAGGCGCGAGGCTGATGAAACGCTGCCCAGCAAAATCTTGCGGCTGCAGCACCTTTTTGTGCGCCAAGCGATGGCCCAGCGGCAAAACCGCCACCTCGTTCAGGCTCAAAATTGGTTGCAGCATGACACCCGGTGGCGCTTGGGTGGTTTCTGACAGGCCCAAGTCGTAACGTTGTTGGCCCATGGCTTGTTCCAGCCAAGGCGACTCCAGCGGCGTGATGCTCACGCTGGCATCTGGCAGAGCGGCTGCAAACAGCGCCAGCGCGTGCGGCATAAAGGCCTGTGCCAGGGCCGGCAAGCAGGCTAGGCGCACCTGCCCTGTGGTTTGCGTGCGCAGGGCCTGCGCAGCGGCTGCGATGCGGTCGATACCCACAAAAGAGCGCTCTACCTCTTGCATCAGGGCCATGGCCCGTGCAGTGGGGCGCAGGCGGCCACTGATGCGGTCAAACAAGCTAAAGCCCTGCACCTGCTCCAGCCGCGCTAGCTCACGGCTGAGCGTGGGCTGGGACGATGCGGTCACCTCGGCGGCGCGGCTCAAATTGCCATGCAGCATGATGGCCCGGAATATGGCCAGTTGCCTATGGGTGAGGGCGGGGGGCGCGGTGCTAGTTGGGGGCATATGGATGTACTATATCAAAAATGGATAGCTAACTAACAAAAATGGCATTGATTGAATGATGTGCAAGCGGCATGATCCACGCTATGAACCCATTTACCAATGCCACCCTAGCCCACATTGCCCAGCAGCACGGAACCCCCGTGTGGGTGTATGACGCGGCCACCATCACCGCCCAAGTCAAGGCGCTAAGCCAGTTTGACGTAGTGCGCTTTGCGCAAAAGGCCAACTCCAACACGCACATCTTGCGCCTGATGCGCAGCCTGGGTGTGGTGGTAGATGCCGTGTCCATTGGCGAGGTAGAGCGCGCACTCAGCGCAGGCTATACGCCCGGTCTGCTCCCGGGCGCGCACAGTGGCCATTACGAAATTGTCTTCACTGCCGACCTACTAGACTGCGCCACGCTGGCCCGGCTGGTAGAGCTGGGCATACCGATTAACTGCGGCTCGGCCGACATGCTGGATCAAATTGGCGCTATCAAGCCCGGCCACCCCGTCTGGCTGCGCATCAACCCTGGTTTTGGCCACGGCCACAGCAACAAAACCAACACCGGCGGCGAGCACAGCAAGCACGGTATTTGGCACACCGACCTGCCCCTGGCCTGCGCCAAAGTGCGCAGCAACCAGCTCAATTTGCTGGGCCTGCATATGCATATCGGCTCGGGTGTGGACTACGCGCACTTGCAGCAAGTGTGCGGCGCGATGGTGGAGCTGGTCACCACAGCGCTGGCCCACGGCATGCCCATTGCCGCAGTGTCGGCAGGTGGTGGCCTGTCCGTGCCTTACAAAGAGGGCGAACCCACCATTGACACAGCCAGCTACTTTGCCATGTGGGACGCAGCGCGCCAGCATATCGCCACACTGGCAGGCCACCCCGTCACCTTAGAGCTGGAGCCGGGCCGCTACCTGGTGGCCGAATCTGGCGTGTTGGTGAGCGAGGTGCGCGCCACCAAGCAAATGGGCCGCAACCATTTTGTGATGGTAGACGCAGGGTTTAGCGACTTGATGCGCCCGTCCATGTACGGCAGCTACCACGGCATCAGCGTGATGGGCGCTGACGGCGCTACCGCACCCGGCGCGTTGCAGGACACCGTAGTGGCCGGGCCGCTGTGCGAGTCTGGCGATGTGTTTACCCAGGGCGAGGGCGGCGTGGTGCTTACGCGGGCATTGCCCGTTGCTAAGGTGGGCGACTTGGTAGTTTTTCATGACACTGGAGCCTACGGCGCGTCCATGTCGTCCAACTACAACTCGCGGCCATTGATTCCCGAGGTGCTGGTGCAAGATGGTCATGCGCGCTTGGTCCGGCGTAAGCAGACCGTGGCGCAATTGCTCGAGTTGGAAGCGGTGTAGCATTCGCTGTGGCAAGGCTACATGACTTCAGCAGTGCTTACGCGTGGGTAGCCATGGCAGGGCTTAGCCTGTGGCAGGCTAGCCTAAAATTTTGATCTTACCGAGAAAGTGCAGTCCATGACAAACCATCGTTTTATCTCTCGCCGCCAGTTCTCCAGCCTGGTCGCAGCAGCGTCTTTGGGCGTGGTAGCGCCCGTATCGGCGCAAGAGTTTCCATCTGCCAAACCTATCAAGCTGGTGGTGCCCTTCCCAGCGGGCGGCAGCTCGGATGCAGCAGGCCGCTTGATCGCACAAGAGATGGGTCTAGTGCTAGGCCAAAGCATGGTGGTTGACAACAAGGGCGGCGCCAACGGCATTATTGGCACCGACGCGGTGGCCAAGTCGGCGGCTGACGGCTACACCCTGGTGCTGGTAGACATTTTCCACACCACCGCGCCCATCTTTACCCGCAAGATGCCGTATGACGCGGTGAAAGACTTTACTGCCATCGGCCAAATCGCCAAGACGCCCGCATTTCTGTTTGCCAACCCTGCCTTTGTGCAGAAAACCCTGGGCGACACGCTGAACACCATCAAAGCCACACCATCGGGCATCAACCAAATCACCGCTACCAAAGTGCTCGACTTAGCCAAGGCGCAGCCCGGCAAAGTTACCATGGCCATCCCCGGTGCGGGCAGCGTGGTGGTGGAGCTGCTACGCGCTGGTTCGGGCGCGCAGTTTACCAACGTGCCCTATCGCGGCAGCTCACCCGCGCTGATCGACATGATCAGCGGCCAGGTCGATTTGATGATCACCACCATGGCCAGCGCCGCAGTACACCACAAGAGCGGCAAGCTCACCATGCTGGCCACGACGGCTCCCAAACGCCACCCCGACTTTCCCGATGTGCCCACGCTGGCCGAGCTGGGAGTGAGAGGCATGGAGTATGAGCAATGGTTCGGTGTGCTGGCACCGGCGGGTACGCCCAAGGCGATTGTGGACAAACTCAATGCGGCTTTGGTCAAAGCCGTGGGCACACCAAATTCCAAAGAGCGTATCGCCGGGTTGGCGATGGATGCGGCCGCCGGTTCACCGGAGGAGTTTCGCAAGCGCGTAGAAGGGGATGCCCAGCGCTGGGTAAAGCTGGCAGCGGATATGGGCATTAAACCGCTGGATTGAGCGATGGAAAATTTGTCTTTCTTCAACGGTATTTCTTTATGAAATACCACAGGGCTCTTAAATTTTTTTGGCTTCGACGGCATTTACGTCTATATCTGTTCTGGCTTGCACGCCCACGCTGGCGGCTTGTTAGTCACGCATCCGGTGTGTGTCACATTCTTGGAATAAACGCAAACTGACCACCTGATGTAGGGGACTGAAGGGACACCTCCCTCTTACCAATATGTTGAAAAATTAGGGTCAATGCGCTAAAGCCATTTCTGCAAAAACACCGCCTGCCCAACCGCGGGGTCTAACTGGTAAGCCGCAAAGCCAAAGCGTTCGTAGCTTTTAAGCGCTACCGTGTTGCCGGTCAATACCTCTAGCGTGATCTTGCAGGCGCTGCGTGCTTTGGCCTCAATCTCTACGGCCTGCATCAGCGCTTGGCCTACGCCGCGCCCCCGGGCGCTAGGGTGTACGGCCAGATCATGGATATTGATCAGGGGCATGGCTTTAAAAGTGCTGTAGCCTTCGAAGCAGTTGGCTAGGCCTACAGGCTCGCTGCCGCGCCAAGCGATAAAGCTGAATGCGAAGGGGCGTTGTGCCAGGTCGTCACATAGGCGTGCCAGTGGCTCTACAGCCAAGGGCGCGCCGCCGCCCATGGGGTCTTGGGCATAGACGTTGAGCAAGCTGCACAGGGCGGTGCGGTCGGTAGCGTCTTGGTAGTTGACGCGGCGGGTGGTGATGTTCATGCGGGTGCCTAGGCGTAATCGCTTACCGGTATGCACGAACACATCAAGTTGCGGTCGCCGTACACGTTGTCTAGTCTGCCCACGGGTGGCCAGTATTTGGCGTGCTGGGTTTTGCTCAGCACCGCTGCGCCTACCTCGCGCGAGTAGGGGTGGGGCCATTCGGCTTTGATCAGGCTGGCAGCCGTATGCGGCGCATGCTTGAGCGGGTTGTTGTCTTGCGACCAGGTGCCGTTTTCTATCAAGGCTATCTCGGCGCGGATTGCGATCATCGCATCGATAAAGCGGTCAAGTTCTCCCAGGTGTTCACTCTCGGTAGGTTCCACCATCAAAGTGCCCGCTACGGGAAAGCTGAGAGTGGGTGCGTGAAAGCCGTAGTCCATCAAGCGTTTGGCAACGTCTTCTGCGCCTACGCCTGTGGTGTCTTTGAGCTGGCGCACATCCAGAATGCACTCGTGCGCCACATAGCCATGTTCGCTGGCGTACAGGGTAGGGTAGTGCGGCGCCAGGCGTTTGCTGATGTAGTTGGCGCTGAGGATGGAAATCTCAGTGGCAGATTTGAGGCCCTCTGCACCCATCATGCGGCAGTACATCCAGCTTATCGGCAGCACTGCAGCGTTGCCTAATGGAGCCGCAGAAATCGCCCCCACGTTTGCCACTGCATGTGCTGCTGCGGTGCCACTGGCGGCATCGCCCGTTGCATGGCCGGGCAAGTAGGGCACCAGGTCGGCCACCACGCACACAGGCCCTACACCCGGGCCGCCGCCGCCGTGGGGAATGCAGAAGGTTTTGTGCAAATTTAAATGCGACACGTCGCCACCAAACTCGCCGGGCGCGGCCACGCCCACCAGAGCGTTCATATTGGCACCGTCTACGTACACGCGGCCGCCGTGCTGATGCACCAGCGCGCACAGCGCTTTAACGCTGGTCTCAAACACGCCGTGGGTGCTGGGGTAGGTGATCATCACGGCGGCCAGGTTGGCGCTGTGTTGCACGCACTTGGCTTGCATGTCGGCCATGTCCACATTGCCCATCGCGTCGCAAGCGGTGACTACCACCGTCATGCCCACCATCTGCGCGCTGGCAGGGTTCGTGCCGTGCGCGCTGCTGGGGATAAGGCATATATTGCGGTGCGCCTGGCCCTGGGCTGCGTGGTAGGCTTTGATGACCAGCAAGCCCGCGTATTCACCCTGGCTGCCGGCGTTGGGCTGCAGGCTGATGCCCGCGTAGCCGGTGGCTTGGCACAGCCAGGCACGCAGTTGCTCGTCTAGCTCTTTGTAGCCCAAGCGCTGATCGGCGGGGCAGAAAGGGTGGATGTTGGCAAACTCGGGCCAGGTGATGGGGATCATCTCACTGGTGGCGTTGAGCTTCATGGTGCAACTGCCAAGCGGGATCATGGTGCGGTCCAGCGCCAGGTCTTTGTCGCTTAGGCTACGGATGTAGCGCAGCATAGCGGTCTCGCTGTGGTGGGTGTTGAAGACCGGGTGTGTGAGGAACGGGCTGGTACGGCGCAGTGATGTGGGGATCAGTGGCTCAATGCCTTTTTCAAACTGGGCAAAGTTGGGCAGCGGTTTGCCATCGGCGAATATGCCCCACAGGAGCTCTACGTCGGCGCGGGTGGTGGTTTCGTCCAGCGAGATGATGAGGTACTCATCCCAGGCTTTGCGCAGGTTAGCCCCGCATGCTACTGCGCGAGCAGCTGTTGCATCTGTAGCATCTAAAGTATGCAGACAGATCGTGTCAAAGCCACTGCTGTGTGTGCCCAGATTCAAACCCAGTTGCTCCAACCCTTTGGCAAGGATAGCGGTGTAGCTGGCCACGCGTTGTGCAATGCGCTTGAGCCCTTGCGGGCCGTGGTGCACGGCGTACATGCTGGCGACGACGGCCGGCAAGACTTGCGCCGTGCAGATGTTGGAGGTGGCTTTCTCGCGGCGAATATGCTGCTCGCGGGTTTGTAGCGCCAAACGGTAGGCGGGGTTGCCGTGGGCGTCCACGCTCACCCCGACCAGGCGGCCTGGCATGGAGCGCTTGAACTCATCTTTGCAGGCCATGAACGCGGCGTGGGGCCCGCCATTGCACAGCGGCATGCCAAAGCGCTGCGTGGAGCCGATCACAATGTCTGCTGCGCCCAGCGCGTCACCGTTGCCCCATTGGCCAGGCGGTGTGAGCAGAGTGAGTGCGAGCAGATCGGTCGCCACGATATAAGCTGCGCCTTTGGCGTGTGCCGTTTTGACGTCGTTGCCTTCTTCGCCCAAGCGGCCACTGGTGGAGGGGTATTGCTCCAGCACCGCGAAGTAATCGTCGCCTGCGATCAACGCGTCCCATTCCTGCTGCGACTGGGCGGACTTGATCTCAATGCCCAGCGGTTTG
This sequence comes from Polaromonas sp., assembly GCA_043777795.1. Classification (GTDB taxonomy): domain Bacteria; phylum Pseudomonadota; class Gammaproteobacteria; order Burkholderiales; family Burkholderiaceae_C; genus JAAFIP01. Next base: position 1,304 of record JAYWHJ010000337.1, on the reverse strand, counting down.
GCACGGGTTTGCATCACTTCAATGGTTTGAGGGTGCGCATCGCCTGCCACGATGACCACATTGCCCTTGGCTTTGACGCTACGCCTGGCCAGGGTCATGGCCTCCGCTGCAGCCGTGGCCTCGTCCAGCATCGAGGCATTGGCCATAGGCATGCCCGTCAGGTCGCACACCATGGTTTGGAAATTGATCAGCGCTTCCATGCGGCCCTGGCTGATCTCAGCTTGGTAGGGTGTGTAGGCGGTGTACCAAGCGGGGTTTTCCAAAATGTTGCGCAAGATCACACCGGGGGTGTGGCAGTTGTAATAGCCTTGGCCTATAAAACTTTTAAGAACTTTGTTTTTCGATGCCATGGCTTTCATCTCGGCCAGCGCCGCAGCCTCGGTAATCGGCACAGGCAGCACCATGGCCGCGCTGCGGGCGATGCTGCGCGGCACGATGGCTTCGATGAGTGCACGGCGTGATGCGGCACCTATTACGCTGAGCATGTGCTGCTCCGCTGCCTCATCAATGCCGATATGGCGGGCGATGAATTCGCTGGCGTTTTCTAGATCACTCAAAGGAGGGGCGGATTGCATCAACATAGCATGCTCACAAAGTTAGGCGTTTTTTTCAAACGCGGAGTAGCTTGTCTCGTCCATCAGCTTTGCTATCTGCGACACATCCGACAGCTTGACCTTGAAGAACCAGCCTGTACCTTGTGGATCAGAGTTAGCTAGCGAAGGATCTGCGCGCAAGGCTTCGTTCACTTCAGTCACCGTGCCGCTTACGGGCATGTAGACATCTGCAGCGGCTTTCACGCTTTCCACCACGCCTGCCACGTCTTTGGCAGCATAGGTTTTTCCCACTTCAGGCAAGTCTACAAACACCACATCGCCCAGTGCATCTTGCGCATGGTGGGTGATGCCGACGGTGGCGCTGTCGCCGGTAATGTCCAGCCATTCGTGGTCTTCGGTGTATTTTCTAGTCATGGTTTGCTTCCTTTTAAATGGGGTCAGATGTTAAATGGGGTCAGAGATGTTAAATGGGGTCAGATGAAGTTTATCGAAATATGAAACGGGTCGATGCTGCTTTTAAGGCGCAGGCCCGCGGTAGTAACGGTTAGGCACAAAGGGCATGTTGCTCACTACCATGGGTACGGGTTTGCCGCGCACCATGGCGTGCAGCAAGGTGCCGTTGGCAGCCAGTTCAGTAGGCACATAGCCCATGGCAATCGGCAGATTGATGGTGGGGCCCAGCAGGCCACTGGTGACTTTGCCCACCGGCTTACCCTCGGGTGTACACAACTCTACACCCTCACGCACCGG
>JAYWHJ010000336.1:0-16847 GCA_043777795.1 Polaromonas sp. | reverse complement strand
TCCACGGTGGGTTTGAAGGCCCATACGTTCTCTTTGCCAAAAGCCTTGCAAATCTTCTCCACGCTTTTGTCGTAGCTGGCCATGCGGCCAAACAAGTTGACGGTCATCACACCCTGCTCTGTGAGGGCCAGGCGGCAGTGCTTGTAGAAGGCAATGCTATCGAGCACCGGGGCAGCGGCATCATGGTCGTATAAATCGACCTGCAAGGCATCTACCGTGTTGATGCGCTCGGGCTTGGCGATCTCTGCACCTGCATCGGCCAACACCACCGTCAAGCGGGCATCGTTCTCGGGCAGCTTGAACCAGGCCCGGCAGGCGGAGACCACGTCGGGGTTGATCTCAATCGCGGTGGTGCGGCAGCGCACATGCTTGTAGCAAAACTTGGTGAGCGCTGCCGAGCCCAGGCCGAGCTGCATGGCGTGCAGGCTGGCCAGATTGCCCAGGTCAGCCCATAGCAGCCAGGCCATCATGCGCTGCACGTAGTCCAGATCAAGGGCAAAGGGTTTTTTAATCTCCATGCTGCCTTGCACCCACTCGGTGCCCAGGTGCAGGTAGCGCACACCGTCCATCTCGGAGGTGCTGACTTCGGGTAGGTCGTTGGTCATTTCAAATGTGCTTGTAACGCTGCGCCACACGGCCAGCTTGCGTTCAAAACTCCAACTGGCGTGGGCCGGGCTGCTGGAGGGCAGCTTGTAGACGGGCAGCCCCAACTGCAAGGTGTGTTTGGCATGTTTGTAGCTCTCCCCGCCATTATGGGCGATAGCTTGCAGTTGGGGGCAGCGCGCGCGCAGGGAGGCCAAGTCGTTGGGCTGCGCCTGGGTAATTGCGCTGTCCAGACTGCCGCTTCGCTCGCAGGCGGCGTACACATCCCACGCACCCAAACCTAGTTCAAGCAATAATTTACTACGTATTTCATAGCTTCTCCCGCAGTATTCTATTGCGCTAGGCACCGATATAGCATTAAAAACAAGCCTCCAAAACTGATTTTGTGGATGGGCGTAGTACTGCTGCAGCTCTAGTGAACGCACACCGGGGAAGCTGCCCAAAATCAGCACCCGCGTATGCGGGCCCAGCAAGGGTGGCAAGCCTTGCAGCATCAGACTAGGCCCGTCAGCTTGGGCAAAACGCGGCGGGCATTGTCCGTAGTGGCTTGGGCCAGTGCATTGACAGGCATGCCGCGCAGATCTGCCAGAACTGCACCAATACGGGGTAGCTCTGCCGGGCTGTTGATTCCTTGGGGCACACCAGCGGCCCGCTGCTCGGCCGTGACGTACAGCCAATGCGGCGGTATGTCCGGTGCATCGGTCTCCAGCACCAGCGCGTCCAGTGGCAAGCTGCTTGCCAAATGGCGCAACTGCGTGGCGCGCTCATAAGTCATCGCACCGCCAAAGCCCAATGCAAAGCCTCTGTCTACAAACTGCTGGGCCTGCTGCTGCGAGCCATTGAAGGCATGCGCAATCCCACCCGAAACTGCAATCTCGCGCAGGCCTTTGAGCAACTGGTCTGCCGAGCGGCGCACATGCAAAATGACGGGCAGACCGTGCTTGACTGCGAGCTTGAGCTGGGCACGGTAGAAGTGGGTTTGTTTCTCCCGCATATCGGGCGCGCACAGCGCGGGCATAAAGAAATCAAGCCCTATCTCGCCTACCGCTACCAGGCGCCGGTCGTCCTGATGCTCTGCCAAGGCTTCGTCCAGGCGCAACAAATCGTCCATCGTGGCCTGCGGCACGTACACAGGGTGAATGCCCAGCGCATAGCTGTCGCCCAAAGTATGCGCCAGGCTGCGCACGGCAGCAAAGTTAGCTACTTCTACCGCAGGGTAAATGCAATGCACTACATCTTTAGTAGCTGCTTGCGCTCGTACATCGGGGGCTAGCGCCTTGAACTCGGCTGCATCTAGATGGCAATGGGTATCGATCCACATGGGCACGATGATGCCACTTTTTCTTTAGGTTTTGTTGCTAATGTTAAAGCTAAGCGAAGGTTTAGCGGCTAAATCCAGCGCCGCACGCAAAGCCTGCACATACGCCTCAAACTCCTGCAAATCGTTATGCCCCGCCTTCGGTATCAGCACCAGCTTGGACGCAGGAGCCAGCAGATGCAAGGCTTGGCTGTGGCTGGGTGCAATCAACGTGTCGGCCTCGCCATGGATCAACCACAGCGGGCTTCTCATCTGCGCTACCGCCTCATGCGTGCGCAGCGGGTAGCGCAGTAGCGCTTGCGCAACGAAGGGGTAATGGGTCGAGGCGATGGCCAACATGCTCTGGTAGGCTGAGACGAGAATGGTGGCGTCGGGCGCCCTGCCCGCTTGGGCTAGCTCTACGCTTAAACCTGCGGCCAAGGCGGTGCCCAGAGAGCGGCCCAAGAGCACCCACTGGTTACCTTGATATTGCGGCGCAAAGTGCTGCCACACGGCGCGAACGTCGGCGCGTAACTGCGCTTCGGATTCGATCTGCCCAGTGCTTTTGCCGTAGCCTCGGTAGTCCATCATCACTACGTCAAAATTGGCGCGGCGGTAAAAATCGGGGTTGGCAAACCAGCTGTCTACATTGCCGCCATTGCCATGCAAAAAGAACACCACGCCCTTGGGCTGCGGTAGCCTTAGCTGTAGCACCGAGAGCTGCGCGCCGGGTACCTCTACCTTTACCTCTTGCATGTCTGGCTGGGTAGCCAGCGGGTAGTTGGCGGCCAGCACGCTGGGTTGGAATAGCAACTTTTCTTGGTAAAACCACAGCCAGGCCATGGCTGCAGCATAGAGTGTGGCTAGCGAGGCAAGTACAACCAGAACTGTAGTTTTCATGGATGCCATTGTGCCGCAATGGCAGCAACAGCAAGCCTCTAGCGGAAAAAGATGCTATATATTAAATAGCTTCTCCCGCTATATTCTATTAGGCTGTAGGCTCATTTGTATCTAACAAACGGGGCAGAATAGCCGCTTTTTTTGTCGCAGGCGCTCTGGGAGCTGCAAATCGGCCGAAAACCGGAAATTTACCGATTTCGAAGAGGTTTTTAAAGTATATATCTGCGCTGAAGACCAATAAAATATAGCGATACAAGCTACTAAATACGTAGCGCCTAAATTTAGTTTTCACCCTGAGCCGCGCGCAAACGCGCAACCGTTGCTGCCACTTCAACCCACGCAGGCGCTGCGGGTGCGTAGCGGCTGCGCATGTAGGTGGCAAGCTGGGCGACTTGGGCGTCGTCCAGGCTGTGGCGGAAAGCGGGCATGAAGCCGATGTCTGGGCTGGCGGGCTCGCGCAGGCCGTGCAGGATGGTACGGATCAGGTTGTCCGGGCGCTGGCTGTGCAGGTTGCTGTTCAGCGCCAGCGGGGTGTTGACGCCCAAGAGCGTGGGGCCGTCGCCGTCGTGGTGGCAAGAGGCGCAGGCACCATTGAACATGCGCTGGCCTGGGCCTAATAGATCGGTGGCTGATTTTTGCGCGGACAGCACTACCTGTTTGGCGCGTTCGGCGCTCTGGGCCTCTGACACCGGCGGCGTGAACGATGCCAGATAGGTGGCCATGGCCTGAATGTCTTGGTCGGGCACGTGGGCCAGCTCTTTGACGATGCTGCCCATGGGGCCTGCGGCAATGCCGTGCTGCTGGGTATGGCCGGTGCGCAGGTAGCGGTAGAACTCGGCAGCGTTCCACGGAACGGGGGCGCGCGACAGGGCGGTGAGCGCGGGGGCCTCCCAGCCGTCTACCACTGCGCCAGCCAGATAGGCCGGGCCGCCCTGCTCTGCGCCCAGAGCGTTGCGGGCGGTGTGGCAGGCACCGCAGTGGCCTAGGCCGTTGACCAGGTAGGCACCTCGGTTCCACTCGGCACTTTGGCTGAGGGTTGCTACAAAGGGCGTGGGGTCGTGGTGCAGCGCGTTCCAGCCAGCCATCATGGCGCGCAGGTTGTAGGGAAAGGCCAGCGCTGTGGTGGGCGGTTGGGCGCGCACGGCGGGTTGGTCCATCAGGTAGGCGTGCAGCGCGGTGAGGTCATCGTCCGACATTTTGGCGAATGCGGTGTAGGGAAACGCAGGGTACAAAAAATGCCCGTCGCGCGAGATGCCTTCGCGCATGGCGCGCTGGAAGGCGCTGAATGACCATTGGCCTATGCCGGTCTCGTGGTCGGGCGTGAGGTTGGTGGTGTACACGGCGCCAAAGGGCGTGTCCATGGCACGCCCGCCTGCGTTGGCCGTGCCGCCGGGTGCGGTGTGGCAGCCTATGCAGTTGCCCAGTGCAGCTAGCTCGCGGCCTTTGTCGATGGTGGACTGTTTGTACACCGAACTGCCGCTGTGCTGCACCGGCGCGATGCTGGAGCGCCAGCCCAGCAGTGCGGCGGCCACACTGAGCACGCCTGCCAACAGCGCGCCTGTTTTGACCCAGGTGCTACGCGGCTTGGGCCACACTGCGTTGCTTGGGATGCTGGGCGATGGCACGGCGGGTTGCGCGATGGGCTCGCTCTGCGCAGACGCTGGCAACACCTTAGGCGCGGTTTGCGCTGCTGGGTTAAGCGCAGCGCGCACCACCTCGGGGGTGAACGGCGGCTGGCGAAAGCGCACACCCGTCGCATCGAATATCGCATTGGCAATCGCTGCAGTGCCGGGCACAGAGGACGATTCACCCGCGCCCAGCGGTGGCTCGCTCGGGCGGGGCATGGACACCACCTCAATTACCGGTACATCCCTAAAGCTCAAGATAGGGTAGCTGCCCCACTCCAGATTGGCCACGGTATTGGTTTGGGGGTTGAGTTTTACCTCTTCGTGCAGCGCGCGGCTGGTGGTTTGCAGCACGTTGCCGTGGATCTGGTGTTTAACGCCCTCAGGGTTAACCATCGCGCCCGCATCATGCCCCACCACCACGCGCTTGACATGCACCTCGCCGGTTGTTCGGTTCACCTCGACGTCGGCCACCCAGGCCGCCCAGGCAGCACCAAAGCCGGGCCACTTGCTGTGCACGTAGCGGGCATAAGCCACGCCTTGGCCTTGCACAATATCTGCTCGCTCGCCCGGCAGTGCAGGCTGCTGTTGTGGCTGCGTGTGCGCCCGCCAACCCGCGCGCGCAGCGGTGGCGCGCACCAGCTCGGCCGCGCGCGGCTCTTGCAGGTAGCGCAGACGAAACTCCACCGGGTCTACGCCCGCAGCGGTGGCCAGTTCGTCAATATACGACTCGTGCGCAAATGAATTGGGCAGGGCCGACACGCCGCGCAGCCAGGAGGCGCGCAGCATGGGGGCCATGTCGTTCACCGTCACGCGCAGGTTTTGATAGTCATACGGTGGTCGCGCCGTGCGGTCGCCCATCTCATAGGCTTGTGCTACGGGCTCGATGGTGCGGGTGAGCAGCAGGGCCAGCGTAGGCGAGCCATTGGAGGGGTACGAGGTTTCAAAATCATAGGCCGCTACCGTGCCGTCGGCATTTAGACCGCCTTTAACCTGCATAAGCTGCGCCGCGCCCTTGGGCTCCCAGGCGTTTTCTTGCTCGCGGGTGAGCTGCACGCGCACGGGGCTGCCCACGGCGCGCGACAGCAGGGCGGCGTCTGCGGCCACGTCGTCAGCGCAGTTGCGGCCATAGCAGCCTGCAGCCTCCATGCGCACCACGTTGATCTGCACGTCTGCCAAACCAGTGAGCTGGGCCAAGTCGGCACGCAGCACATGCGGGTTTTGGCTGCCGGTCCATACCGTCATGCGGTCGGCATGCCAGTCGGCCACCGCGCAGGACGGGCCGATGGAGGCGTGCATTTGGTAGGGCCATACATAGTTGCATGCCAGGGTTTGCGCTGCATCCTTTAGTGCGCCGTCTACATCGCCTTGGTCAATCAGCTTGCGCTGCGTGGCGGGGTTGTTGCGGATGGCGTTTTCCAGGTTGTCCATATTGGGCAAGCCGGGCCAAGGCTTCCAGTGCACCTGCAGCTCGCGCATGGCTTGCTCGGCATGTTCTTCGCGCTGGGCTACGATGCCCACAAAATCGCGCTGCACTACCACCGCCTTGATACCCGGAATGTGCGCGATGGACGCTTTGTCCACCGCCTGTAGCGTGTTACCAATAAAGTCGCCATGGTCTGCACCCGCATAGGGCGGCCGCACCACGCGGCCATGCAACATGCCGGGTACGCGCATGTCATGCACAAAGGTCAGCTCTCCCGTTACTTTGGCGGGGATGTCTACCCTGGGGACGCTGGTGCCGACGACGCGGTAGTCTTCTGGCGCTTTCACCGCAGTGCTCAGCAGCAAGTCCAGCGCCACATGCTGCTGTGCTAACAGCTCGGCGTAGCGCACACTCCTTGTCATATCAGCAGCGTCATGGGCTGCTCCATCGCGCGTTTGCACGGCGGCAACGTCAATCTGCAGCACTACCGCAGCGCGCGCCACCAGCCACGCGCGGGCCTGCGCTGCCGCGTGGCGCAAGGGCACCGCGTGTATTTGCAGTGAAGTGCTTGCAATCGTCGCCCCTTGGTTAGGCGCACGCGCCGTGTCGCCCAGCACCATGTTGACGCTCGCTAGCGCCACATCCAGTTCCTCGGCGACCACTTGAGCCAGCGCGGTGCGAATGCCCGTGCCCAAGTCCACATGGCCGCAAAGCGCCGTCACGCTGCCGTCGTCCCACACGGCCACCAGTATCTCTACGCCTTCCAGCGGGTTGCTACTAACAAAAGCGGGCTGGCCTTTGACCGGCGCAGGCGCGGGCGGCGGCGCGCGCGTGATGAGGAGCACACCTTGGGCGGCATGAAAGTCTGCACGCGTGCGGGGTGTATCGGCGTGGCGAGTCATGCGGTGCTAGCGGATTGAATCGTTTGGGCAGTGGCTTGTGACGTAGCACGTTCAATGTAGTGCGCAGCTCGGTGCACGGCTTTGACTATTTCCAGATGGGTGCCGCAGCGGCACAGGTTGCCCGACAACTCGCTGCGTATCTGCGCGTCGGTGGGGTGCGGCACGCGCGAAAGCAAGGCCACGGTCATCATCACCATGCCGCTCAGGCAGTAGCCACACTGCGCCGCCTGCTCGTCGATAAAGGCTTGCTGCACCGGGTGCAGCGCCGCCATCGTGCCCAAGCCTTCCAGGGTGGTGATGCTGCGGCCCGCCACCCCCTGCGCCGGTATCACACACGCGCGCGCCGCGATGCCGTCCACCAGCACGGTGCAGGCACCGCACTCGCCCAAACCGCAACCGTATTTGGGGCTGTTAAGCTCAAGGTCGTTACGCAGCACGTGCAGCAGCGTGGCCTCTTTTGACACAGTCACGTCCCGCTGCCTGTGGTTCACCTGGAGCATCAATGACGTGGACATTTTGGAAGCGGTGCCCAGGTTTTACACGCTCAAATAATTGCGGCGCAAGGCGTCGTTGGCCACCAGATCAGCCATCGTGCCATCGTAGCGAATTTGTCCTTTTTCCAGCACATAGGCGCGGTCAGCCACCAGTTGTGCAAAGTGCATATTTTGCTCCGACAGCAAAATGCTCACGCCTTGCGATTTCAACTGCAAAATCATCTGCGCCATTTGCTCCACGATCACTGGGGCCACGCCCTCTGAGGGTTCGTCCAGCAGCACCACATAAGGGTTACCCATCAAGCTGCGTGCGACAGTCAACATCTGCTGCTCGCCGCCGCTCATGCGCCCACCTAGCCTATCCGGCATTTCTGCCAAGTTAGGAAATAGCTTGAAGAGCTGCTGCGCCGTCCACACTGGCGCGGGTTGGCCGTCGGGCCAATGCCGGGGGGCTTGGCGCCCCACCTCCAGGTTTTCCATCACCGTCAGGTCGGTGAAAATGCGCCGGTCTTCCGGTACGAAGCCCAAACCCATGCGCGCTGCTTGGTGTGACTGCATTTTGGAGATATCACGCCCCATGAAAGTCACCCGACCCTTACGTTTGTCCTGCATGCCGATCAGAGACTTAAGGGTGGTGGATTTGCCTGCGCCATTGCGCCCCATCAGCGCCACCACCTCACCGCGTTGGACCTCTATGTTCACATCGAACACCACCTGCGCGGCACCATACCAAGCGCACAGGTCTTTTGCGCTCAATAATGGTATGGCCTTGTCCAGCACGGGCTTGATGGATTCAGTCGTCATCGCGCAGCATCTTCCACCAAAGTTGTGTGTACGGGCACTTTGCTCTCAAAGGTTTTACCGCTGCCAAAATACACTTCCTGCACTTTGGGGTGGTCGCGTATCTCGTGCGGTTTGCCTTGGGCTATCAGCTTGCCGCGCGCCAGCACAATCATGCGGTCGGCGTAGGCAAACACCACATCCATGCTGTGCTCGGTAAATAGCACGGCCATGCCGCGCTCGGTGACCAATTTTTTGGTCAAGGCCATCAGCTCGTTTCTTTCCTTGGGCCCCATGCCTGCGGTGGGCTCGTCCATCAGCAGCAGCTTGGGCTTGTTGGCCATCGCCATGGCCAGCTCTACGCGCTTGATGTCGCCATAGGCCAGCGCGCTGCATGGGCGATCGGCCTGCTCTTGCATCTGCACCAACGCCAGCAGTTGCAGTGCTTCAGGGCGCTGGTAGTTGGCGGCTTTACGCCACATGGAAAATAATTTATGGTCGGCCGACAAGAGCGCCATCTGTACGTTCTCCACCACGGTGAGAGACGCAAAGGTCTCGGCAATCTGGAAGGTGCGGCCGACACCGCGCCGCCAAACATCGCGTGGCGTTAAACCTACCAGTTGATGCCCATCCAAGGTAATGGTGCCGGTATCCGCACGCAGTTGGCCATTGACCATGTTGAAAGTGGTGGACTTGCCCGCGCCGTTCGGCCCGATCAATGCCAACAGCTCGCCAGCGGCCAAGTCAAAGCTCACTTTGTCCACCGCTTTGACACCGCCAAACGATTTACCCAGGCCGGATACTGCGAGCAAGCTCATGCTGCTCCCTTCTTGGCCCGGCGGCGCCAGTCCCACAGCTGGTTGGCAAAGCCTGCAATGCCTTGGGGAAACAGCAGTACCAGAACGAGAATAATCGCACCCAACATGGCGCGCCAGTAGTCGGTGCTTCTGGCCACCGTGTCATGCAGCCAGGTAAATGTGACTGCCCCCACCACCGGACCCAGCAGGGTTTGCACACCGCCCAGCAGCACCATCACCAAGCCGTCGATAGAGCGACTGACATGCAAACTCTCGGGGGAAATGCTGCCTTTGGAAAACGCATTGAGCGCACCGGCCAAACCGGCAAAGGTGCCTGCAATTACAAAGGCGACCCACTGCAAACGCTTGGCATTCATGCCCAGCGCATCGGCGCGCAAGGCCGAGTCGCGCGCGGCGCGCAGGCTGTAGCCAAAGGGCGAGTACAGTATGCGATGCATGAGCAACACGCCCGCCATCACCAGCGTCAAGGTGAGGTAGTAGTAGCTGCGTTTGTCGGCTAACCACTGGGCAGGCCACACGCCCGTAAGGCCATTGCTGCCGCCAGTCAAAGCGTCCCACTGGTAACAAATAGCCCAAGTAATTTGCGCAAACGCCAACGTCAGCATGGCCAGGTACACACCCGACAAGCGCACGCAGAACCACCCATAGATAAATGCTCCCAGCGCCGCCACAACGGGCGCTACCATTAGCGCCACTTCCATCGGCAGGTTCAGGCTACGCACTAAAAGCGCAGCCGCATAAGCCCCCAAGCCAAAGTAGGCCGCATGACCAAACGAGTGCATGCCTGCGGGCCCCATGATGAAGTGCAGGCTGGCCGCAAACAGCACCGCCACCAGCACATCAATCAGTAACACCGTCACATAAGGCGACTGCGCCGCGATGACGGGCACCAGCGCCAGCAGCACCAGCACCGCTGCGCCCGCATATTTGTACACGCGCCCTAAAGGCCGCAGCGGCGCCTCGGCCAAGCCCACATGGCGGCTGACCGACTGCGGCTTGCCAAACAAGCCCCACGGGCGCGCCACCAGCACCACCGCCATCACCACAAACTCCACCACCAAGGTGAACTTGGAAAAAGACACACTGACCCCGGCAATCTCCACCAAGCCAATCCAAATACAAATCGCTTTGAGCTCTGCAATGAGCAGCGCAGCCACATAGGCCCCTGGTATTGAGCCCATACCGCCCACCACCACCACCACAAAGGCCGCGCCAATGATGTTCAAATCCATGTCCAAGTTGGCCGGCTCGCGCGGAAGCTGTAGTGCCCCACCCAGACCAGCTAAGAATGCGCCCAGCGCAAACACGGCGGTGAACAGCCAGGCTTGGTTGACGCCCAGTGCACTGACCATCTCTCGGTCTTGCGTAGCGGCACGCACCAAAGTGCCCCAACGGGTTTTGGTCAGCAGCAACCATAGCAAGCCCAGCATGGCTGGGCCTGCGAAGATCAAAAACAAATCATAAGACGGGAACTGCCGCCCAAGGATAGTGACCGAGCCAGTCAGCCCTGGCGCGCGGGGGCCAAGCAACTCTTCGGGGCCCCAGTACCACAGCACCGCATCTTTGATGACCAAGCCCAGAGCAAAAGTGGCCAGCAGCTGGAACAGCTCGGGCGCGCGGTAAATACGCCGCAGTAACAGCATCTCTACCAAGGCGCCCAGCACCCCCACCGCTACGGCGGCCAGCAGCAAAGCGGGCCAAAAGCCTACCGTCCCACTCAGGTTTGCTACCAGCGAATAGGCGACATAGATGCCGACCATAAAGAAGGAGCCATGCGCAAAATTGACAATACGGGTGACGCCGAAAATCAGCGACAAACCCGCAGCCACCAGAAACAAGGATGCCGCTCCCGCCAGCCCATTGAGCAGCTGAACGATCAGGCCAGAAAAACTCATGCGTCCACTTTCATAGCGCGACAGCTTAACTATTCAGCAGGGCGGAGTTTTTTCACCTCGGCGTCCGAGGGTTGCACTTTGGAACCATCCACATAGCGGTAGTCCACCATCGTGCCTTTGCCGCCTTCGTTCTTGGTACGTCCAACAAACGCGCCCATGGTGGACTGGTGGTCTTGCGTGCGGTAGGTCACTGGGCCAAAGGGTGTGGACACTTTCAAGCCACGGAAGGCGGCAATCATTTTTTCCGTATCGGTTGATTTGGCTTTCTTCATGCCTTCGGCCAAGGACTTGATGGCGCTGTAGCCGACCACCGAGCCCAGGCGGGGGTAGTCTTTGAATTTGGCATGGTAGGCCAAAAAGAAGGCCTTGTGCTCAGGCGTTTGAATGCCGTACCAAGGGTAGCCAGTCACCAGCCAGCCGTTGGGAGTCTCGTCCCGCAAAGGGTCCAGATACTCGGGCTCGCCCGTCAGCAAGCTCACGACATCACGGCCCTGAAACAGACCACGGGTGTTGCCCTCCCTTACAAACTTGGACAGGTCGGCGCCAAACAGCACGTTGAACACCGCGTCAGGTTTGGAATCAGCCAGCGCCTGCACCACGCTGCCTGCATCCACTCTGCCCAGGGGTGTGGCCTGCTCGGCTACGAACTCTACATCGGGCTGCGCCGCTTTGAGCAGGGTTTTAAAACTGGCCGCTGCCGACTGTCCGTATTCGTAGTTCGGGTAGACGATCGCCCAGCGCTTCTTCTTCATCGCTGCCGCCTCGGGCACCAGCATGGCCACCTGCATGTAGGTAGAGGCGCGCAAACGGAAGGTGTAGCGGTTACCGTTTTGCCAGACGATTTTGTCGGTCAATGGCTCTGCAGCCAGGAAGAAAAACTTCTTCTGCTTGGCAAAATCAGTTAACGCCAAACCAATATTGGACAGGAAGGAGCCGGTCAATACATCGACCTTTTCACGCGATATCAGCTCCTCGGCGGCGCGCACTGCGTCACCCGGGTTGGCATTGTCGTCACGCACAATGAGCTGGATTTTTTTGCCATTCACACCACCGGAGGCATTGATCTCTTCCACCGCTAGCTCCATGCCTTTCTTGTAGGGCTCCAAGAAAGCAGGCTGGGCTTTGTAGCTGTTGACCTCGCCAATCTTGATGACATCTTGCGCCTGCGCAGTGGCCGCAGCGCCCATCAGGCTGGCCAATGCAATGGCGCCGAACGTGAAAGTATTCAGTAGTGAATGGGGTATTTTCATAAAACTCCTGCTTAAGGTTGACGAATCTCTATTGTGATGGATAGCGCCTACCGCAGTCCATCTTGCCCTTTAATTTCATGGGCTTGCAAGCCGCCAATGCGCGCCAGCGGCCGGCCGCTGTCGGTGACGACCACGGCCACCACGATTTCATTGGCACGCGGTGCATCCGACACCCGCGCCTCCATGGCATCGAAATGGCTGCGTACAAAGGCGGCGTCTTTGTGGCCCAGCGGCACATCAATGGCCGTGCCCAAACCGCCGCGTTTTTTGCTGGAGGGCACCAAGGCCGCGCCCCTCTCTACGGCCAGGCGCAGCGGCGCGCCCAGCTTGGGGTGCAGTATGGCTGCCGCATGCTCCAGCTCGCCAGCCTCGCCCACTATCGCGGCTTTGCCATAGCTTTGCGCCTGCCCGGGTGCGATGCCCAGTGCCTGCACGCATTTGTGCCCTAGCAGTGCGCCCAGCTCTTCGCCGATGGCAATCAACTCGTTCAGGTTCTCGCTGTAGCTGCCCGCGTAGGGGTTGTGAATCACCGCCATGGCCAGCGCGCGGCGGGTAGGTGGAGCGATGGGTTTGCCCATCTCTTGGTGGGTCTCGTCCACTTGCACAATAATTTTTCGAATGATGGCTGGCATGGTGTGTCTTTCAATAGGTTCGTTTTTTCAAAGAGCTGCTATCGCAGGCCATCCCATTTGCTGATGGCGTTGGCGGCCAGGCCGCCTACCCGAGCGTGCACGCGCGCGCCAGTGCTCATGACCAGGATGAACACAATTTCATCGGGCAGTGGCGCGCCCGGCACACGCACCTCGATGGCATCGAAATGGCTGCGCACATAGCTGGCGTTGATATGCGTGAGCGGCACATCCAGGGTGGTGCCTGGCGCGCCTACTTTTTTGGTGGAGGCGACGATGGCCAGCGCATTGCCGGGTTGGGCCGTAATGGCGGCAGGGCCGCCTTGCACATAGGCATTGCGGTCGCCCTTCCAGCCCAACAGCTCACGCATGGCGTAGCCGCCGGGTACATGCCATAGCGCGCCGTGCTCTAGTTCGCCAGCGGCACCAATGATCGCGCCCTTGCCGTAGCTCTCAATCCGCTCAGCGGGCACATCCATTGCGGCGCGCAGGCGCTCGGCCATTTGAACGCCTACGGGGCCTAGCGCATCCATCATCGGCACAATATTGGCCTCATAGCGGCCTGCAAACGGGTTGGTCAGCACCGCGCCAATGGCTCCGCGCAGCAAGGGTGTGGCCACCCGTGGCCCGAACTCGTGGTGGATGTGCTCTACGTGGGTGAAGATGCGTCGAATGTCGATCATTGGTGCAGTCATCGGTGATAGTCCATTTTTCAATAAGCAAATAGCGCGCCCGTTGGTTGACCCAGTACTAGATTTTTTTCTGGATTGGCGTGCACAGACCCGTGAGCGGGATGGGCCAACGCAGTTTGGTTTTGGCACACCAGTGCGGCTGACCAAATCAGCCCCCGGGCTTGCAGCGCCTGTGCGCACGCCAGCCCCGCCTGCAAGGCGCGCTGCACCAGCGCAGATTCCAAGCGCGGCACATCCACTGTGACTGGAATGTCGCCCAAATCGCTGTCATCTTTAAGTTCGCTGGCGGATCTGCGCACAATCCGTGGGTCTAGCACATTGACTGCGTTGGCAATCACCGAGGCAGCCGCATCGGCCTGCGCAGAGGTAGCGGCCAGCACCGTCACGCTGTCGGCAATACCTAACGAGAAACTGCGCCCACGCCAGCCGCTGGTGGCCACGCCGCGCACGGGCTGTGTGCTGTTAACCTCAAATTGGCCCTGCGTGAGCAGTTCACCGCTGACACCGTCCACTCGTAACTTGGCCACATCGGCGCAAATGCCAATGCGCACCGACTGCGCAGACTCTAGGAACACAGCAATATCGCCACCGTTGTTCACCCACGCCCGCTGCACGCCGCTGGCAGCATAGCAAGCGATCAGTTCTTGCGCCACCGCGCCAGCTACGGCGGCCATGGGCGTGATGAAACTGCTTTGGTAAGGCATACAAGCTTCCCACATGCGCCGGGCAACGGGCCCACGCACAGGGCACGCGCTGCCGCGCACAGGCAAGCGCAGCAAGGGCAGCTCTCGCACCAGCTCGTCCAGCAACACGGCAAAACGCTTCCAAGCGCGCTCGTGCGCCAGCTCTACCGCCTTGAGGCTGCCGTTGGCCCCCAAGATGATGTCCATCGGGCCATGCTGTAGATGCCAGCGGCCGTTGGGAAGTTGCATGCGGTGTGCGGTCATGGCAAGATGCTTTTTAACCTAATAGCGGCGGCGTGCCTAGAGGCCAGGCCTGGGCCGCGGGCAGCTGCATCCATTGCCGTGCCAAGGGCGCGCCTTCTTGGTGCCAAGCACCGCGTTGCAGCGCGTCTTGGAGGGTACGTACGTAGTCCATGTGCCCCCCTAGCTTACGGTAATCCTCCAGCCGCATGCAAAACTCAATGGGTGCCACGATGGCAGGGGTGGGCACGGTGCCAAAGCTGTTATCGGGCATGCGCATCACATCCACCATCACGGTAATGCCGCCGCCGGGCCACACATAGGCGAGTGCGCCGCCGCAGGTCACGTTCACCAGTGCGTCTTTGATGGCGCGGGTGAGCAGCACGGGATTGTCCGTTACGCCTGCGCGCAAGCTGCCGCCAGCTCCGGCCAGAAAGAGCACCGTGGTCAATGAAGGCTCGCAGTTCTCACCGATGCGCTCTACCACGCGCCGCACCTCAGAGGGCATGACTTGCTCTACCGGTTGCAGCGCATCGTCCAGCACATACCAACTGGCGTGCTCTCCTGTGGTCGAGGTCATCAACAAACGCAGGCCGGGCCAGGCCTCACCCGCATCCCAGCCTTCGATGATCGACAGCGGATCGGCAATCTCGGTGCCGCCCCAGCCGGTGCCCGGGTTGGCCACCTGAAAATAACGCCCCGGCGTAGATTTACGCCCGCGCATTTGAATGCCGGACGCCCGCATGTCCAGGCAGCGCCCGGCTTGGTGCTGGGTCAGCACCCCGGTGATGTGGTCGTCCACCACCACCACTTCGTCGGCTACACCCAAAAACTGTTTGGCAAAAATGCCTACGGCGGCAGAGCCGCAGCCTACCCGCATGCGCTTTTCTTCTACGCCATTGACAAAAGGTGCGCGCCCCGCCTGAATGGTGATCTGCGCGCCGCCGTCGATCTGCAGCTCTACCGCCTGCTTGTTGCCCAGCAGGTGCATCACCTCGAGGGCCACACGACCTTCTTTTTTGCTGCCGCCGGTCAGGTGGTGCACGCCGCCGAGAGAGAGCATCTGCGAGCCATACTCGGCCGTGGTCACATGGCCTACCACCTCGCCTTTGCAGCGCACGCTGGCTTGCTCGTTGCCCAAGAATCTGTCGGTATCAATTTTGACCTTGAAGCTGCAGTAGCTAAAAATGCCCTCAGTCACCACCGTCACCATGTCTACCCCTGCGGCCTGCGACGAGACAATGAAGGGTGCGGGTTTGTAGTCGGGATAGGTGGTGGACGAGCCTACGCCGGTGATAAATACTTCGTCGGCCAGCAGCAGGTCACCGTTCCAGCTGGGTTGCAGGCTGGTGGACTTTGCGTCTGTGGTGGCCAACTCTGCCGTTGCTTGACTGCCTGTTTCTGTTGTGGTGGAGCGTGCCACAAAAGGCACTACCTGCGCCTCCTTGTCGCTCAAGGTACGCCGCAAAAGCACCACGGGGTCTACTCGCACCAAGCTGCCACCTTGGTTGGCATACCGGTCGCAGGCACCACTTCGTCCGTCCGATATCTGACACAGCACTGGGCAGGCATTGCACACCACTTTGTCAGTGCTGATACGTTCATCCCGCGCGGCGATCATCTCGTTCGCTCGCAGCGGTTTAGCGTCCTCCAAGCCAGGTAATCCGTCGGTTTTTGTATGCTCTGTCATCCGGGTAATTGTGTGGCTATTTGCAGGGTGATGGGATGGATATCACAATGTAGCGCATGTAAATTAGGGGTGCAATAGGAGTTAACGGCACGAACTCAGAAAAGTACTGGCGGTGTGTGAGTTGCAGTGGGTAATTGGCGAGTTCTGTTTGGAGAGTGCGTTCGCTGGGGCTTTTGCTCTTGCTTGTGTACGGGATCAAGCCGGCGGCGCACCTAGCTCCGCGGCTGTCCAAACCACGCACCTGGGCGTACAAGCAATCGCCTGAATGCACAAGAACCAGAGCGCCTCTTGCGTACGCTACACGGGCGTGGCATATTCAGTCCCATTTGAAAGGCAAAATTCATGGCAGACGCAGCAAGCAGCGGCAAATCCGGCAAAGTAGTGATCCAAAACATCGGCCTGCTGTTGTCCGGCGATATCGACCAGCCCATTCTGGACGCAGACACCATCGTCATCGTGGACGGCCTCATCACGGCGGTGGGCAAAGCCAAAGACTGCGACACCGCGCATGCCAAAAACACCATCGACGCACAGCAAACCTGCGTCTGCCCGGGCCTGATAGACAGCCATGTGCACCCGGTGTTTGGCGACTGGACGCCACGGCAAAACCAGATCGGCTGGATCGATTCGACCATGCACGGCGGCGTGACCACCATGGTGTCCGCAGGTGAAGTGCACCTGCCTGGTCGGCCCAAAGACATCGTAGGCCTCAAAGCGCTGGCGATTACCGCGCAGCGCTCGTTTGACAACTTTCGGCCCGGCGGCGTGAAGGTGCTGGCCGGTGCGCCCATCATTGAAAAAGGCATGGTTGAGCAAGACTTCAAAGACTTGGCGGAGGCGGGTGTGACGCTACTGGGCGAGGTGGGCCTGGGCTCGGTGAAGGCGGGCTATGAGGCCAAAGAGATGGTGGCCTGGGCCCGCAA
>JAYWHJ010000335.1:0-16896 GCA_043777795.1 Polaromonas sp. | reverse complement strand
TCAAGCCTTGGCGCAGGTACTGGCCAAGCTCTCCTGGCCCGGTGTTTTCACTTCCACCGCGGTTTCAGCTGCTACACCCGCCTCCACTGGCGCGCAGGCGGCTGGCTCCTCAGCGCCAGCTGCTGCGGCTACGGCAGCGCTTACGGTTGCCAGCGCGCCCACCACCGCTGCCAGTGCCCCAGCTGCCGTGCCCCTGAGCAGCCTGTTGGTACCCAGCCAACCGCCGGCTACCGGCAGTTACGCCTTGCAGGCCGGGCAATTTGCGGTGCAGCAAGCAGCCAACCAACTCGCAGCCAGCATTGCTGGCCAAGGGGTAACCAGCACCGTCATTTTGACTACAGACCAGTCTGGCACCAACTGGGCGGTAGTGGGCCTGGGGCGTTTTGCTAGCCCGGACGAAGCGGTGGCCCAGCGCGCCTACCTGGCCAACAAACTGGGCTTGCCTCAGTATTTGCCACCCATCAGTTTGGCACCCGCCAAAGCCCCGCCATGAGGGCTGCGCCGCTGATGCCGCAGTACCCCCTTAGCCAGCGGGTGCTCGCTGTCCACCCAGCCGGCCTGGCCATAGCTGCTCACAAAGCACACTTTAAGCTGTTCCATGCCCAGGCTGCACAGGTAGATGTAGAGCTGCGCGTCCTGCTTGTTGCGGGTGATGAACCACAGCGCACCGCCCTGGGCCAGGCCCCAGCTGCCCACCCGGCGCACCAACAAATCAGCCTGCCCAATGTCGCGTACCAGTGCCACGCGGATATGCGCATCGCCCATGCTAGGGGACTGGTAAATACGCGTCATGGTGTAGGGTGGCGCAACACAAGGAGTGGACGATGAAAGACCCGCAACTGGGCCTGCGCGGCCGTGCCGAAGAAGTGCAATTGGTGGTCGAAAACGGCCAGACCCGCCCCGTCATAGGCCGCAGCGTGCCCACCGACGAAGAGGTCCGTGCCCAGCAAGAGGCCCGCGTGCGCGTGGCCCAGCATTGGGGTGCCAGCGCATCGCCGCGCATGTCGCGGCAAGCGGGCATCACTGAGCCCCTGCCACTGCGCAGCCGGACCGCTTTGGCGCTGCGCCTTCCGCAGGCAGTGCGGCGCTCGCTTAATGAGGGTCTGGTGGGGCATGCCACGGTGGCTGAGACAGGGTTGGTATGCACGGTTGCTTTGCTTGCAAGGCTCAAGGATTTGGGCGAGGGCGTAGGTTGTAGCTAGTGAAAGCGACGCTTGCACCAGCCGATGGGGTCGGCTGCACTGCCATGGCCGCGGGACGCGCTGGCGCACCGACTGACAGAGGTGGCGGCGCAGTTCCGGCCACCGGCGGCAGCGTTGCAATAGGGGCCAATAAAGTCGGCCCAGCAGCGCCCGCGCTGCCTGCAGTCTGCGCAACCAGACGATACGGGTGGAAATGGCCAGGTTTGAAATTCGGATCCATCGGATCCCAATTACTGCGATGACTACTGGAGGGGGACGGTGACCTATAACCAGCGGCACTCGAACCGCTGGCGGCTGATGCCCTTGCTTCTTCAATACCGTGATAAGTGCTCGCCTGTCTGTTGTGCAGCATGTTGTCGGCACGGCTTTGGGTATGCCCGATGCGATTCCAATGAGCGGAGGCGTCTTCACTATGGCCTAACACGCCGTTACTATGGCCCTGTATCTCCACCTTGGTCGGTTGACCGAGAGAGGTTAGGGTGCCGAAACGGCGTACCGGTTCCATCAGGTGAGCTTTTTCAGCCGGTGTCCCTTGAGCATGTGGAATAGGGCTTAGCGCGGCAGCTCGCCAGTGTTCAACCATATTGGCGTGGGAGTGAGGTGGGTTGGCTTAACCGCCCACAGTGCGCCTGCTGTATTCCGTTGGTCTGCTTCGGTCTTGCTCGTATGCTCTTCCACCGGGCGATGCAGAGCGGTTGGGTTGTGGAGCCATCAGTAGGTTCTTTCGATTGATTCAGTTTACAAGTTGGAAACAGGTTGCCGCCTCGCGCTGCACCCTGCGCTCACAGATTCGTGAATTGGAGGGCCTGTAGGCGCTTGCGCGTATAGTCTTGAAATTTACTCTCTTTCAACAGCGTTTTGGCATAAGATGAGGGACCATAACCGGGAATATTGTCATATTTGCGCCAAAGATTTAACGTAGCAGCGTTCAGTTTCTCGCCTTCCAATTCACCGCTTTTTCCCGTCGCGATGGCCGAAAGTTCATTGACCCGTTTGTGCCCAGGTGCCTCCATCACGCTCAGCGCTGTGTCTTGGCCAAACTGCTTGATCAGATTTTCGTGCTGTGCCGCGTGGTGAACCTCATGCTTGATCCGCTCTTTTCGGCTGCTCAAGCCTGGAGCGGGTACGCCATGTGGAATTTCTACAGATTGAGTAGATGGGCGGTATTGCGGTCCCGATTTGGGTGGTGCGACGTTAACGTGAAAAGTCCTGTGCGATTCGTTGAGCAAATCGAAGTCTTCTTTGAAAAAAGGGTTGGACTTTCGCAGTGACGCTGTTTCCAGTTGAAGTTCTTTGTTGGCGTGCGTCACGATGAAACGCTTTTGGACGGGTAGAACCAATGATTTGGTGATTTTTCGAGCGTACATGAATGATCTCCTCGGAATGGGTATGTGTGGGGTTGTGAGAAGTGCGATTAAGCGGACGGCGAGCTGGTGCGGCGTGAGTACGCATAGCGGTCTATCCTGGTTAATGTTGCCGCCAAACGTCATTGGTTGACGCAAGACGGCCACCCGCCCAAGTGCTGCCAGTGACCATCCCCGCCGCCGCCATGATGGGGAACACGTAGGGATTGCGGGCGGCGATGGACTGGGCAGTTGCACGCATGAATGGGCGAAACGCGGTTCCGATGGCTCCGCCTATTTGATTGGCAACGCCCCCCGCAGGTGGAAAACTCCTCCCCATTACAGTGCTGACCGCATTACGCATCTGGGCACCCCAGTAAGTATGTTCGCCAGTGGCCAAAGCCCAGTTGGCGGGCCCAAAGCCCTGACCCATGTGCCGTGCGGACGCGCTCAAAAGGTTCCTGATGCCGGGTAGACCGCCCGCCGGCTGCGCCATCAGTTGCTGCGCGGGGTTGGCGCGGAAGACATCACCAATATGGGCTTGCATAGTGTTGCCCAGAGCTAGGTGGATGGCGCTGATGCCGGAGTACACCCCTGCTCCACGCTACCCGGTACGGCCCTGAACTGGGCAGCCGCTTGCAGCGCGCCCAAGCGGCTCCCCTGCAATGGACTGGCATGGCCGCTTGTCGCATTGATCTGTTGGCGCAGCCGCGCCATCACCAACGCGCTGGCACCCACACCGCCAGCTGCCTGGCCTATGGTTTGCCGATCAGGTCCGTGTGAACCGGATTGTGGGACCGGCCTGACGCGTTCGCCAATGCCTAAATGTGCGGATATCTCTGGCAAAATGCCTCTGCTGCGTTGCGGTGAATTAGCGGGGCCAGGACCAGACGCGGTGCTGCTACTTTGACTGCGTTGTTGACTCATGCAAGTTCTCCTTGGTGGTGGATCAATGGTTGCCCAATCGCCTGGCACAAGCGGGCTAGTCGTTCTTGCAGTTGCTCGGCGGACAGCGCAGAGGCCTCGTCATTCAAAGCCAAGTGCAAAAAGGCGTAGACAGCATCCTCGCCTTCGCCTTGGTAGGGCACCGGCGTAAAGCCATGGCGCAGCAGCAGACGTTGCGATCGCGGGTTGCCTTGGTGCACTGACGTGAAAGCGTGGTTCACAGCACCATGGCGCAAGGCCTGACACAGCAGGTCGGCAGCTTTGGTACCCAGGCCTTGGCCTTGGTGATCGGTGCCTATCCAGAAATGGATGTGCGCCATGTCGCCCAAGCTGTGCAGGCCGACCGCGCCCACGAAGCCCCTCTCGCGGTGCATCACTGCGTATTCGACAGCGTCGTTTTGCGCTACTTGGTCCAAGTAGTCTTCCGCCTGCTGCGGTGTCTCTAGCGTGGGCAGGCCCACCTGCTGCGCGATCTGTGGGTCGCGGTACTGGTGCAGCCAGGCACCGATGTGAAACTCGTCCAGCAGCTCCAGCGTTAGTTCGCCGTCTTGCAGGCCTTCGACTGGGTGCCAGCGCTGGCTTTGCCTGAGGGCTTGTCGCAGGCACAAGCGCTCGTGCAAGTCACGGGCACAGGTATCGTGCGGGCTCACGGCCAGATAGCGTTCGAGGTGGGCTAGGGCGGTGGGTGTGGAACCGGTGCACAAGGCCAGGTGGGCCCGTTGCAGATCAGCTTGCGCATCGCCGGCGAACTGCTTACCAGCGCTGCCCAAAACGTCGCGCGCCAGTGGCCAGTCACCCAAGCGAAAAGCCAGGCGTGTCAGCGCCAGTTGCAGGGTGGCATCGCGTTGCAGTGTTGGCAGGTTGTGCCAGCAGCGGCGCAGGTTGCGGCGCAAATCATCGATGGCTGCGTGGGTGGCAGAGCTGAAATCTTGCGGTGGGCCCTGCTCCAAGAAGCCGAGCAGTGCGCTCAAGGCCCAAGGGTCATGCCCCGCGCTGCGTAGCTGAAAGCTCATGTGGTCTATGGCGTGGCAGGGTGCGGCGTGGTTAAGCCACCAGCGGTCAGCCGGGTGGCCTTGGTCGGCGCATTCGATCAGGCTTTGCCAAGTGCCTTGATCTATCTCTAGTCGCTCGTCACGGCAGGCCATGTGCACCACCGCGGCCACGTCACCGCACTGCAAGTTGGCTGCCCTGGCACCGCTTTGCTGCTGGTGCCAAGCCAGAGCGTGAAAGTTGACTGCTAGCTGAACCTGGCCCGCCGCGCCTTGCTCAGGTATGGCCAGCGCGCCTTGCCGAATCTGCGCTTCTTGCGTAACGCCGCAGTCGCAGGCGAGCAGCAAGTAGCGGCCTGCTGATAGGCTAGCCAAAGCGTCGACCATCGCCAGGCTGGCCTCGGACAGCAAAATGGGCGCGCTGGGGATGCTGGCCCGGTAGTGCTGTAGCAGCGCGACCTCGGGTGCCTCAGTGCTAGCGCTGGCGGCGCGTAGCTCTGCGCTGGTGATGTCTTGCCAATCCAGCGCCAGTGGCTGGCCGCGATGGATTGGGTCGGCTGTACCCAGGTTGGCGCGTGCCTGTACGAGGGCACCGAAATGCGTGCCAAAGAGTTGCATAGGCAACTCGGACAGGCCACCAGCGCACAGCGCAATGACAGGATTGCGCGCGCCAAACAGTGGGAACCTGCTGGTACCGAGCAACAGGGGTTGGCCGCTGCGCGCTGGCCAGGTGGCGTGGTCGAGCCAGCCACGCGCGGCAAAGGCCTGCAACTCGGGCCGCTGCCCACAGGTGCTATGTCCGTCGCCCCGCAACGGACATAGCAGGTAGCGTACGGGCCAGCCTGCCATGCCGCGCGCGTGCAGCTCGCGATCCAGGGCGCTTAAAACCCCGCAGGCGAGGGTGCCGTCGCCAGGCGCAAGGTCTAGCACGTAAAGAGGCTCAGAGAGTGCAAGGCCGCCCAGCCGTTCCAAGCGGCTCCAGTGCATCACCAGCACCCGAGTCCAAGCTTGTATCAGGCGAGGAGAGATCAGTGACGCAGCGGCTACACCGGGCGGCACCAGCAGCGGCGCAATAGCTTGCGCAAAGGCTTGCCAGGACGCTGTGACAGCTTCGTTGTCTTCGGCGGGCAGTGTGGCAATGAGACCAGCCGGGGCGACGGTGTTGGCAAAATGGGAGGGCGCGTGGGCATGCATGGTGGCGGCCTTTACGGGGTGGGTGTGGGCGATGCTTGCACGCCCAGCAGTTCAAAAATATTGAGCTGCCCGCCCATGGTCACAAACACTTCTTTGTACAGCTCAGCGGTGCTCAAGCGCCCCCACTGCACGGCACGTTGCACCAGATAGGGGGCGGGGCTGTGTGGATCAACCCGCAGCAGGGTTTGCAGCGCTTGTTCCAACTGCGCGTAGGCTTGGGTACGGGGGTCGCCTCCGGGTGGCCCGCTGGGATGGGTACCCATCGCTGCCGATGGGGCAGCGGGCTGCGGGTTGGCGTACTCTGATTCGCCGGTGGGTGGTTGGCCTGTTGGCTCGCGGTTGCCACCGGTGGCGGTGGTCAGGGTGAGCGGCAAGGCGCAAACGCCACGTCGTTGTAGCTCAGTTTCAACACTGCCCAAAATTTGCTTGAGCAGACCGGACAAACCCGACAGACTGGGCTTGTCGTCGCCAAAGCAGCTGTGCACTGTCAGGGTCAGCAATTGAATGGCTTGCAGAGCCAAGCGCAGGTCAGTTTGCAGGGCCAGGTAGTGGGGGGTTGCGCTTTGCGTTATGGCGGTGCTGATGGCGGCCAATGTGGCCTCGCCAGACTCTGACGAGGCACCTGCGGGCTGGTGTTCGCGCCATACCGCCGCCTCGCGGTCGGCCCAGCTGTAGACGGCTTCCTGGTGGGGTTCGGTCAGCGCCTGCTGCTTGATGGCGGGCAGCAGTTTGTGGTTGATCCAATGCAGGATGTTGGCGCGGTGCGTAGTGCTGCCCGCTGCCTCTTGGGGGTGCAGGTCGCTCCAGAATTGGCGAAGCAACCCGTCAATGAGCACCAATGTGGGCGCGATGCCGGCAAAGCCGCATTGGTGGATTTGGGCCTCCAACAACCAGGCTGCCAATTGCAGGTCTTTGGATTTTCGCTGCAGAGCCTGGGCTGCCGTATGGCTTACGGCAGCCCAATCGGCGCGCTTGAGTTCGTGCTGCCAAGGGCCTTGGGGCAGACGCGGGTCATCGGCACGGCGGGCGTTTCGAATGGCTTGGTAGGTGCCAGTGCTTTTCACACAATAGCCCGCCGGGTGTTGGCTGTCGATGGCTTGCAGCAACTCGTCTAGCGGCAGTTGCAAGTGCTGCTCGAAGTGGCTGTGTGCACGGGCCAACAGGGCGGCGTGGCCTGGGGCCAGCGTCTGCGCAGTGATGGCTTGGGGGTTCGGATCGACATGATTCTGGGGGTGATTCAGTGCAGTGGTGGTCATGGGGTTTGCCTTACCGGTGGGTTAGCGGGGTGACGTGGGGTTGAGAGCAGCTGGGGCGCGGACGGCATTGAGGGGTGACATCTTGCCTGCGCTGGGCACCGCTTGAGTGAATGCTGTTTTGAGTGGCGCGGGCGGCGCGTTGACAGGAAAGCCGCCGGGCCATGTCAGTGGCGTACCGGTTTGTGTTTTGGCATCGACTGCCGAAAGGTTCAACCCTAGGTACAGCAGCGCTTGGCCGGTCGCCGCGCTGGAGGGCAAGGATGCGCTGCGCGCCACTGGCACCATGAACTCCAGCAGCACGCGGCTGGGGTTCAGTGGGTCCACCGCTGGCACCATGCGCGGGGTGAAGCGTTCCATCATCCGCAGCAGTGCCCATTCTCCGCCGCCGCTGTAAGAGACATTGGTGCCATCCACTGTCAAGCCATTGGGTGCTGATGGACCGCTGGGCCGCCAGTCCGCGATGTCTGCCCAACTCAGGTTGAGTTCCAGTGCTTGGCCAAATGGCCAGTCCAGCAGTGTCGGGTTCAGTGACGGGTAGTTGATGACGCGTGAACCCGCGCTGAGGGACCAGCCGTCCAACTGGTTACTGCCAGGCGAAGCATGGGTGTCCGATCCGACGGCGGCTGTGGGACGCACGCGGAAGGTCACTGACAGGCGTAGCGGCTGGCTGGCAGGCGTGGCGGTCAAGCTGCCGCGCAGGAAGACCGCCGCTTGGTCTAGTTTGGCAATGAAGTCCAGCTGGGTTTGCCAAATACTGCGGTCCAGGCCTGCCAGTTGTTGCGCCAGCGCTTCGCGTTGCTGGTCGTAGTCGATGAAGAAGGCCTTGGCCGCGCCCAGAGCCAAGTCATCGGCCTGCAGCGAGGCAAAGGGGTAGCGACCCGCCAGATCGCTGTTAAAGCGTTTGGCCAGGCGTTGGTAGGCATCAGCGCCCAGGGTGGCCTGTCGGTTACTGCATAGATCGCCCAGGCGGGTCATCAGTGCTTGGCGGCGGGTGGAGAACAGGTCGTTGTCATAGTCCGGCACCGGATAGGCGGCCAGTTGCGGGGCGCAATTTGCGTTGGTCAGTCCCGGCGCGGTTTTCAGCAACAGGCTCTCTACATGGCCCACCTGTCCGGCCTGGTCGTGGGCCTGCACGTAGTTGCCCAAGAAGTTGGCGGTGTTAGTCCAGTAGCGCGGTAGTTGGCTGGGAGTGGATGGCGCAGTGATGGTGATGTCGGTGGCTTGCAGCAGACTGGCAAACGGGGCGGCATAGTCGCTTAACACTTTGGCGCGGGCCAGCTGGCCGCTCAGGTAGTCGCGCAGCACGGGCGTGGTACCCAGGTTCAGCAGAGGGCCTTTGGCCGGGCCTGGGTCGGGTTCGTACAGTCGGCTTTGATCGGCTAGCGCGGCCACGCGGCCCAGCGCCGCGGAGGCGTAGTCGCGCGCACACTGGGTCACTTTGGCAGCACTGCTGCCAAATCCCAATTGGGTGTACAGGCGCAGGGTGCTCAGCAACGGCTGCACTGTGCCGCTGAAGTCGTTGCTTTGCGCCAGTATTTGCTGGTCTGCTGGTGACACAGCGCCAGAGCCGACCAGGATGTCGGGTGCGCCAGCTGAGGACTGGGCTGCCAACAGAGCGTCGTTCATCACGCGTTCAAGTTGGTCGGTGGCCACCCGCAGGTAAAGAGGACTGCGGGCGAGCGGAACACCCAAGGGGGCCAATTGTTGGACTGCAATGAACTCCTGGTAGGTACGGGCAAAGGCCTGTGCCCGGCCCAAGTCCACGGTGCGCCAGCCTGGTGCAGATTTGATGCAGTCAAACGCCAGGGGCTTGGTGCTCTGCATAAAGTTTTGTCCAAGCAAGGCGCTAAAGCCGCGCAGCTCGGTATCCAAAGTTGGGTTGAGCACCAGGCTTGCACCTTGGGTCAACGTGAGCGGGCCATAGGGGGAGAGTTGGGTGCTGCGTAGAACCTGCAGCGCAGGACGGTAGCAACTGGCATCGCCAAACAAGGGCAGATCTTGCAATAGGGATGCGGGGTAGCCGTAGCTTTGAACCAAAGGCCGCAGCAGCTGCTCCAGCACCCGCGCGTCGCTGCTACAGGGATTGTTCAGAGGGTTGGCGGGCAGCCACTCGCGGTTGATCCAGGCTAACCAGGCGCTGAAGTCGCGCGCGCTGTCGCTCAGAACAGGCGCTTTGGGTGCCAGCCCGGCCAGCAAGGATGGGCCTGCTGCGACGTGGGCGCGCAAAGCGGAGTGCAGTTGCGCGGGCTGGACACCTAATTGCCTTGCCATGGCCTCGCGCTGGCGGCCCAGAGAAGGCGAAGCGATGCCAAAAGGCATGGCTGCCAATGCCAGGGCTAGCGCGCCCCGCTCGGCCAAGGCTGCAGTAGGCAGCGGCGCGGAGTACAGGTAGAGGCTGAGTTGATTGAGCTGATCAATCCGTTGGCCACTGTGCTCGCCGCCCTGCGTCTTGAGCAGATCAAAACGGCGCAGATTCAGTTCCAGCGCCTGCACAGCTTGGGCTTGGGTTTGCAAGCGTGCCAGGCCGCGGGCATGAGCGGAGCTCTTGGCCCCCGATTCTGATCCGGGGGCAGGTTGGGGCAGGGCTGCGGCGAGTTGGTCGGCGCGCTGCTGCAAGGCGCAGGCCAGCGCCGGGAACACGCTGGCGGCCAGCACCTGCTGCGCTACCGCCTGCACCGCTTGGTAACTGCCGCGCTGGTCAAACCATGACAGCGGCAGCGCCGCAAAGCTCAGACTCGGATCTACCAGCGCCGCCCGATTAAAGGCCTCGTCAAGACCTGGCTTGAGCATGCAGGCACTGCTGCCGGAGGCTGGCGCGCTGGCGGCAGGCAAGTGGCGCAGGGCCTGTTTCAAGGTAACCACTTTTTCATCGAGCTGCCAAGCAGCCAAGCCAAGCGCAAGCGTCAGGCCCAGCGCTAGCGCGAGGCCGACTCTTTGCAGCAGTCGCAGGGTTGGGTGGCGAGACCAGATGGTGGGCCGTACCACTCGCGCCAGTCCGCGCTCTTTGAGCGCCTTGTGCTCCAGTAGCTCGCCAACAAAAGCCACATCGCTGCGCGGCGCTGGCGCGGGCGTACTTGCTGCCTGTACCACGCCGCAGTAGTAGATGCCACGGCACTGAAAGGGCGGCTCCCACGCCGATTCCGGAAACACCTCGGTCAGGTAGTCGCGCAGCGGGTGGCGCAGTTGCTCAAAGTGGCGGGGATAGAGGAAGAAATCATCGGCTTCGCTGATTTTCTGGCTCTGTCCAGCTGCCTCGACTTGCAGTTCTTTCAGGCGTGCGTCCAGCTCGGCGAATGCACTGTTCAGCCATTCAGTGGGCCCGGCTTGGGCCAGGCTACTTGGCGCTGACCAGCCCTGCATTTGGGTGCGCAAGTGCCTGGGAAATACGCGCCAAAAAGCGCCAAAACCGTCGATGGCATCGCACTGGCTTACCACCACGTAGACCGGCAGCGCCAGTCGCAAGCGGTTTTGCAGGGTTTGTAGTTGGCGCTGCGCATCCTGTGCCAACGCCAAACGCTGGGCTGGCTCTAGTTTGAGCAGCGAGCGCGCTGAGACCAGCAGCAGCACACCGTCCAGCGCGCGTTGCGGGCGTAGTGCACTGATGCTATCGAGCGCCTGATGCCATTGCGCGGCCTGAGGGCTGTGAGGCACGGCGCTGCTCAATTGCCCATCTGGGTCGATCAACAAGCCTTGTGGCAGCGTGTGCCAGGCAGTGAAGGGCAGGCTAGGGCGGGTTACGGCCTGGGCTTCGGGGTGTTCCTGCACCCAGGTGAGTGAGGCCAGCAGGCTGCTCTTGCCGGCCCGTTGCTCGCCCAGCAACAGCAGCCAAGGTTGACGGTAGCGTTTGGCTGTGGGCGTGGTCAACAGGGCGATCAGGTGGCGCAGGTAGCTCCAGGCTGCTTGTGGCCAATTTCGCCATGCGCTGGCAGGTGGCGCTGGTGGCGGCGAACCCAGACCCACCCGCAGCGGCGGCACCTGACGCGCACGCAGTACCAACCACAGCGCCAGGGTACCCAGCGCGAGAGCGCTGAGGCTGAGTGCTGCGAACAGAGTGTTCAAGTTCGGGCTCCGATTTTTTCAGCGCAGGACAGGCTGCACCAGCCACAGCCACAACAGCGAGGACAGAACCACAAAGCCACACACCCATGCCTGTGCAGCACGCAGCCAAGGCGCTGTGGGGGCAATACGCGCGTCCTGTGCCGACACAAGGGTGTGGGCGTGCGCTTGGGGGAACAGCTGTGACGCGTAGTCGGGCGGGGAGCTGCCGTTGACAAAGCGCCACAGCCGCTCGCGCAGAGGATCTAGGTCGGCAGCACTGCGCACGCTGCGGTGCATGCCTTTAAAACCCAGTTGCAGCGCCAGTAAATAGCACGAGGCCAGGTCGCACTGCAAGGTGTTGCGCGCAGGCGAAGCCAGCAGCGCTTCTGCCTGTTCAAAAAAGCGCCTTCCTGCAAGCCGCGAGCCACACAGCCGATGCTCCAGCAGCACCGACAGCCAGGCGCTTTGGCCCGCCCAGTCCAGGTCAAACAGCAGCACTTCGTCGGCCAAGGCCGCCATCACGTAGCTGACCGCACGGTACTGACTTAGCTGGGCTTCGCTGCCGCGTTGCTCCAATTGGCGGTGTTGTCCCGCCAGCACGGCCAAGAGGCGGGCGCTGACGGCACCAGCCAGCGCCTGGGGCGTGACGGGTGCGATGCCGCCATCGCATAAATAGTCGGGCAGGGTGCCGCGCTGGGCCTGCTGTTTGATGCGCACCAGCTCTTCATAAAACTCGGCGAACAAGCCCAGCAGCAAGGCGTGTGGCTGCGCCGCGTCAGGAGCTTGTAGCGATGGGTTCATATACCTGGCCTGGCGCTGCCAAGGCGGGTTTGGTAGAGCAGGATACTGGCCGGTTGCAGGCCACTGCCACTGACATCGGCATCGATGGCCAAGCGCTTGCTTGCTTGAAGCAGGGGCTGCGGGCGCTGGCCGTCACCGTCAATGAACTCGTTGCCAATCGCAAATAGTACGCCGCCAGAGCGAAAGCCGCGCTGCGCTATCTCGTTGGCACCCAGTAGCCTGGGTCGCGCGCTCAGACGCGCGCGTAAAGCCTGATCAAGCAGATCCTCAGTGGCGATGCAAGCTTCGTTGAGCCATTGTTCCAGCGCCTGGCGGTCGGCGTGGTCAGCGCTACGACCTTCACCCAGGCGCAACTCCACGATCACCTCATGACCTAATTGCGGCGGTAGCTCCCCCACAAAACGGTGTTGGCTTACCCGGTCAAACTCAATAAACTTGTGGCCCATAGCGATATAGCTGAGCTTGCGCACCACGTAGTCCAGCGCGCGTCGAAACTGGGGTTCGCAGTTTTCGTGCTGGTAGGCGTCTAGCACCGGAGGAATAGGGTTCAGGCCGAAACTGGCCATAGCGCCCACTACCTGGGCCAAGCTGTCGTACAGCTCCAGCGGCTTGGCTTCTGGGCGGTTGACCAGCAGGCCAAATTGCGGCAACACAGTCGCCAAGCGTCGTGCAGCGGCCAAGGCCTGGCCAGCAGCGGCTAACGCTGGGTCGTCGTCTGGGCCGTCGCTATCACGGTGATCGGCCAGTTCGCGTAGCCGTGTCCACAGCGCGGTGTTGACCAGTTGCAGGCGTTTACGTAGACTGGTGCCCGCCAAAAAATCAGCTGCGTCCCAGCGCAGCAGCGGTGGGTGGTAGGGGCGTAATTCGATGGCGCGCGAATCGCTGCGCCGGGTTAACTCCAGCAGCGGGCAGGCTAAATACTGTGCCGGTATGGCGTGCCCAATCCATAACTGGATGCGCGGACGCAGCCGATCCACCGGCTCCATGCCTACGCCAGTGTTTTCGTCAATCGCCATATTGCCGGGCACAGCATCGTAGCGTTTCAAAGCGCCGTCGTGGCGCGTGGCAGCGGCGCTACGCACCGGCAGAACCAAAGAAACTCGCACGCCAGCGGGGTCTTGCGCCAGCGCCGCATTGGCATCAATCTCCAAGGCTTGCTCGTAGCTGCCGGGATAGACAATTGGCGTGCCATCGGGCATCAGGCATTCGAGTCTGCGCAGTGCTACTAGACCTGCTTTGAGTTTCACACCATCGAGTTCCAGCGCGCCTATGCCCCAACCTTGCGGCAGGCATTGCGCGAGGCGGTAGCGTAGTTGCTCTTGCCAAAACAGCTCGTTTTGCTGCAAATGCTGGGGCGAAAGCAGCATGCCCTCAGACCACTGCACGGCGTTGGGCAGGCCCGCTGTGACCGGCGCCCGTGGCAGGCCGTGGCGTTGGTCTGTGCTCGCGCCTGCTGAAAGCTCGTCGATAGCGGATGAAGCTTGGGCCATGGTGGGTTCCTTCAATCGGTGGCTAGTTGCAGCTTTGGTAAATCACGGCGCTGGGGCTGAGTGTGATCTGAGCGCAACTGAACAAGGTCAAGTCGCCCATGGCCTGACCGCCCGGTGCCAGAAAATTGGCGTAGGTGTAAACAGCTACAGCCTTGCGGCGGCTTGCGTTCAGCGTGATGTCGGTGAATTTGGTGGGTGCAATGCGCACCCGCGCCACGTCCAGCGTCAGAGGATGGTTGGCCATCAAGTCGGCTTTGGTAGCAAACCAGAGTGGCCCGGTCTTGGGTAGCTGGGGGAGTAGTTGGCTGTCGTAGACGAAGACCAGATCCAGCGCAGTGCCGTTGTCCAGGTTGGCTCCTGCCAGGGCTTGGATTCGTATCTGCGTGAGTGCGGTGTGGGGCTTGATGCCCAGCACGCTTTTGACGGCGGCGCAGCCGCCCAAGCACAGTATCAAGCAAATCAGGCTGAAGCGCAGAAGGGACGTGTTCTGGGTTTTCATGAGAGCGTTAACTCAGTACCAGCACGCACACTTGTGAGGGTGTGATGCTCATGCCCACCATATTTCCGGCCATGCCATTCGCGGTTGTCACGCTGGTCAAACGGGTAGCAAAGACACCACCCATGCAAACCTTGAGACTACCTAAAACGTAGCGATCCGGCCCCATCACCATCCCAGAGACCACGCCCATAGCTACGCCCGCGTTGTCGCCGTTGCTGAGCGTGCCTTGGGTAACCAAGTTTTCGGCTAAACCGCCGCCGATGATCACACTGAACTGCGAGGGGACGTGGGTGATAGAGATTGCAAAATTGGGGTACGGAATGGGCACTGGTCCGACAGGCGAAGGTGTTAGGCACACGTCCGGAAAGGCGAAATTGACCACGCAAAGATTGGTGTTGGCGAACATGGTATTTGCCGCGTTTTAGCCCAGACTGATGCGTTCCGCATCGAGCTTCATGTCTTGCTCGGCGGTGATCAGGGTTTGCTTGCCGTGCACTCGCAGCAAGGCAGCCACCTGCAGCACGCAATGCTGGGCGTGACTAATCAGGTGCTGGGCGTTCTGCACCAGGGTTTCGCTGGCGCTGGTCAGCACGTGGCGGGCGCTCAGTGCTACTGAACCTTGGGCGGAGATGAGGTCAATGTCCCCCAAACTGCGCAAGGCCAGCGCGCTCTTGGCATTGATGGCGACACTGTGCTGGGTGATGGCCAGCGTGTCCATACCAGGCACCGCCAGTTGTGCGCGCAGGCCCTGGCGTTGCAGCACATGGCTGATGTACAAGCCGCTGGCGCTGTGCAGCAACACCACCTGGTCGCCCGCCTCAGGGGTGACCACGCACGACAGCGCTTGGCGGGCCAGACGCCCGTCACTGAGCCGAAAGCTGGTACCCGCCTGGCATTGGCTGATGCAGGCCTCGCTCCACTGCGCAGGCGGGGGCTGTAGGGCCGCAGCAGCGGACTGAGGACGAATCGGGCTGAGCGAGGCCAGTGTGGCGGGTTTCATGATGGTTCCATTTCCAGGCTGTGTTTTTCGGCGGCAGCGAGCGCAGGGTCAGTGCCCTGGGCACCATTCAGATCGGCACCGCTGAAGTTGCAGTCGTGCCACTGGGCCGCATGCAAGTTGGCATGGTTTAGCCGTGCGCCTGCAAAGCGCACCTTTGTGCCTCGAGTGTGGGCGAAGCGGGCGCGGCTGAGGTCGGCGCGGCTGAGATCTACGTTGCTGAGCATGGCGTGATCCCAGACGCTGCCCGCCAAGCGGGCGGGCGCAAGACCCCGGCCGCCAAAGTGGGTGTTACTGAGCTGTGCTTTTTGCCAAACACTGCCTGCGAGCTGGGCACCACCCAGCTGGCAGTCGTGCAGGGTGGCTTGGGCGAAGAGCACGTTGGGCGCTATCAGATTGTTCATTTGGGTGCGCTCAAAGCGTGCCCCCAAGGCGTTGCACTCGGCCAGGTTGGCACCGCTCAAATCGGCATCAAAAAAATCTGCTTCCTGTAGTGTGCAGCGCTGCAAGGCCATATTGATCATGTTTTGACCGCTGAAGTTGGCCTTAATGAATAGGCTGGTGTGGGCCACCAGCCCAGTCAACGCGGCCTGGCGCAAATCTGCCTGCACTAAAGCACTTTGCAGCAACTGCGCGTTGGCCCATTGGCTGGCGACAAAGTCGCAGCCATTGAAGGCGCTGCGCAGCAGCACAGCGCCTTGCCAAGTCGAACCCGTTAGCGGGCAAGTAACGAAAGCTGATTTCTCCAACCGAGCGCCGCGCCAGTCGCTTTGGCTTAGGCTGCAATTGGCAAAGCTAAGTAGCGATGAAGGCGTCTCGTTCCAGCGTGATTCACTCAGCGGGCACTGCGAAAAACTCATTTGCTGGAGTTGCGCACCGCGCCAATCAGCGCCGCGCAAGTCGCAGCTAATGAAAGTTGCGCCGGTTAAGTCGGCACCGCTCCAACGGCTGCCGCGCAGGTCACACTGGTTGAACACGGCACGACCCAAAGAGCGGTTTGTGGCATCCAAGCCTGGCAGAGTTTGCGCATGGACAGGGCGACCCAAGCGCAGCCAGCGGTTGATTTCGTCCCAGACAGTGGGGTTCATGGCAGCAACCTTTTGGCATCCATCCGCACACCCTGGGTTTGCGCCTGTGCCAAGCAAATCTCGGTCAGCTCGGCTTGGTACAGGCTGGCACTGCGCAGGTCGGTGCCGCTGAAATCGGCTTTTCGTAAGAGAGCCTGAAAAAAGTCAGTGCCTTGTGCGCTGGCACCGCTCAGCTGTGTTCGCATCAACAGGCTGCGACTGAAGCACCCGTGGTCTAGTGTGGAGGCGCGCAAATCAGCGCCACTCAGATCGCTGTCGGCCACATAGGCTGCGCTGAAATTGGAACCGGACAGTTGCCCAGCAGGCCAACCACAGCGCTGGGCCTTAATGCCACTGAAATCTGCACCCTGCCAATTGCTGGCGTTGCCTTGGAGTTGGCTCAGGCGCGCGCCCTGCCAGCGGCTGGCGCTCAACTCGCAAGCAACCAAGGCGCTACGCGTCCACCGGGATTGTGAAAAGTCGGCTCCTTGACCCTGCACCTTCCAGCCTACACATTGGTTGAACTTGGCGCCGCGCCACTGACTGGCGGTAAGGTTTGCATCGGTAAAAACGGTGCGTTCTAAGTTGGCACCGTCCCAACAGCTGTGGCTCATATTGGCCCCATTCAGCCGGGCGCTAGACAGGTCTGCACCCGGGCCCTGCGCACCCTCCCACTGAGCGTACATGGCCTGGACGCCGTGCAAGCTGGCTTGTGCAAAGCATGCTCCTTGTGCTTGTGTGAAGCATAAGTTGGCACCGGTTAAATCGGCACCGCTGAAGTTGGTGGCTACCAAGGTGGCTTGGGTCAACACGGCCTGGTCTAGGCGTGCGCCGCTCAAATCCGCGCCACATAAATCAGCGCATTCAAGCATGCAGCCGCTCAGGTCAATGCCAGCTAGTTGCGCGCCACGCAGGTTGGCTCCGGCCAGGTCGCGCCCAGCCAGGGACAAGCCTTGGGCCAACCACGCTAGCGCTTGCTTGCCCAACCGCTCGGCCAGTTCGGGTGGTAAAGGGCCTGCCGGGGCGATCAGCTTGGGCGAGACCAAGCGGGCTTTGGGTTTGAGGGCCAATGCGG
>JAYWHJ010000334.1:0-16972 GCA_043777795.1 Polaromonas sp. | reverse complement strand
GCACGGAACAATTTGGATCAGGCAATGTGCGTGTTTGAGCGCAGCGAGTTTGCACATTGACCCAAATTTCGAGTACCGCAGATGCTCCCCCGAAGGGGCCGCAGTCCGGGGCGCATGCCCATAGCGCACGCTCTGCCTCGAAGCCGCGCGGTCTACGGGAAGGCGAAGCTACAAAACTTTCCGCGCATACCCAACAGCAACGCGGCGAGGCTTGGCTACCACCCCAGCCCCACATGCAACGGCACATACACCGCCATGCCACCCACGATGCAGCCCAGCGTGCTTCTGCGCCAGAAGAACACAGCGGCGCCAGCAGCCGCGCCGTACAAACGTGCGTCTTTCAAGGTGCTGATCAGCATGCCTTGGGACATGACGATCTCGGGGATGATGACAGCAGCCAAGGCGGCGATGGGGGCGTACTGCAAGCCGCGCTCGGCCCAGTGGGGCAGCTTCCAGTCGCGCTGCAAGATGAAAAAGAAAGAGCGAGCGATGACGGTGACGCAGGCCAGGCAGGCGATGGTCAGCAGCGTCCAGCCGTCGGTGACGCCGGGGGTCATGCGCCGCTCCGGCCAGATATCACAGGGCGCAGCTTTTCTAGCGACAAACAGACCACCACCGCCACACCAATGGCCACCAGAATATTGAGCTTGAGCGGCAGCGCATAGGCCACCACCGCCGCTGCACCGGCAATGGCGCACGACACCATGCGCAGCCGCGAGCTGGCCAGGGAGCAGACGATGCCCAGCAAAGCCAAGATGCCTGCAAAGCCCAAGCCCCATTGCGGGGCAATGGCGTTGGCCAAGGCAACGCCCAGCAGGCTGGCCCCTACCCAACTGCACCAGTTTACAAAGCAGTTACCAGCCAGGTACGCATCCTGTGCTCTAAGCTGGGCTACGTCATCGCTGGAGGCGGGGTGGGGATACCGCTTGGTAAACATCACGTAGCTCAAGTCCGCCGTGAAGTAGCCGCTCATCAGCCTGCGCCACAGCGGCTGGTGCATGACGTAGGGGCGCAGGTGGATGCTGAAGACGACAAAGCGCAGGTTGACGCAAAAGCCAGTGGCCAACACCACCCACATGGGCGCGCCTGCGATCATCAAGGGCATGGCAGCCAGTTGCGAGCTACCGGCAAAGACGAACAGCGCCATGCTCAACGCCTCTACCAAGCTCAGGCCGGATTTCATCATGGCCACGCCGGTCATCAGGCCCCAGGCGGCGATGCCGGGGGCTACGGGAAGCATGTCGCGGGCGCCTTGGGCGAACTCGGGGTGACGCCAAATGGCTTGCTGGCTTAATGCCCGGGTTGCAGGGCTTGGAGGCGCGATCAGCGGTTGTGGCGCATCACTCAAAACACTGCCCCACTTGCAGAGCAAAGCCGCGCAAAAACTCAGCCGCTGGCAGGCGCTTGCCGCCAGCGCGCTGCAGCTGGGTGAGCCGCAGCACGCCGTCTGCACATTGCACGCCGATGCCACTTGAATTTACATACAAAATAGTGCCATGGCGCATTGAATCATTGCGGGAGAAGCTATCTATTTCAGAGCAGTTTATTTTTACCATCTCACCCAGTACCTGCGCCGTGCAGCCTGGGAAGGGGTCTAGCGCGCGCACTTTGCGCTCTATGTCTGCGGCGCTGCGGCTCCAGTCAATGCGGGACTCGGCTTTATCGATTTTGTGGGCATAGGTAATGCCTAACGTGGCGGCTTGGGTTGCTTGGCTGCCTGCGTGACTGGCAGAGTCTCGCAGGTCAGCGGGCAAGCGCGGCTGCGCGGTGGGCGTGAGGCCGCCACGCTCCAGCAGCTCCAGGGCTTGCACGATGCAGCGCCCGCCCAGTACCGCCAGCTTGTCGTGCAGCGTGGGGGTGGTGTCGTGGGCGGCGATGGGCAGTGCCTCCACCAGCAGCATGTCGCCGGTGTCTAGCCCGGCGTCCATTTGCATGATGGTGATGCCAGTGTGTGCGTCGCCGGCCTCGATGGCGCGGTGGATGGGCGCGGCGCCGCGCCAGCGGGGGAGCAGACTGGCGTGGATGTTGAGGCAGCCGTACCGCGGCGCATCGAGCACCCATTGCGGCAAGATCAGGCCGTAGGCGGCGACCACCATCACATCGGCTTGGGCGGCGCGGATTGCCTCTCGCGCCGCAGCGGCTTCTTCGGGGTATTTACCGTCCAGCCGCAGGCTGCGGGGCTGGGCGACCGGGATGCCATGCTGCTGCGCGCACTGCTTAACGGGAGAGGCTTGCACTTTAAGACCACGCCCGGCGGGGCGGTCGGGCTGGGTGAGCACCAAAGGCACGGTGTGGCCCGCCGCGAGCAGCTGGTCCAGCGCTACTTTTGCAAACTCTGGCGTGCCCGCAAAAATGATGCGCATGTGATTTACTACTTATTTAGTAGCTGCTCCCGCAATATTTCATTGCGCTAGCGGCTCAAAAGGCTTGAAATTAATTCTTCTCTTCGCGCGCAGCTTTGACCATTTTGGTTTTGATGCGGTTGCGCTTGAGCGGGCTTAGATACTCTACAAACACTTTGCCCAACAAATGGTCCAGCTCGTGCTGCACGCACACGGCCAGCAGGCCTTCGGCCTCGATCTCGCGGCTGTTGCCGTCTGCATCCAAGGCGCGCACCTTGACCGCGATGCTACGCTCTACGCCGTCGTAAATTTCGGGCACGCTCAGGCAGCCCTCGTCGGCTTTCTCTTTGGTGGGGCTGGCCCAGGTGATCTCGGGGTTGATCAGTACCAGCGGGGCATCGCGCTCCTCGCTCACGTCGATGATGACCACACGCTCATGCACATCCACTTGGGTGGCGGCCAGCCCGATGCCGTTGGCGTCGTACATGGTCAGCAGCATGTCGTCGATCAGCTTGAGGATGCGCGCATCGATCTGGCCCACTGGTTTGGCCACGGTGTGCAAACGTGGGTCGGGGTAGCGCAAAATGGGCAAGAGTTTGGCAGCAGTCATGGATCGAAGGGGTGCAGAGTGGGATCAAAAAAGGGGCAGCAATGGCGCTTTGGGGCGGGGATATTGCAAAACTGATGTATTTTCGCTAATTTTCAAGCCGCTGTGGCACCTAAGGATACAAATTTTCCATTTATCCTTGCCAAATCAACAGCTTAAATCGAGAATTGACAGTGAATTATAGGTTTTTAGGCGAGAGGCTTTCATGACGAAGCGCATTTCTGGTTCAGCATTTTCCACCACTTGGGTCGCCACCTTGGGGGTGGTCTTGGCCGCAGCCAGTCCGGCCAGTTGGGCCCAGTTTGTAACTACCCCGGCCCAAAAGGCCACGGCGCAGCAAGTAGCCCAAGCCGGAGTCCCCTTAAGCGAACTTAGCGCCAACGCGCCGGACAGCTACACCGTCAAGTCAGGCGACACGCTGTGGGCCATCTCTGGCCTGTTCCTCAAAAGCCCGTGGCGTTGGCCCGCGCTGTGGGGCATGAACCTGAACGAAATCCGCAACCCGCACTTGATCTACCCTGGCCAGCAATTGTTTCTGGACAAGAGCAGCGGACGCGCGGTGCTACGCACGCAGGCGGGCACGGGCACGGGAGCACCCACTGAAACAGTGCGCGTGTCTCCACGCACCCGTACCAGCACTTTGGCCGATGCGTCCATCCCTACGCTGCCAACGCATTTGATTGAGCCGTTTTTGGCTGAGCCTTTGATCATTGACGAAGCCACCCTGCTGCGGGCACCGCGCATTGTGGCAACCCAAGAGCTGCGCATCTTGCTGTCGCGCGGTGACCGGGCTTACGCACGCGCGCAGACGGAAGGTGATCTGAGTGATGCCAAGGGTGCACCGGACAAGTTCCGCGTGTTTCGCAACGCAACACCGCTGAAAGATCCCAACACGGGCTTGGTCATAGCCTATGAGGCGCAGTATGTGGGCAACGCAGAGTTGGTGCGCGGTGAGTCACTGCGTGACAGCACCGACAAAGCAGGCAAGACCATTAAAGAAATTGTGCCAGCGACCATCGACATCATTAACAGCAAAGAAGAGATGCGCGTGGGCGATCGCCTGTTACCCGAGCCCAAACGCGAATTCGCCACCTACATCCCCCGCGCGCCAGAAAAACGCGTAGAGGGCGCACGCATCGTCTCTATTTACGGCAGTGCCGTGGTAAACGCAGCGCAAAACCAAGTGGTCTCCATCAACCGTGGCAAGGCGGATGGTTTGGAAAGCGGCCATGTGCTGGCGATCCAAAAGGATGGTGAGTCGCTGGTAGACCGCACCGATCCCGCCAAACCCCAAATCAAGCTGCCAGACGAGCGCAACGGCTTGTTGATGGTGTTTCGTACGTTTGACAAGATTTCCTACGCCTTGGTACTGCAAATCACTGACAACGTGCGAGTTGGTGACCATTTGATCAACCCGCGCTAAGCGCCGGTAGACCATGACGATGCCACGCGATGAACTCGCCGGGTGGCTGCGCCTTACCCTCGCTGAGGGCATAGGCAACATCGCGGCGCGCAAACTGCTGGCCGCTTTTGGATTGCCCGACGCGGTGTTTGACCAAACCCCGACCGCGCTGCAGTACTTCGTCAGCCAAGCGCAGGCCGGGGCGCTAAAAATAACGCCCCCTGAACTGCAAGCTCTTACCCAGGCTACCCTAGATTGGCTAGCGGGGTCCCAGCGCGACGGCATAGAGCGTTCGATAGTCACCTTGGCTGACCCGCTTTACCCGCGCGCTCTGTTGGCGCTGGACGACCCGCCTTTGATGCTCTACGTGACCGGCAACCAGGCGGTTTTTACCCAAATAGCCGCCAAAGAACTGGCCAACGATATGGCGATCGTAGGCAGCCGCAACCCCACGCCACAAGGCGAGATCAACGCACGTAGCTTTGCCAAAAGCTTTGCCGAATCGGGCATGCATGTAGTGAGCGGCTTAGCGCTGGGCGTAGACGGCGCCGCGCACCAGGGCGCCCTGGACGCATACGAGTCATCACCCTGCACTGCCGGCAGCACCGTAGCCGTCGTTGGCACGGGGCTAGACCGCGTGTACCCCAAAAAACACTACGAGCTGGCCCACCGCATAGCGACGCACGGCATTATTCTGAGCGAATTCCCGATTGGCACGCCGCCGCTGGCAGCCAACTTTCCCAAACGCAATCGCATCATCTCGGCGCTGACCCAGGGCACTTTGGTGGTCGAGGCGGCAGTGCGGTCAGGCTCGCTCATCACTGCGCGGTTCGCTGCCGAACAAGGCAAAGACGTGTTTGCTATCCCTGGCTCGATCCATTCAGCCTTGTCCAAAGGCTGCCATCTGCTCATCAAGCAAGGTGCTAAGTTGGTGGAGTCTGCGCAAGATGTTTTGGAAGAGCTGCAGTACCCGGTGACCGCGCCTGTGATGGCGGCCCAGCCCGCACCAAAACGAACGAACAAGGTAGCGACTAACGCGCGAAGCGATGAAGCACACGACGACGGCGCAGCAAGTGCAACACCAGACCACGCTTTGATGCAGGCGCTAGGGCACGACCCCGTCAGCCTGGATGCCTTGATAGCCCGCACGGGCATGGATGCGGCCACTTTGCAAGCACGTTTGTTTGAACTGGAGATGGCCAGCCTGGCGACGCGCTTGCCGGGTGGCTTGTACCAAAGGGTGGTTTTGGCTTAAAACTGCGGGAATCTGGTAGGCACGGGCCTACGCGGCGTTACGGATGCCGACCCAATGTCAGCAGCATTTTTTATGCATTGGTTGCCAGCAAGCGCTCTGGATTGGCGTCAATCTTGGTCAGTGCGTCACGGGTGGCGCGCACAGTCAAGGCCTCGTCCTCAACCGGAGTGATCAGCCCGGCCTGCAAATACGAGGCCAAGCGACGCACCTGGAACAGGTAGGTTTTTCCCCCGGGCATGGCAAATAAATGCAGTTGCCCACGCTTGCTGCGCCAAGCGTATTGCACCCGGGCGTTCTTGCCGTTATGGTCCAAGTTAAACCAACTGCCCTCGTCCAGCTCCATCGCCCAAGCGCGCATACCCTCGGTAGGGTCACTGCCGCCCGTGGTGATGATGTCAATGCCCGTAGTGTCAATACCCAGCATCAACTCGAGGCTCTCAGCATCCAATGGCAAATCACCTACATCGTCGTCCTCCGAGACAAAGTCTTCCAGGTTTTTAAGTCGCTTGGACATTTCCTCAATTTGTTTGGCGTCTACCGTCTCTGTTTTGGACATGAAGGCGTCAGCCAAGGTATCACTGATGACTTTGATGTGCTCGTCTTGTTTTGCCGTGTCAAAACCTAACAGCGCCATGCCCGAGCGCAGGCGCTTGAGCAAGCGAGGCAGCTCATGGATCACCTTGGTTCTATCTGCCCGGTTAGGCTTGGCGCTGGCCGCCCACACGAGGTCAGCCGCGACTTGCTTAAGATTGATGGTGTCTGCGTGCTGTGCGCCTTGCTTGATGGTAGCGACCGCCAAAACCTCGGCCCATACTTTGAAAATGAACTCCCGAATCTCATCGCGCACCGGCATGTCGCCGAACATTTTGCGCAGCTCAATGATGTACTGAATCGCGGCCGTTTCTTTTTGCTCCATCTGCTGGGCCACCGACACTACGCGTTGGGTAGCAGCACCTTGCGTCAAAAATTTGGACAAAAACTTTTGAAACTCGTCGTACACCAGCTGAAATACACGCCGCCCAGTTTCTGGGTATTGCTCAATGACTTGCACAATGCGCTTGATTTCTGTTTCCAGCGCGGCACTGGTCACGTCGGCCTCAAAGCCCAATACGCACGAGCCCATGCGGTCAATCAAGCGGCGGGCTGGATGCTGCAGGCTGCCAAAAAACTCAGGCTCAGCCAGCGCCAGACGAAGCACCGGCATTTGCAGCCGGGCAAACCATACCCTCACCACAGGCGGAATACGATCTTCGGCCAAAATACTTTGGAACATCAGGGCCACGATCTCAATGGTGGCTTTCTCAGCGGTGGTGGAGGCGGCTTTTTTGAGCGTATCGGTCTCGTTACGCAATGCGCTAGCCGCTTGGACTGGCTGCATCCCTTCAGAAAACCCAGCAAAAGCGACGCCCCCGCCACCTCCGCCCTGTATTGCGCTGCCTGCGCCGGTTGCCATTGGGCCGCCTTGCTGGGTACGCACATAGCCCGCTCTGGGCGCCATCGCTGCCGCCAATTGCGGCGAAGGTCCGTACGAACGGGTATCGTCAAAACCGGCGACCTTATCCGTCAACATGCGTTTGAGCTGGCCTATAACCCCCTGTGCGCGCATCTTGGCACGTGCCAAAGGGGTGGAAGAGGTCATCATGCGGGTTTCTTCATGCGAGTCTTGCGTGTAATTGGCTACGCTCTCTCTGCCTGGTCGGGCTCCCCCCGCCTGTTGCGCAGCATTGCCCACATTGCCTGCGTGAGCGCCACCCCGGGCCGCACGCCCTGATCCCTGCGCTGTTGATTGTGATTGCCCAGCGGATGCGCCCGCGCTTTGCCCGACCTGGCCCGCACCGGCCATGCCCTGCCCTACTTGACCACGACCTTGGTTTAGCCCCCCCGCGCCGCGACCGCTAACTTGGTATCCGCCACTTTGATTACCGCTGCCGTGATTACCGCTGCCGTGATTACCGCCGCCGTGATTACCGCTGCCTTGATTACCGCTGCCTTGATTACCACTGCCTTGATTACCGTTGCCTTGCACGCCTCGCCCGAAACTGGTGCCGCTATCGTATTGCGGACCATATCTGCTTGGGCCGGAATCCAAGCGGGAAGGGTTGGAGTCTCCCACGCCTGACATAGGCGCGGGCAACGCGCTAGCCTGCGAGTTACTCCCTCCAGCGCTAGGGGTTCTTCTCACCATCGCACGCAGGTCGATCTCCGCCATCACGCCTTTAGAAACCAATAGCTCATTGACCACATGGTAGGCCTCGACCATGCGCTCGCCATAAGACTGGTGGATCAAATCTTGCACGCTGAGCCAGGCATCTCTGCTCAGACCCGCCGCCATCCAAGTTTCCACCACGACCTGCGCACAGACCTCTGGCTTGAAAACATCGTGCTTATCTAGCTCACTGAGGTTGTCCAGTTGGCGGATACGCAAGGTCAGATCGTTGATCTCCCATGACGCTTTGTCAAGGATGCGCAGGGCCAAGCGTGAGGAGAGGATTTTGTTCTCCATGACGTCGTTACCCATCAACTCAAAAGTCAGGGCATTAAACTTGCTTCCCATCGAGGCGACAGGAGGGCGTGTGGCTTTTTTTATCGCGGCTGCTGCAGCGTCAGTCCAGACCTCTTCACTCTTTTGGAAAACAAGCCAAACATCCCGCCTGTCTTGCGCCTCTTTGGCGCCGGCTGCTTTTTCTAACAATACGGTGAGTTTCTGCCGCACCGCCACTGCCGTTTCATTGAAGATCTCAATCGCCTTGGCCGCGAACAGGTCACGCGCCTGTCTGGCCAAAGCGGAACCGGCAAGAGAAGAGGGTAGAGGGGGTGTAGACACGCCGGTAATTTGTGCAGTTAAGTCTTAAAAACGCAACTTAAGGTAGTTTAGAAAAAACTATACCTGTTAAATTCAGTTTACACTCAATTTTGTGGGGGTTGTCTGAATTTAAACCGTTGCGCCGGCGTTAGGGTCATTCGGGTCTTCGTCTTTTTTCACGCCGGTTTTAATCAAATCTTCCCGCTTGATACCCAGCCACATAGCAATGGCGGCCGCCACAAAGACAGATGAGTAGATGCCAAACAAGATCCCGATGGTCAGCGCCAGGGCAAAATAAAACAGGGTAGGACCGCCAAACAGCAGCATGGACAGCACCATGATTTGCGTGGAGCCATGGGTAATGATGGTGCGGCTGATGGTAGAGGTAATGGCGTTGTCAATAATCTC
This sequence comes from Polaromonas sp., assembly GCA_043777795.1. Taxonomy (GTDB): domain Bacteria; phylum Pseudomonadota; class Gammaproteobacteria; order Burkholderiales; family Burkholderiaceae_C; genus JAAFIP01. The sequence goes on along the minus strand of JAYWHJ010000334.1, from coordinate 8,155 downwards.
GACCGTGTTCATCTTGCGGTATCGGCGAAAATTCTCCCGGATTCGGTCAAAAATCACCACCGATTCGTTGACCGAGTAGCCCAGCACCGCCAGCACCGCAGCCAGCACCGAGAGCGAAAACTCCCACTGAAAGAAGGCGAAAAAGCCCAGAATAATGATCACATCGTGCAAGTTGGCGACAATGGCGGCGACGGCGTATTTCCATTCAAAGCGAAACGCCAAGTAAATCATAATCCCCACAACCACCATGGCCAGGGCCTTCAAGCCATCGGTGGCCAGCTCTTCGCCCACCTGCGGGCCAACATATTCGGTACGGCGCAGCGTTGCGCCAGCGTCAGCTTGTTTGAGCGCGGCCAGCACTTTGTCGCTTTGCTGGGCCGAGCTCACGCCTTTTTGGGCGGGCAGGCGGATCATCACGTCGCGGGCCGAGCCAAAGTTTTGCACTTGAATGTCAGTGAAACCTTGCTTGGCCACCACGCCGCGAATCTTCTCCAGTTCGGCGGGTTGTGAGTAACTCACCTCCATCACCGTACCGCCTGTGAACTCGACTGACAGATGCAAGCCGCGCGAGAACAAAAAGAACACGGCGGCTAAAAATGTAATGAGCGACACGGCGTTGAAGATCAACGCATTGCGCATGAAGGGGATGTCCTTGCGGATTTTGAAAAATTCCATGATCGTGCTCGGTTATTTTCGGGTTCGCTTATTTTTTGGGCTTGGCTGCTGGCTTGCTGGTGGCATTGGCAGGCGCAGCGGGCGCTTGGTCCACATCACCCACGGCAAGTGCACCCGAGCCCTCGGTCACCAACGTGCCATCAGGCCGCCACACAGTGCCGATCGAGATGCTTTTGAGTTTCTTTTTGTTGCCGTAGAACAAATTGACCAAACCGCGCGAGAAGAACACCGCTGAGAACATGCTGGTCAAAATACCTACGCAGTGCACCACGGCAAAGCCGCGCACCGGGCCAGAGCCAAAGGCCAGCAAAGCAATACCGGCAATGAGGGTGGTGATGTTGGAATCCAAAATCGTCGCCCAAGCACGGTCGTAGCCGGTGTTGATCGCGGCTTGCGGGGAGGCGCCGTTACGCAGCTCCTCCCGCACCCGCTCGTTGATCAGCACGTTCGAATCGATCGCCATACCGAGTGCCAGCGCCATAGCGGCCATGCCGGGCAAGGTGAGCGTGGCTTGCAGCATGGACAGCACAGCTACCAGCATCAGCAAGTTCACGCCCAAGGCGATGCTGGAGAATACTCCAAAGAGCATGTAATAGAGGCACATGAAAACGCAAATGACCAAGAACCCATAGGTCACGCTTTCGAAGCCCTTGTCGATGTTTTCTGCACCCAATGTGGGGCCGATGGTGCGCTCTTCGACGATCTCCATGGGCGCGGCCAGCGAGCCTGCGCGCAGCAGCAGCGAGGTGTCGTTGGCCTCAGTGGTGGTCATGCGACCTGAGATTTGCACCCGCCCGCCGCCAATTTCGCTGCGAATCACAGGCGCGGTCACCACTTCACCTTTGCCTTTTTCAAACAGCAAGATCGCCATGCGCTTGTTGATGTTCTCGCGGGTAATGTCCTTGAAAATGCGGGAACCCTTGGCATCGAGTGACAAATGCACCGCAGCCTCCTGCGTTTGGTTATCAAACCCCGGCTGCGCATCAGTCAGGTTTTCACCGGTCAAGATCACCTGCTTTTTCACGATCACGGCTTGCTGGTTGCGGTCAAAAAAGCGCTCTGAGCCAAAAGGTACTGCACCTTGCCCGCGCTCTGCCGCTTGCGCCTCGGTCGACTCGTCTACCAAGCGCACTTCCAGCGTGGCGGTACGGCCCAAGATATCTTTCGCCTTGGCGGTATCTTGCACGCCAGGCAGTTGCACGACGATACGGTCCAGGCCCTGCTGCTGGATTACCGGCTCGCTTACACCCAGTTCGTTGATGCGGTTGTGCAGCGTAGTCATGTTCTGCTTGAGGGCTTGCTCTTGTACCTTGCGCGCAGCATCAGGCTTGATCGTGGCGGTGAGCTTGTACTCGGTGCCATCGGGGCGGTCTACGGCTTGCAAGTCGGCGAACTGCTCTTTAAAGACCAGTTTGGCGGCATCTAATGTGGCCGAGTCCCGAAACCGTACTTCGATAGTTTGCGCATTGCGGCTGATGCCGCTGTGGCGCACATTTTTGTCGCGTAATGCGCTGCGAATATCCCCAGTGAGGGATTCGGCTTTTTTGGTCAATGCCGCCTGCATATCCACTTGCAGCATAAAGTGCACGCCGCCGCGCAGATCCAAACCCAAGTACATAGGAAATGCGCGCAACGAAGATAACCAGGCGGGAGAGCGCGACAGCAAATTGAGCGCGACGACATAAGAGGGGTTACTGGCATCCGGAACCAAGGCCTTTTGAATGGCGTCTTTGGCTTTGAGCTGAGTGTCCGTATCGGTGAAGCGGGCTTTGATGGAGTTGCCGTCGAAGGTGATGCGATCCGCGCTAATTTTGGCATCTCTGAGTGCGTCTTCCACGCGGCTTTGCGTTGTGCTGTCTATCTTGATGGTCGCTTTGCCACTGGAAATCTGCACGGCAGGCGCTTCGCCAAAAAAATTGGGTAAAGTAAAGAGTGCCGATATGACCAGCACAGCGGCGATGACAATGTATTTCCACAAAGCGTAACGGTTCATACGGCTCAATCTCTTATTTCATAAACACACGGCGAGCCGATGGGCTCGCCGCTTTGAAGACGCTGCCCTGCTTGATGCAGGGCCCGCGCAGTGGCTTTACTTGACTGTACCTTTGGGCAAGACTTGCACCACAGCGCTACGCTGAAGTTGGACTTCAACGCCTTGTGCCAGTTCCAGGCTCACGTAGCTGTCACCTAACTTGGTGACCTTACCGATCATGCCGCCAGCGGTAACGATCTCGTCACCTTTGGCCAGCGCATCGATCATGCTGCGGTGCTCCTTTTGCTTTTTCATCTGCGGACGAATCATCACAAAGTACAGCACCACGAACATGAGCACCAAGGGCAACATGCTCATGAGGCTGGACTCCATGCCACCAGATGCGGCGGCGGCGGGGGCGGTTTGGGCAAAAGCGGTTGAAATAAACACAGAAATCTCCAGAAATGGCTAAGTTCACCCCGGGATGGGCGCAACTCTCCATTGTATGTCGCCTGTGGCTTGGAAATTTCAAGAAGGGGGCTTTGATTTGTCTTTGCCGCTTCCCGCGCAGTGTGTAGCTGACAAGCGGCAAACTTGGGGTGCCGTGACGGTGCCAGAGCTCTTCCGCTCGCACACGCTAACCCACAACGACATCACCCTGGATAGCGTCTTTTTTAGAGAATTAACGCTCTAGCCCATTAAAATCTTGCGGTGGAAGCTACTGATTTAATAGTTCCAAATCATATATTGGGTCAGCAACCTGCGCTCTGACCCGCCACTCAAGCCGCCATTTTTTGCGCCACCGGCTCTCGCAACTGGGCCAATAAAGCCGTCAACTTTATTCGTGCGGCCTGTACGTTGCGCTCTTTCACATGGCCGTAGCCCTTGATGAGCTCTGGAATTCGCGCGATCTCTACGGCCACCACAGCGTTTTCCGTGCTTAGCAAGCGCAGCACTTCTTCGATGCTAGCTTTGTATTCGCCAATCAAAGCCCGCTCCATCTTGCGCTCTTCGGTGTAGCCAAATATGTCTAGCGCCGTGCCGCGCAAGCCTTTCAGCTTGGCCAAGAACTTGAAGCCGGTGAGCATTGAGGGGCCAAACTTTTGCTTTATCAACTGGCCTTTTTCGTTCTTCTTGGCGATCATCGGTGGGGCCAGGTGGTAGTTCAGCTTGTAGTCGCCTTCAAACTGGGCGGCGATTTTGTCTAGGAAGCTGGTATCGGCGTGCAGGCGGGCCACTTCGTACTCGTCTTTGTAGGCCATCAATTTGTAGAGGTATTTCGCTACCGCCTCGGTCAGCGGCTTGTTGCCTTTGGCGGCCACGCGGTTTACAAAAGCTTTGTATTCGGTAGCGTAGGCAGCGTTTTGGTAGGCCGTCAGCAGCTCTACGCGTCTGGCTACCAAGGCCTCTACGCTGTCGCGCTTAGATGGCATGGCAATGACTTGCGTAAGAGTGAGCAGTCGCTTCACACTGGCCCAGTCGTGTGCGGCGCGGCGGCCCCAAGTGAAGGCGATTTTGTTTTGCTCGATGGCCACGTTATTGAGCTCCATCGCCCGCATGATCGAATCCAAGGCCAAGGGCACCCAGCCTTTTTGCCAGGCGTAGCCCAAAATCATCGGGTTGATGAAGATGCTGTCGCCCATCAGCTTGGTGGCGACCGCATCGGCATTGAATACGCCGACGCCCTCTGTGCCTACTGATTGGGTAATCAAAGCCACGCACTGCTCGGACGGGTTTTGCCATTCGCTGTTTTTCACAAACGCGGCGGTGGGCGTGCTGTTGCCGTTGAGGGCCACCTTGGTTTTGCCCTGGCGCATGCGCATCAGGGTTTCTTTGCCAGCGGCTACCAGTGGGTCGCATCCAAAAATCAGGTTGGCGTCGGCCATGCCAACCCGCGTAGTACGGATGTCGTTTTGCGCATCCGCCAAGATGATGTGGCTCCAGGTAGAACCGCCCTTTTGTGCCAAGCCCGCAGCGTCTTGCGTGACGACACCTTTGCCTTCCATGTGCGCGGCTACGCCCAGCAGTTGGCCAATGGTGATCACGCCTGTACCGCCGACACCTGCCACCACCATGCCGTAAGGCTGGGCGGTACTGGGCAGTTGCGGCTCGGGCAGCTCGCCCAGCGCAAAGGGGTTGGTTTTGGCGTCGGTTTTAGATTTTTTCTTCAGTTGTCCGCCTTCGACGGTGATAAAGCTGGGGCAAAAACCTTTGACGCAACTGATATCTTTGTTGCAAGTGCTTTGGTTGATGGTGCGTTTGCGGCCCAGCTCGGTCTCAAGTGGCTCCACGCTCATGCAGTTGCTTTGTACGCCGCAGTCGCCGCAGCCTTCGCATACTGCCTCGTTGATGACAACGCGCACAGCAGGGTCTACTACCTTGCCACGCTTGCGGCGGCGGCGCTTTTCTGTGGCACAGGTTTGGTCGTAGATGATGACAGTGCAGCCTTTGATTTCACGAAACTCGCGCTGTACTGCGTCTAGCTTGTCTCGGTGCAGCACATGCACGCCCTCGACCAGTTTCACGCCGTAGTACTTTTCAGGCTCATCGGTTACCACTACAATTTTTGCGGCACCCTCGGCCCGCATGCTTTGGGCGATCTGCACCACGGAGTGTCCTTCGGGCCGTTCGCCAATCTGCTGCCCGCCGGTCATGGCCACCGCGTCGTTGTACAAAATTTTGTAGGTAATGTTGACCCCCGCAGCGATCGACTGGCGCACCGCTAGGATGCCGCTATGGAAGTAGGTTCCGTCGCCCAAATTGGCAAACACATGGGTTTCGTGGGTAAAGGGCTGCTGCCCCACCCAAGGCACGCCTTCGCCGCCCATTTGGGTAAAGCCCACGGTGCTGCGGTCCATCCAGATGCTCATGAAATGGCAGCCAATACCGGCCATGGCACGCGAGCCCTCAGGCACTTTGGTGCTGGTGTTGTGCGGGCAGCCAGAGCAAAACCAGGGCTGGCGGTCAGCGTCTTTCAACCCGGCAACCTCGATGGTGTGCATGGCCTGCTCTTTGGCTGTAATGATGGCCAAGCGCGCGTCGATGCGCGCAGTGGTGTCTGCGTCAATGCCGAGCTTCTTGAGGCGCTTGGCGATCGCTTTGGCAATCAAGGCGGGGGTCAAATCTGCATTGGCTCGCAGCAAGGTGTGTGCTGTTGGGTTTGCCAGGCTCCACTCGCCGCCGTTGTGCCAGCTACCAGAGGGGCCTCCAGCTGGGTCGCCCTCGTCAAACTTGCCCAGCACATTTGGCCGCACATCGCTGCGCCAGTTGTAGAGCTCTTCTTTGAGCTGGTATTCAATCACTTGGCGCTTTTCTTCCACCACCAAAATCTCTTGCAACCCAGTGGCGAACTCACGCGTGAGCTGCGCCTCCAGAGGCCACACCACGCCTACTTTATGCAGGCGAATGCCAATGCGTTGGCAGGTGGCGTCGTCCAGGCCAAGGTCAGCCAAGGCCTGTCGCGTGTCGTTGTAGGCTTTGCCGCTGGCCATCAAGCCAAAGCGGTCATTTTTGCCCTCGATGGCGTTGTAGTTCAAGCGGTTCGCGCGAATGTAGGCCAGCGCGGCATACCACTTGGTGTCAAACAGGCGCTGCTCTTGGTCTAGCGCGACGTCCGGCCAGCGGATATGCACACCGCCTGGGGGCATTACAAAGTCTGTGGGCAGCTTGATCTGCACGCGGTCAGGGTCGATCATGGCGGTGGCAGATGATTCGACGATTTCCTGGATCGTCTTCATACCTGCCCAAACCCCTGCGTAGCGGCTCATGGCAAAGGCATGGATGCCCAGATCCAAAATCTCCTGCACACTTGCCGGGAAGAACACTGGCAGGCCGCAGGCTTTGAAGATGTGGTCGCTTTGGTGCGCGGCGGTGGAGCTTTTGGCCACATGGTCGTCACCGGCCACCGCTATCACACCACCCCATGGCGTCGTGCCTGCCATGTTGGCGTGTTTAAACACGTCACTGGTACGGTCCACGCCGGGACCTTTGCCGTACCAAATGCCAAAGACGCCGTCAAATTTATGTACGCCTGGCGGCGCAAAGCCCAGCTGCTGTGTGCCCCAAATGGCCGTAGCGGCCAACTCTTCATTGACACCGGGTTGAAAGACAATATTTTGCGCTTTTAAATACTTGGCCGCTCCCCATAGGGCCTGGTCATAACCGCCCAACGGCGAACCACGATAGCCTGACACAAAGCCCGCCGTATTTTTACCCGCCTGCTGATCGCGCAAGCGCTGCAACATGGGCAGCTTGACCAGCGCTTGCACGCCACTCATGAAAGCGCGGCCATAGTCCAGACTGTATTTATCGTCTAACGTGACGGTTTCTAGCGCTTTACGGATGTGTTCGGGCAGAGGAGCGTTCATAGACTTGTCTTCCTGGATGTGCTGCGGAAGTGTATGCCTGATTGCGGGGTAAGTCTTTGCTTTTGTCACTCTTTCGGAGGTCAGTTTTGGACGAATATTGCCGTATTCAATCGAAAATAGAGTGTATTTACAAAATTAATTGTCTCGTACGCAACGTGATGTCAGCGGCAATAGGGGATAGCGCAAGATCGCGTCACGTTGCAGCACGCCGAGATGGAACTCCGCGCCCATGCGCGGATTACTGTAGGCTTGCGGTTCGGTCTTGCTCTGTGCACTCACGACAGGATTGACACTTTTGCCGCTCCGATAGAGCACATCGTACCCACGTGTGCTGTCCAGCACCACGGAGTCACCAGAGAATTTGGCAGTGAACTCAATACCGTACTCGCAACGGTAGAAGGGCAGTGCTTGGGTGGGAGAAAGCCCGCTGGCGCACGCTGTTAGAGCTACCGCCCCCAACGCGATAGCGAGCACCTTGCTCTCTGCCACCGTCAAAGTATCTCTGATACCTACTAGCAATCTGTCAATTACTATATATTTCATAGCGGCTCCCGCTTTATTTTATTGCTCTAACGCCCGATTCTTATGTTTTTATCTGCTCTGTCTCCCGACATCGCAATTAGTGCAAAACCACTGGCGTGTCTGACAGTTCCTGCATCTCGCGAGGCGTTCCTGGGCTTGCATGGTGCGCCACCATGCGCCATCCTTGCGCCGTTTTATGGTATACATTCGTCGCAATCACATAAGCTTCACGTGGGCCATCTTCGGTCATCACTTCGATCTTCTCCAGTACGTTATGCACGGCGCTGGCCAAGGACTCGATCTTGCGTATGCGCTGGGGTGTCGCTTTGATGCTGCCGTTGGAGAACATGGCGTCAAAAGCCGCGCGTATGGCGCCTATGCCCACTACCCGTGGGCCGCCAGGGTGCACGCACACGACTTCATCTTCATCAGCCCAGCAGGCCATGAGCTGGTCGATATCGCCGGTTTGCAGAGCTTCGTAAAAAGCGGCCTCTATGTCGTCGGCGCTACCGCCGATGGCGACCGATTGGAGCTTGGATTTGCGCATGCTTGCATTATGGCGACAAAACAAAAAAGCCAACCCGAAGGTTGGCTTTTTATATTGGTTGCGGAGGCTAGA